>NZ_JCADBQ010000016.1:0-142156 GCF_059359355.1 Micromonospora sp. ZG13
CTACTCGGTCGTACGCATCATGTAACCACCCCACCCCCGCCACGATTCCGCCCCCACGATGCCCCCGACCACACCCCAAACCGAACACCCCGGACCAGACCAGCCAAGCCCACCGCACGCCTACGCCACAACCGGACACACAACGCAGCCAGGCATGATCGCGACCGACCGAGATCTTGGTAGCTTCACGCCCCTGGAGGGGCACTCTCCCACCAAGATCTCACGGGACCCAGACCCGGCCCGGACGCAGACCGGCCCCGAAACGGAGCCGCAGCGGACGGATTCGAGAGCAGGGACGCTGGCGACGGCCACCGGTGGAACACCAGGGGTGTCTCCCGGCCCCGGTGACACCCCTGGTGTTCCACCGGTGGTCCCCCGCCGGCGTGGCGGGCCCGGACCTGGAAGGCGGTCTCGTGGACGGGGCAGCTCGACAGGGCTCGCGCTGGCCACCACGACGAGACGCTGCGCCGGCTGCGGCCGGGGCGGCGGTCGCCTGGCGGGTGGTGCACATGGGCGGTGGTCCGGATGCGGGACGTCGTCGGCATGGACGCGACCGGCCGGCCCCCGGGGCGGGGACCGGCCGGTGTCACGCGATCGTCACCAGAGCTGGGACACGATGTCCGCCGCCTGCTCCTCCCACTGCGCGTACGCGAAGGGGTAGGCCGAGACCTGCACGGTCTGCGCGGCGGAGGTCAGCGGCAGGTCCTGCCAGCCGCCCACGTTCTTGAGCGCCCGGTAGAACGCCTCCGAGGCGTACTCGGGGTCGGTGATCTGCTCGGGCGAGCCCCAACCCGACGACGGGCGCTGCTGGAACAGGCCCTGCGAGTCGTGGTCGTTGTACACGCCCAGGTGGCCGAGGTTGTAGAGCTTCGACTCCTGAAGCGACGTGGCGATGCCGATGACGGCGCCCCGCTCACCCACACCGCTCTCCTTGGCCTCCTCGATGATGGCCTTGGCGTTGGCGAGCTGCGCGTCGTCGAGCGGGATGCGCGACTGGGCGCCCTGCACGCCGTGCGGGATGAGCTTCTCGCGGCTGGGCTTGTCGGCGGAGGGCTTGGTGGTCGTACCGCCCGTGGTCAGTGCCGACTCCTCGGCCGCGCCCGGCCGGCTCTTGCCGGTGGCCTGCTCGATCGCCGCCACGGCACCCTCGTGGGGCGCGGACGTGACCGGCGCGGCCACGGCCGTCGGGCCGAAGGCGAGACCACCGAGGGCGGCGACACCCACCACGGACAGAGCGATCTTGCGGTTCGAGTCCGTCGGGTCCTTCGCGATGGCCGGGAGCCATCGAGTGAAGTCGTACTTCACGATGGTTGCCCTTTCGGTCAGGCGAAGCGCTCCCTGGATGAGCACTCCTGGAGGGGAAACTTCCGTGCCGGACGGGTTTCGGCTCCGGCGGTACGGGGGACACAACCAGCCGGGCCTGTCGGTCATTCCGGATATGCGCCGGCCGCAGTCGGCTGTGACCGGGGTCACTACGCGGATCGGACGCAGGGGCAGCAACGCCCCGTCCCGATGAGCCGCAGACCGCGCGGCAGCGCGGGGGCGTTCGTTCCTAGGCGTCGCGCGGGGCGCCGAAGCGGACCAGGACGTGCCAGAGCTGCTTGAGGTGCTGGAGGGTCACGTGCGTCGGCCCACGGTCGGCCCAGCGGGACGGCTCCCTGACCACCGAGGCCGCCGCCCGGCCGATCAGGGCGGCGTCGACCAGCTCCCCCGGCCGGGCGAACTCGGCGTGCACCCGGGCGGCCAGCGGCGGGATGGCCGGGCCCCGGAAGTCGGCGTCTATCCGGTCGACGGGAAGCGCGAACCCGGCGTGCCAGAGCAGGGCGAAGCCGTGCCGTCGGGCGAGCGCGGCGAGGATCTCCCCGGCCTCGGTGCCCCGGAAGGACGGGTCGACGACCATCGCCTCCACGTCGCGGGCGAGGCTCAGCTCGCCGTGGATCTGGGCCTCGATGTAGTCGTCGAGCGCGCGCCCCGCCGCGCCGGGGGCCCACGCGGCGTCCTCCCGGCGGCGCAGCAGGGCCTGGGCCAGGCTCACCACGTCGCCCGGCACGCCGAGGCTGATCCCGGTGTCGTCGGTGGCGGCCAGCAGGGCCGCCAGCACCGGCTCGAAGACGTCGACGGTGCCCAGGTCCCGGGGGCCGAGGTGGCTGTCGCCGAAGCAGAACGTGGCCCGCGCGAGCACCTGCGGACGCAGCCGCAGGTGACAGGAGCCGAACCGGGGGCACGCGCCGTCGGGATGGTCGAGCAGGTTCAGGCCGCCGTACTTCGGCCGGTCCGCGAGGGGTACGCCGGGTGCCTGGTAGGCGCCGCCGAAGAGGGACTCCTCCCAACGGTCCCGGTCACCGCCGGGGAAGGCGGTCAGGCCGCCGTTGGAGATGCCCGTCTCGAACTGGCTGCGGTAGACGCCCTCGGCGGCGAGGGCCTCGGCGACCGTACGCCCGTCGGCGAGCAGCCGGTCGGGGTGGAAGTTGAGGGTGAGCCGCCCGTGCCGGCCGACCGCCGCGATCAACAGCTCCGGACCGTGGGTGACGCCGGAGCCGGCGAGCGCCCGGGCGATGGCGGCCAGGGCGGCAGGACGGTCACGCAGCGCCACCGCGCGGACGTACGCGAGGGCGGCGCTCTGGGCGGCGGTGAGTACCGGTGCCGCCTGCGCGGCGGCCGGTTCAGCGGTGGGTCGCACGGCGACGAATGTCTCCCATGCGTGGGCGGGGACGCACCCCCTTTTCGCTTCGGTGGCATCCTGGCCGGCACGCCCGCGTCGGCCCGATCGCGGTCTTCGGCGGAGCCCGGTGGACGCCGACGTTTCACCCGGTGGGCCGGCATCTGGACCGACGATTACAGTGGGGGGCGCCAACCGGAAGGCGACGAATGACTGGTGGTGCCGTGGTCGAGCAGGGCGCCTTCGTGCACGAGGGGTTCTTCTACGACGGTCCGCGGGCGCTGCTCGCCGGCACGGTCCCGTTCATCACCGACGGTATCGCCGCCGGGGAGCCGGTGCTGGTCGCGATGCCGGGCGCCAACCTGCGGCGGGTCCGCGCCGAGGTCGGCCCCGCCGACACCGTGCGCTGGGCGGACATGACGCAGGCCGGCCGCAACCCGGGCCGGATCATCCCGTGGGTGTTGCAGGCGTTCATCGACCAGCACGCCGGCCGGCGGGTGCGCATCATCGGCGAGCCGATCTGGGCCGGGCGCAGCGACACGGAGTACCCGGCGTGCGCCCAGCACGAGGCGCTGATCAACATGGCCTTCGCCGGCCGCGACGCGACCATCCTCTGCCCGTACGACACCGCCGGGCTCGACGCCGACGTGCTGGCCGACGCGTGCGCCACGCACCCCGTGCTCGTCGACGGCGCCGGGCGACGGCCGAGCCCGCGCTACGCCCCGGCGGAGGTGGTGGCCCGCTACAACGAGCCCCTGTCGAGCCCGACGGAACCGGTCTCGGCGCTGGCGTACGAGCTGGACACGCTCTCCGCCGTGCGCCGGTTCGTGGCCGGGCACGGGGAGGCCGCGGGGCTGGACGCGGACCGGCTGGCCGACCTTCAGATCGCGGTGACCGAGCTGGCGACCAACAGCGTCGCGCACGCCGGCGGCGCCGGTGTGCTGCGCGTGTGGCGGACGGTCGAGCACCTGGTCTGCGAGATCCACGACGACGGTTCGCTGACCGACCCGCTGGCGGGGCGGCTGACCCCGGCGGCGGACGGCATCGGCGGCCGGGGGCTGGTGATCGTGCAGGCGCTGTGCGACCTGGTGCGCGTACACACGACCGCCGCCGGCACGACCATCCGGATGCACGTGCGCCGCCCGGCGTGACCCGGCCCGGGAGGTAGGCCGCCGAGCGGTCCCGGGCAGCCCGTACGGCGACTGCCCGGGACGCCCGCCGGCCGCTCAGTGGCCGCGGGCCAGCCACTCGTCGAGGTGGGGAGCCTCCGCCGCGACGGTGGTGCTCTCCCCGTGCCCGGTGTGCACGACCGTCTCCGGTGGGAGCGTGAGCAGCCGGTCCCGGATCGAGGCGACGATGGTGCCGAAGTCGCTGTACGAGCGTCCCGTCGCCCCCGGCCCGCCGGCGAAGAGCGTGTCGCCGGTGAAGACGACGCCGAGCTGCGGCGCGTGGAAGCTGCACGCGCCGGGGCTGTGCCCGGGCGTGTGCAGCACGGTCAGCGCGGTGCCCGCCACCTCGACGGTCTGCCCGTCGCGCAGCTCCCCGCCAGGTGCCTCGTCGGGGTGCACCATGTCCCACAGCACCCGGTCGGCCGGGTGCAGCAGCACGGGCGCGCCGGTGGCCCGGGCCAGCGCCGGGGCCACCCGGACGTGGTCGTCGTGCGCGTGGGTGGCGAGGATCGCCCGCACCCGCCGGTCGCCGACGGCGGCCAGGATCGCGTCGACATCGTGCGGGGCGTCGACGACGACGCACTCGGTGTCGTCGCCGACGACCCACACGTTGTTGTCCACGTCGAAGGTCTGGCCGTCGAGGGAGAACGTGCCGGAGGTGACGGCGTGGTCGACGCGGGCGGCCATCAGAGCACCACCACCGAGCGCAGCACGTCGCCCCGGTGCATGCGGGCGAACGCCTCCTCGACCTGTTCCAGGGCGATCTCCTCGGTGACGAAGGCGTCCAGGTCGAGCCGGCCCTGAAGGTAGAGCTCGGTGAGCATGGGGAAGTCGCGGCTGGGCAGGCAGTCGCCGTACCAGCTGGACTTCAACGCGCCGCCCCGGCCGAAGACGTCGAGCAGCGGCACCTCGACGGTCATCTCCGGCGTCGGTACGCCCACCAGCACGACGGTGCCGGCGAGGTCGCGGGCGTAGAAGGCCTGCTTCCAGGTCTCGGGGCGACCGACGGCGTCGATCACGACGTCGGCGCCGAAGCCGCCGGTGGCGGCGCGGATCGCCTCGACCGGGTCGTCCTCGCGGGCGTTGACGGTGTGGGTGGCGCCGAACTTCCGGGCCCAGTCGAGCTTGCGGGGGTCGGTGTCCACGGCGACGATCGTCGTCGCGCCGGCCAGCGCCGCGCCGGCGACCGCCGCGTCCCCGACACCGCCGCAGCCGATCACGGCCACCGAGTCGCCCCGGGTGACCCCGCCGGTGTTCATGGCGGCCCCGAGACCGGCCATCACGCCGCAGCCGAGCAGACCGACGGCGGCGGGCCGGGCCGCCGGGTCGACCTTGGTGCACTGCCCGGCGTGGACCAGGGTCTTCTCGGCGAAGGCGCCGATGCCCAGCGCCGGCGTGAGCTCGGTGCCGTCGGTGAGGGTCATCTTCTGCGCCGCGTTGTGGGTGGCGAAGCAGTACCACGGGCGGCCCCGGCGGCAGGCCCGGCACTCCCCGCAGACGGCCCGCCAGTTGAGCACCACGAAGTCGCCCGGCGCGACGCCGTCGACGCCCGGCCCGACCTGCTCGACGATGCCGGCGGCCTCGTGCCCGAGCAGGAACGGGTAGTCGTCGTTGATGCCGCCCTCCCGGTAGTGCAGGTCGGTGTGGCAGACCCCGCAGGACTGGATCCGCACGATCGCCTCGCCCGGCCCCGGGTCGGGCAGCACGATCGTGGTCACCTCGACCGGCGCGCCCTTGCTGCGGGAGATGACTCCCCTGACCTCCTGGCTCACGGTTCCTCCTGCTCCACGCCGACGCGTCGCGCCGCCGTCCGTCGGTGCGCTGACGCGGCACCTCGATCACGTTCCTCGGGCGAAACTACCCCCGATCGTCGCGGACGACCCGGGGCCGCCGGGCGGTTATCCCGGGTGGCGGCGGGTAGGCGGGGGCACGGTTCGACGCTCGGACGGGAGTGCGCCATGAAGGTCAGCCATCTGCCGCTGCGGGTCAGCATCGGCGCGTTCGTCCTCAACTCGGGGCTGGGCAAGCGGTCGCTGGAGGGCGAGGCCGCGCAGGGCGTGCACGCGATGGCTGTCGGGGCCGTGCCGCAGCTCGGCAGGCTCGACCCGGACCGGTTCGCCCGGCTGCTCTCGCGGGCCGAGATCGCCCTGGGCGCCGCGCTGCTCGCGCCGTTCGTCCCGTCGGCGCTGGCCGGGCTGGGGCTGGCCGCGTTCGGCGCGGGCCTGGTGCAGCTCTACCTGCGCACGCCGGGGATGCGCGAGGCGGGCAGCCTCCGGCCCACCCAGCAGGGCATCGGCCTGGCCAAGGACGTCTGGCTGCTCGGGGCCGGCCTGACCCTGGTGCTGGACGACCTCACCCACGGCCGCCGTCGGCGCTGACGTCCCGCGCCGGCGGCGGGCGAACACGCCCGCGCCGGGTCTCGCGCCCCGCCCCGGGGGAGGGCGGTGGGCGTCACGCGGCCGGTGCGACGGGTCAGCTCGGCGTCGCGGCGGGTGTCCGTGCGGCGAGGTCGCGGCGGGCCGCGTTGCGGTAGCGCAGCACCTGGACCGCGCCGAGCGCCCAGAGGAGGTACTGCACGGCGAAGGCCCACCGGAAGGCGGCCAGGTCCGGGGTGGCCCGCTCGGCCGGGGTGGCCAGGTCGAGCACGACGCCCACGGCCAGCACCAGCACGATCGAGGCGACGAAGCCGCCGACGTTGACGACCCCGGTGGCGCTGCCGATCCGGTTGACCGGGTTGAAGCTGCGCGCGTAGTCGAACCCGATGAGCGAGGCCGGGCCGTTGACGGCGAGCACCAGCACCAGCACGACCAGCAGCCAGCCCGGCGCGCGCCCCGGCCAGGCGAGCACGACGGCCCAGACCGCGGCGGTGGCGCCGGTGATCGCGAAGACGAGCACCGAGCGGTGGAACGGGTGCCGGGCGCACAGGTGGGCGACCACCGGCCCGGTCAGCAGCATGGCGGCCGTCATCAGGGTGAGCAGCGACGCCGCCGTGGTCGGGCTGAGCCCCTGCCCCTGCACGAGGAACGGGTACCCCCAGAGCAGGGCGAACACGGCGCCGGAGAACTGGGTGACGAAGTGCGTCCAGAGCCCCAGGCGGGTGCCCGGCGCAGCCCACGCGGCGGCCAGCTCCCGGCGGACGCCGGCGAGGGTGGGTGCCGCACCGGCCGGGACCGACCCGCCCGGGGTGTCCCGGACGGCGACGACGATCATCAGCAGCACGCTCGCCCCGACCGCCGCGGCGGTCACGAAGGCGGGGGTCCAGCCCGCCGAGTGCAGCAGCGCCACCAGCGGTACGGCGCCGAGGATCGCCCCGAGCTGGCCGAGGGTGCCGGTGAGCTGGGTCATCATCGCGTAGCGCCGCCCCGGGAACCACAGCGCCACGATGCGCAGCACGCTGATGAAGGTCATCGCGTCGCCGAGCCCGATCAGCACGCGGGCGGCGATCGCCAGGGGCACGTCGGTGGCGAAGGCGAAGCAGAGCTGGCCGGCCACCATCAGGGCGCCGCCGGCGATGAGCAGCCGGCGGGACCCGAACCGGTCGAGCAGCACGCCGACCGGGACCTGCATCGCCGCGTACACGGCGAGCTGGGCGACGGAGAAGGTGGCCAGCGCCGAGGCGTTGACGTCGAAGCGGTGCGTCGCGTCGACGCCGGTGACGCCGAGCGAACTGCGGTGGAACACGGCTGCCACGTACGCGGCCACGGCGACGCCCCAGACGAGGCCGCCCGCCGACCGCCGCGAGGAGACCGGTGCGGTCAGCACCCTCACCGCAGGGTCCGCAGCACGTCCGCGGCGTTGTCGATGTGCGCGGCGACGGCGGCGAGCCACCGCCGGGGGTCGTCGGAGTCGAGCGCCGCGACCTGCTCGGCGTGCTCGGTGAGCGCCGTCTCGGCCCAGCCGGGCGAGAGCCGGAAGCTGGCCTCGCCCATCCGCAGCTGCCGGTCGCGCAGCCGCTGGTACAGCTCGGCGAGGATCTCGTTGCCGGCCGCCTCCACCACGGTCGCGTGGAAGGCCCGGTCGGCCTGCATGAGCGCGGCGAGGTCGCCGGCGGCGTGCGCGGCGCGCATCTCGGCCAGCCGGGCGGCGAGGTCGCCGCGCAGCGCCGCGCGCCGGGGCCAGACGCGCTCGGCGGCGTGCAGTTCGACCAGCCGCCGCGCCTCGATCACGTCGTTGATCTCGCGGGCGGAGACCGGGCGGATCAGCGCGCCCCGCTTCGGATAGAGCCGGACCAGTCCCTCCGCCTCCAGGCGCAGCAGCGCCTCCCGGACGGGGGTGCGGGAGACCCCGGTGGCCTCGGCGATCTCCCCCTCGCTGACCAGCGAGCCGCCCGGGTGGATCTGCTCCAGGATCTCGCGCTTGAGGTGCCGGTAGGCCCGCTCGGCGGCGGAGGGCGCGGCCGTCCGGCCCGGCGAGGAGGGATGCGTCATGTATCTATCGTGGATCCCGTCGCGCCGGCGCACCCCCGCGCCCCCGCCTGAGGTGGCGCGCGCCACCCGTCAGCGCGCTCGCAGTGCCAGCAGGCCGTCGTCGTCGACGGCGCACCCGGACACGAACGGTGGGCCGAAGCCGCCGAGCA
This sequence comes from Micromonospora sp. ZG13, assembly GCF_059359355.1. Taxonomy (NCBI): domain Bacteria; kingdom Bacillati; phylum Actinomycetota; class Actinomycetes; order Micromonosporales; family Micromonosporaceae; genus Micromonospora; species Micromonospora sp. ZG13. The sequence continues at coordinate 8,405 of NZ_JCADBQ010000016.1, forward strand.
GCCCCGCGAGCCAGCGCGCCTCGTCGGGCGCGGCCCGCGCCAGCCGCAGCCGGCGCATCCGCACCGGGGCCGCCCGCAGTCGCCGCAGCGCACCGGTGGCCGCGTCGAGGGTCGGCAGCCACAGCAGCCGCAGCCACGGCCGGTACGCCTCCCGTCCGCCGATGCCCTCGTAGTCGTCGAGAAGGTCGCCGCAGCCGTAGAGGATCAGCCGCTCGCGGTACACCTCGACGGGGCGCGGATGGTGCGACGAGTGGCCGTGCACCACGTCCACGCCGGCGTCGACGAGCCGGTGGGCGAAGTCGACGTGCGCGGGCGGCACCTCGTACCCCCAGTTGGTGCCCCAGTGCACGGAGACCAGCACCCGGTCCCCGGGCCCGGCCACGGCGGCGATCCGTGCCGCCAGCGCGTCCGCCGAGGCGACCGAGACCTCCGGCAGGTACGCCACCCCGGGCGCCCCGGCGGTGGCCGCCCAGGGCGGGGGCACCCCGCTCGACGGCGCGGCCACCGACCAGACGAGCAGCCGTCCGCCCGCGCCGAGGGGCACCCGGGCGGGTCGCCAGGCCGAGGCCGCGTCCCGGCCGGCGCCCGCCGTGGCGATGCCGGCGGCGGCGAGCGCGTCGAGGGTGTCGGTGAGCCCCACCGGGCCGAAGTCGAGGCTGTGGTTGTTGGCCAGGGCGCAGACGTCGAGCCGGGCGGCCGCGAGGCAGTCGAGGTTTCCCGGGTGCATCCGGTAGTGGATCGCCTTGGCCGGTGCGTGCTCACCCCGACCGGTCACCGCGGTCTCCAGGTTGACCACGCGCGCGTCGGGCCGCACCTCGTCGAGCAGGTCGAGCGCCTCGCCCCACGGCCAGGCCGGGGGCGCCGGACGCGGCACCGGCCCGTTGGCGGCGCGGGCCAGGTCGACGTAGGCGCGGGCGTCGCGTACCGCCGGTTCGCGCAGCTCGGGCGGGCCGGGCGCGGGCAGGATCGCGTCCACGCCCCGGCCGGTCATCACGTCGCCGCCGAGGAACAGGGTCAGCTCGGGCACCCGGCCCGCTTTCCCCGTCCCGCCGCCGGCTCACCTGCCGGCGGGATCCGCGCCGGCCTCGGCCCAGAAGTCGACGAGCAGGCGGTGGAACTCGGCCGCGCACTCGATCTGCGGCATGTGCCCGCAGTCGGCGAACAGGTGGGTGCGGGCCTTCGGCAGCCGGGACCGGGCGGCGTCGAGGTGCGTCGCCGGCAGGATCAGGTCCCGGTCGCCCCAGACGACCAGGGTGGGCACGTCGAGTCGCTGCACCTCGGCCAGCAGCTCCTCGCGCCACCGCGGGCTCACGCCCCGGAGGGTGCCGAGGTCGCGCGCCGTCTCCAGCATGACCCGGGCGGCGTACGGCTGGCGGGCGACCGCCAGGGCGTGGGCGACGCGTTCGGCGGTGGCGTGCGCCGGGTCGTGGAAGAGGGACCGCTCGGCGCGGCGGGCCGCCCAGCGGGTGGGGCGCAGCAGCAGTCGGCCCAACGGGCGCAGCGCCAGCAGCCGCAGCGCGATGGTGACCTCCCGGCCGAAGCCGGCGCTGTTGACCAGCGTCAGGCTGCCGACCCGGGCCGGCTCGGACGCCGCGAGGCGCATGGCGACCGCGCCGCCGAGGGAGTTGCCGACCACGTGCACCGGCTTCTCGACGCCGACGGCGTCGAGGTAGCGGGCGGCGAACTCGCCCAGCGCCGACAGGGTGCAGGGGCGGGCCATCGGCAACGAACCGCCGTAGCCGGGCAGGTCGACGCTGTGCACCCGGAACCGCTCGGCGAGCAGCTCGTGCAGCTCGGTGAAGTCGCGCAGGGTGCGGCCGATGCCGTGCAGCAGCAGCACCGGTGGCCCGTCGCCGTCGACGCGGTGGCACACCCGCCGGCCGTCCACGGTGACGTGCCGGCGTCCCGCCGGGGCGCTCACGCCGGCTCCCCGGCCGGGTCGGCCCCCGGGGTCGCCTCGGGCTGCCGCTGCGCCGGGGCGGGTCGCCCGGTGGTGAGCCGGCGGGTGGACTCGCCCGCGATCCGGTTCAGGCCGAAGGCGAGGACCCGCTGGTACGACACCGGCGCCGCCCGGGCCAGCAGGTCGGGCAGTTTCGCCGACCAGCCGATCAGCACCCGGCCCCGGCGGCGGTGCACGCCGCGCAGGATCACCTCGGCGGCCGTGGCGGGGTCGATGGTCAGCAGCCGCTCGAACTGCCGGCGGCCGGTCTCGAACTCCCCGGCGGGCACGCCGGCGCCCACCCGGGCGTTCTGCGCGATGCGGGTGCGGATGCCGCCCGGGTGCACGCAGGTCACCCCGATCCCCTCGCCGGCCAGTTCCTGGCGCAGCGCCTCGGTGAAGCCCCGGACGGCGAACTTGCTGGCCGAGTAGGCGGTCTGCCCCGCCGGGGCGATGATCCCGAAGAGGCTGGAGATGTTGACCAGGTGCGCGCCCGGCTCGGCCCGCAGGGTGGGCAGCAGCGCGTGGGTCAGCTGCACGACGGCCCGGAAGTTGACGTCGACGACCCAGCTGAACTCGTCCAGGCTCACCTGGTCGAAGCGCCCACCCAGCGCCACCCCGGCGTTGTTGACCAGCAGCCGTACCGCCGGGTGCCGCTGCCGGATCTCCTCCGCCACCCGGGCGGTCGCGGCGGCGTCGGCCAGGTCGACCACGTGGGCGGTGAGCTGCCGGTCGGGGTACGCGGCGCGGACCGCCGCGACGACGGCGTCGAGCCGGCCGGCGTCGCGGTCGACCAGCACCAGGTCGCTGCCCCGGCGGGCGAGCGAGTGGGCGAGGGCCTCCCCGATCCCGCTGGCGGCGCCGGTCACCACGGCCGTGCCGCCGGTGAAGACGAACCTACGCACGGACGGTCCTCCTTTGCGGTGTGCCGGCGCGGGAGAAGCGCACGCCGGGGTCGGTGAGCCGGCCGTGCCGCATCAGCAGGACGTCCCGGGGATAGTTCTGGTGCAGCCGCCAGGGCGCCCGGGTGCCCTGCTTGGGCAGGACGTCGACGCTGCGCAGCACGTAGCCGGCCGTCAGGTCGATGATCGGCTCGCGCTCCCCGTCGGGGGGCGGCAGCGGGGTGACGACCTGCTGACCGGCGCGGTCCAGGTGCCGCAGCAGCCGGCAGACGTAGGTGGCGACCAGGTCGGCCTTGAGCGTCCACGAGGCGTTGGTGTAGCCGATGGTCATCGCGAAGTTCGGGACCCCGGAGAGCATCATGCCCTTGTAGGCGACGGTGCCGGGCAGGTCCACCCGCGCGCCGTCCACGCTCAGCGTCATGCCACCGAGGGCCAGCAGGTTGAGCCCGGTGGCGGTGACCACGACGTCCGCGGCCAGTTCCTCGCCGGAGGCGAGGCGGACGCCCCGCTCGGTGAACGTCTCGATGGTGTCCGTGACGACCGAAGCGCGCCCCCGCGCCAGTGCCGTGAACAGGTCGCCGTCGGGCACCACGCACAGCCGCTGGTCCCACGGGTCGTAGCGGGGCGAGAAGTGCCGGTCGACGTCGTAGCCGGCCGGCAGCCGGCCCCGGGCGGCGCGCAGCAGCAGCCGCCGGACCAGGGCGGGCGCGCGCCGGCTGAGCTGGAAGTTGGCGGTGGAGAGCAGGACGTTCTTCCACCGCACCACCGGATACGCGGCCTTCGCCGGCAGCCAGCGCCGCAGCGCGTCGGCGAGCACGTCGCGCGAGGGCAGCGCCAGGACGTACGTGGGTGAGCGCTGGAGCATCGTGACGTGGGCGGCCCGTTCGGCCATCGCCGGCACCAGGGTCACGGCGGTGGCGCCGCTGCCGATCACCACCACCCGCTTGCCGGTGTGGTCGAGGTCGTCGGGCCAGTGCTGCGGGTGCACGATCCGCCCGGCGAAGCGCTCGGCGCCCGGCAGCGCGGGGGTGTAGCCGGCGTCGTAGCGGTAGTAGCCCGCGCAGGTGAACAGGAAGGAGCAGGTCAGCACGACCGTCTCGCCGGTGTCGTCGCGGTGGGCGTGCACCGTCCAGCGGGCGCTGGCGCTGTCCCAGTCGGCCCGCAGCACGCGGTGGCGGAAGCGGATGTGGTCGGTGACGCCGTACTCGTCGGCGGTGCGGCGGACGTAGTCGCGGATGGCGTCACCGTCGGCGATGGCCTTCGGGTCGGTCCACGGCTTGAAGGAGTAGCCGAGGGTGAACATGTCGGAGTCCGACCGGACGCCGGGATAGCGGAACAGGTCCCAGGTGCCGCCGATCGCGTCGCGGGACTCCAGCACCGCGTACGTCTTGTCGGGGCAGCGGCGGCGCAGGTGACAGGCGGCGCCGACGCCGGACAGGCCGGCCCCGACGATGAGCACGTCGACGTGGTCGGTGGCCATCTCGTCTCCCGTCCGCCGTGTGACACCGGACACTAGCCACGGCCGTCGAGGCGCGTCAACACCCTGTCGAGTTCGATCGACACCGTGTTGATCCGGTGTAGAGTCACCGGGCATGACACCCGCCCGTACGGCCGCCGGGAGCGCCACCGGGCGCGGACGGCGCGCGGCGCGCTCCGCCGGTGACGAACGGGAGTCGGCCATCCTGTCCACCGCCGAGCGGCTGCTGCGGGAGCGGGCCTTCGCCGACATCTCCATCGACGACCTGGCGCGCGGCGCGGGCATCTCCCGGCCCACCTTCTACTTCTACTTCCCGTCCAAGGACGCGGTGCTGCTCACGCTGCTGGACCGGGTAACCGAGGAGGCCGACGCCGCCGCCGGCGACGTGCTGGAGCGGCTGGCCGAGGATCCCCGGGCACGCTGGCGGGAGCTGATCCACCGCTTCCACGAGACGTTCGGCGCGCACCGGGCGGTGGTGCTGGCCTGCGCGCAGGTACGCGGCACCAACGCCGAGGTGCGCCGGCTCTGGGCCGCGGTGCTGGAGCGCTGGGCGCACGCCATCGAGACCGCGATCGAGGCCGAGCGGCGGCGCGGGGCGGCCCCCGACGGCGTACCCGCCCGCGACCTCGCCATCGCGCTCAACTCCATGAACGAGCGCGTCTGGTACGCCACGTTCGCCGGCGACGGGCCGGCGGTGGCCGAGGGCGACGTGGTCGACGTGCTGCGTGACGTCTGGCTGGCGGCGATCTACCGCGGCACCCCTCCCCCACCGGCCTGAGCCCGCCGGGACGCGAGGTCGTGCCGGACCCCGCACCCGGCTACCGTTGATCGTTCCGCCGACGGCGGCGACCGGCCCGGCCTCCCGTCACCCTGGAGGAGACATGAACGCGACCAGCACCCCGTTCTCGGCCGAACTGCGGGCCGCCAGCAAGGACGCCCACCAGGGCGCGGAGTCCCAGCGGTACGTCTCCGCACTGGTCGCGGGCGACCTGGACCGCGACGCCTACGCCGTGCTCGTGATGCAGCACCACGTGATCTACGAGGCGCTGGAGGGCGCCGCCGAGACGATGCGCCACGACCCGCTCGCCGGCCCGTTCGTCGACGACGCGCTGACCCGGCTGCCCGCCCTCGCCGCGGACCTGGAGTTCCTGCTCGGTCCCGACTGGCGCTGGCGGATCGAGCCGACCCCGGCGACGGCCTGCTACGCCGAGCGCCTCGGCGCGGTCCGCGCCGGCTCACCGGAGCGGTTCATCGCCCACCACTACACCCGCTACCTCGGCGACCTCTCCGGCGGCCTGCACATCGGACGGTCGCTCGCCCGGCACTACGGGCTGACCGGGGACGCCGGGGCGGCGTTCTACCGGTTCGACCGGATCCCGAGTCCGAAGGCGTACAAGGACGCCTACCGGGCCAGGCTGGACGACCTCCCGCTCGGCGAGGCGGGACGGGCCGCGCTGCGGGCCGAGGTGCTCGTGGCGTACCGGCACAACACCGAGGTCCTCGCCGCCCTGTCGCACCTCGCGCCGGCCACCGACGCCGAGGCGGCCGCGTGAGCGCCCCGTTCGGCGCCGACGTGGTCGCCGCCGTCTGCCGGCACATGAACGACGACCACGCCGAGGACTCGCTGCTCATCTGCCGCGCGCTCGGCGGTCACCCCGCGGCCACCCGGGCCCGGGCCACCGGGCTGGACGCCGAGGGCATGGAGTTCGCCGTCGCCGTCGACGACGTCGAGGTCCCGGTGCGGGTGCCGTTCGCCCACCGGCTGACCGAACGCGCCCAGGTCCGGCAGGAGGTGGTACGGATGTACCGCGAGGCGTGCCGGCGACTCGGGCTGCCGCCGCGCCCGGCCGGCTGAACTTCGCACCCCGCCGGTGGCACCGGTCAGCCCGTCGACGCCCGGGTGAACTCCATCACCCAGTTGGTCTCCCAGGTGCGCTCGCCGTCGGTGGAGAACGCCTGCTCCCATCGGCAGGAGGTCGCGGTGATCGCGGACCACCCGAACCGGCACCGCACCGGGCGTTGCTCGTCCACGTCGTCGGCGAAGAAGGTGCCCACGCCGTCGACGAACCGACCCACCACCGGCGGCAGCTCCAGCATCCCGCGCCGGCTGCTCATCCAGTAGATGGACCAGTTGCCCGCCGCCGGGTCGAAGATCCGCACGGTCGCGCCGGAGAAGCCTCGCGTGGGGAAGGTGATCTCGTCGAAGCTGCCGGCGCCGCCGAAGAAGCCGCGGGCCACGGAGACCCCGGGGAACTCGTCCCAGTCGTCGCCGCCGACATGCCGCTCGCGCAGGCGCCGGTTTGCCACGTTCCAGGTGCCGGCGAGGAAGTCGAAGTCGCCCATCAGCGCCCCACCGGCCCTTCGGCGTGGCTGTCGGCGAGCCAGCCGGTCAGGTCCGGACGCTGCGGCGCCAACACGTGCCGGACCCAGGCGGCCCGCTCGTGTTCCAGCACCCCCAGTTCCCAGACGCAGCCCGCCCAGGGGCGCTCAAGGTCCACGAAGCGCGTCGGGTCGTCGTCCGGGCAGCCCACGGCGGGCTGGCCGGCCGCCGCGATCCGCACCTCCACCACGTTGTCCCAGACCCAGCTGTACGCCAGCAGGTACGCCCCCGTGTCGGCGCCCCGGTGCAGCACCACCCAGCCGGCCGACGGCGTGTCGTCGCCGTCGCGCGCGGGCAGCAGGCGGGGCAGCACCGCGTACGCGGCCCGTTGCACCTCCGGGGAGATCCGGCACCCCGGCTGGTCGACGTGGTAGCGCTTGAGCTGGCGGCCGGCGACCGTCAGAGGTCCCGGCACCCGAAGTTCCTTGTCGCGAAAAGCCATGCCGGGACGGTACGGACACTCCCCTGACAACTACTGTCAGTGGAGTGCGGGCCAGTCGACTGCTCTCCCTCCTGATGCTGCTCCAGGCCCACGGGCGGATGACCGCCGCGCAGCTCGCCGAGCGGCTGGAGGTCTCCACCCGCACCGTCTACCGCGACGTCGAGTCGCTGCACGCGGCCGGCATCCCGCTCTACGGCGAGGCCGGGCACGCCGGCGGCTACCAGCTCGTCGACGGCTGGCGGACGAGGCTGACCGGGCTGACCGCGCAGGAGGCGGAGCGGCTCTTCCTCGCCGGGCTGCCCGGTCCCGCCGCCGAGCTGGGCTACGGGGCGGCGGTCGCCACGCTCCAGCTCAAGCTGCACGCCGCGCTGCCGCCCGAGCTGGCCGACCGGGCCGCCCGCGTCCAGGAACGCTTCCACCTGGACACCCCCAACTGGTACGCGGACGGCGACGCCTCACCGCACCTCGCCGAGGTGGCCGAGGCGGTCTGGCGGCAACGCCGGATCGCCGTGCGCTACCGCAGCTGGGCCGGGGAGGTCGACCCGGTGCTGGACCCCTACGGGCTGGTCCTCAAGGGAGGCCGGTGGTACACGGTCGCCGGCCGGCCCGGGCGCGACCGTCCTGCCACCTACCGGGTCAACCAGATCCTGTCCCTGACCACCCTGGACGAGGAGTTCACCCGGCCGGCCGGGTTCGACCTGCCCTCCTGGTGGCGGGAGCACGTGGTGCGCTTCCGGGCCCACCTGCACCGCGACGACGCGACGATCCGGCTCTCCCCGCAGGGCCGGGAGCGGCTCCGGGAGGTCGCCAGCGAGCTGGTGGCGACCTCCGTGGACCGGACCGCCGGGCTGCCCGACGGCGCTGGCTGGGTGACCGCCGTCATTCCGATCGAATCGCTCACCCACGCCCACGGCGACCTGCTGCGGCTCGGCGCCGACGTGGAGGTGCTGACCCCGACCGCGCTGCGCGAACGGATGGCCACCACGGCCGCCGACCTCGCCGCCCTCTACGCCCCGCGCCCTTCGGGGCACGGCGGCGGCGGGCAGGCGCCGGCCTGAGCCGGCCACGACTCCACAGCGGAGAGTCCTCCGGGGCCACCACCTGTCGCCCGGTTGTGCGACCCTGGGGGCGACTGCCCGGTCACCGGAGGTGATGGCCACGTTACGACTGTGCGCACTCGTCGCCGTGCCGGGCGCCGCCACCGTGGACCTCGACGTCCCCGCCGGCGCCACGGCCGCCCTGGTCGCGGCCCCACCCGCCGGCACCGCCGTCGCCCGGGTGGTGAGCGGGCTGGCCGCGCCGGTCGCCGGGCGGGTCCTGGTCGGCGACCGCGAGGTGACCGCCCTGCCGCCGCCGCAGCGCCGCATCGCCTACGTGCCGGCCGGCGGCGCGCTGCTGCCGCACCTGACCGTGCGGCGCAACATCGCCTACGGCCAGCGCCGCCGGGAACGGGTACGCGAGGTGGCCGACGCGTGGACGGCGACGGTGGTCGACCGCCTGGAGCTGGCCCCGACGCTGGGGCTACGTCCACACCTGCTGTCGGAGGCGCAGCGGTTCCGGGTGGCGCTCGCCCGGGCCGTGGTCTGCCTGCCCGAGGCGCTGGTGATCGACCTGCCGACCGGGCCGGCCGGGGGTGGACGGCTGACCGAGCTGCTCGGCCGGCTGACCCCACCGGACACGCCGGGGGTGGCGGTGCTGGTCTGCACGGCCGAGCCGGGCGCGCTGCCCGACGTGCCGGTCGCCGCCGAGGTGGCCGGATGACGCCGGTGGGTCGGATCGTGCCGGCGGCGCGGCTGGGCCGCCGTACGCTGCTGCGGGCCGCCGCCGGGGCCACCGCGACGGCCGTCGCGGGCTGCTCGGGCACGCCGCCGGCGGTCCAGGTCGCCGTCGTGTGGAGCGGCGGCGAGCTGGCCCGCTTCCGCGAGGTCGTGGCCGGCTACGACACCGCCGTGCAGGTGATCAGCGCCGGCAACGACATCGACGCGTTCCTGCGCGCCCGCCAACTGGCCGGCACCAGCCCCGACGTGGCGATCCTGCCCAGGTCGGGGCTGGTCGTCGAGTACGCCCGGCGCGGCTGGCTGCGCGAGCTGAGCCCGGCCCCCAGCTACGCCCTCCCGCCCGGCATGGCCGACCTGCTCTCCGCCGACGGGCGCCGCTACGGCGTCTGGGTGAAGGCGGCCCACAAGTCGCTGTTCTGGTACTTCCCGTCGATGCTCCCCGCGCCGCCGCGCACCTGGGACCAGCTCGTGACGCTCACCAAGCGGCTCGGCGCGCGGGCCCGCGCGGGCGACGGCCCGGCCCCGCTGGCCATCGGTGCGGCCGACGGCTGGGTGCTCACCGACTGGTTCGAGAACGTGCTCGCCGACGTGGCGCCGCCCGGCTACTACGAGGCGCTGGCCCGCGGCGAGGCCGACTGGCGCAGCCCGTCGGTGCACACGGCGCTGGACCGGCTGGCGGAGCTGTGGAGCGTCGACGGCGCGTTCCCCGGTGGCGGCCGCCGGGCCCTGCTCACCCAGTACGAGGAGTCGGTCATCCAGGTGGTGCACCACCGGCGGGCGACGATGCTCTTCGAGGCCGACTTCGTCGACGACGTCAGCCGCCGGTTCCGCCGGGGCCCGGAGCAGCCGGAGACCTTCCGTTTCCCCGGTTCCCGGCTGGCCGACAGCCCGCTGATCGTCGGCGGCGACGCCGCCGTGGCGTTCGCCGGCTCGGCCCGTGGGGCGGAGCTGGTGCGTTGGCTCAGCGGCGGGTCGGCGTTCGGGCCGTGGTTGCGCGCCGGCGGCTACCTCTCCCCCAACGTCACCGTGCCGCTGGCGGACTACCGCGATCCCGTCCGCCGCCGCTTCGCCGCCGAGCTGCGTACGGCCGGGGCCGTGCGCTTCGACCTCTCCGACCGGCTGCCGGGCCCGTTCACCGGCTCCGACGGGGTGGGCATCTGGCGGATCATGCAGGACTACTTCGCCGACGTCACCGACAAGGTCCCCGCGGGCCGGGCCGCCCGCCGGGCCGTCGGGCAACTGGCGGCGGCGGCCCGCTTGAGCGGGGGCGGCCGGTGAGCCGCGTACTGGGCGAGCTGGCGGTCCTCGACGACGTCGGGCCGCCCCGGCGCGGGCGGGCCTATCCGGCGGCCGGCGCCACCTCGGCGCTGCTGCTGCCCGCCCTGCTGCTGCTCGGCGGGCTGGTGGCGTGGCCGGTGCTGCGTACGCTGCACGCCAGCGTCACCACCGACGGCCGGTGGGTGGGCGCGGAGCACTTCCGCACCGCGCTGGCCGCACCCGGCACCGGCGCCGTGGTGGGACGCACGCTGCTCTGGGCGCTGCTGGTGCCGGCGGTGGTCACCGTGCTGGGCTATCTGCTCGCCGCCGCCTCGCGCCGCTCACAGGAGGGCGGGCTGGTCCGCCTCATCCTGGTGGTGCCGACCGCGCTGCCGCTGGTGGTCACCGGGGTCACCTTCCGGCTGATGTACGACCCGGACCCGGAGCGCGGGCTGGCCACGCTGGTCGCCGCGACGCTGACCGGCCGGTCCGCGGCCGACGCCCCGCAACTGCTCGGCCCCCGCCTGGTGACGGTGGCGCTGATGTCGGCGTTCGTGTGGGCGTGGGTCGGGCTGGCCGTGCTGGTGTTCCGGGCCGCCCTCGACGCGGTGCCGCCCAGCCTCGCCGACGCGGTACGCGCCTACGGCGGCAACCGCCGCGACGTGCTCTGGGACGCGCAGTGGCGGCCGCTGCTGCTGCGCACCGTGGCGGTGGTGTTCACCCTGGCGGCGCTCGGCACCGCCAGGACGTTCGACCTGATCCTGGTGATGACGCCCGGCTCGGTGCGCGACGAGGCGTCGGTGCTCGCGCTGCGGGTCTGGCAGACCTCCAACGGCGCCACCACCGGCGAGGGCGCCGCGCTCGGGGTGGTGTGGCTGGCGGCGGTGGCCGCCGGCCTGCTGGTCGCGGCGCTGTTCGTGCGGCAGGCGTGGCCGCCGCCCCGGGACCCGGTGCCCGTCGCGCCCGAGCCGGCGGCGCCGGCACCGCGCCGGACGACCCGGCTGCTGGTGGCCGGCGCGGCGGTCGCCTGGCTGGTGCCCCTCGGGGTGCTGCTCGCCACCTCGCTGCACGGCACGGTGGACGCGGCGGCCCGGGGCTGGTGGTGGAGCCCACCCAGCCTCGACTCCTATCAGGAGCTGCTCACCGGCGCCGAGCTGTGGCGCACGCTGGGCTTCACGCTGGTGCTGGCGACCGTGGTCACCGCCGTGGTGCTGGGCGTCGCGCTGCTCGCCGCGTACCCGCTGGCGTGGCTGACCGGGCCGCCCGCCCAGGCCACCGGGCTGCTGCTGATGGCCGCCAGCATCGTGCCGGTGCAGGTGATCGCCGGGCCGGTCAACGAGGTGCTCGGCGTGGTGCTCTCCTCGGGCACGGCGCGCGGCCTGGCGCTGGTGCACGTCGCGCTGGGCGTGCCGTTCGCCGTGCTGGTGCTGCGTAACGCGTTCGCGGACCTGCCCGCCGAGCAGGTGCGGGCGGCCCGGGTGGGCGGGCGGCACTGGTGGGGCACCCTGCGGCTGCTCGCCCGGCACAACCGCCCGGCGGTGGTGGCGGTCGCGGTGCTGGAGTTCGTGCAGGTGTGGAACGACCTGGTGGTGGGTCTGCTGTTCAGCGGGCCGGGCGCGCTGCCGCTGGGGCTGTTCCTCGCCGGGCAGACCCGGGGCTTCGCGGCCAACAGCGGGGCGCTCGCCGCGGGCTCGGTGATCGCCTCGATCCTGCCGGTGCTGCTGGTGGTGCTGGCCCGCCGCCAGCTGGTCGCCGGCCTGGTCGCCGGGGGCGTGCGGTGACGGGGCGCCGCCCCCGGCGGCTGAGCCTGCTGCTCGCGATCGGCGGCGTGGTCGGCGGGACGGTCAGCGCGGTGCTCGGCAACGTCACCGGCAACCTGCTCTCCGAGCTCTCCGTCGCCCAGCTCGGCTCCGCCAGCGCCGGGGTGATCGTGCTCGGCCTCGCCGCCGCGGTGATCGTGGAGTGGCGCCGCCAGCGGCAGCAGGCCGCGGCGCCGGACGACACCGAGGCGACGCCCGCCGCCGGCGCGCCCACCCTGCCGTGGCCGGCCGGGTTCACCGGGCGCGCCGGGCACGTCGACGCGATCATCGAGCTGTTGCGCAAGGAACACGCGGTCGCGGTGGTGGGCCGTCGGGCCGTCGGCACGTCGGCCTGCGCGGTCCAGGCCGCCAACCTGTGCCGGGACGACTTCCCCGACGGTCAGTACTACCTGGACCTGCGCCGGAGCGGCCGTGGGCTCGACGCCCGGCAGGTGCTGACCGCGCTGGCCCGGATCCTCGGCACCCGGCCGCCGGCGTCGGGGCGCACCGACGACCTCGCCGACGCCGCCGACGAGCTGAGCGGCCAGCTCGACGGCCGGGCGATCCTCGTGGTGCTGGACAACGTGGACGACCCGGCCCAGGTGCGGCCGCTGCTGCCGCCGACCGCACGCACGTGCCGCCTGCTGCTGGCCGGCACGGGGGCGCTGGACGCGCTGGACGGGGTGGTGGCGCACGGGCTCGCCGAACCGGACGCCGACGACGCCGTCGAGCTGTTCGCGGCCGCCGGCGCCACCGCGCCCGTCGCCCGGCCGCACCGCCCGGACCCGCGCACCGACCCGGCGGTACGCGCCCTCGTCGAACTCTGCGGACGCCAGCCCCGCACGGTCGCGGAGCTGGGTCGGCGTACGGCCCAGCACGGGTGGCGGCACGGCGACGTGCTCGACGCGCTGCGCCGCGCCGTCGACACTCCCCCGCACCAGCACGTCGCCGCCTCCCCGGCGACCCTGCTGGTGACCGCGCGGGACACCGCGTACCACGCGCTGGGCGGCGAGGCCCGGCGGTTGTGGCGACTGATGTCGCTCAGCCCGGTGCCGCTGGACCGGCCGACGCTCGCGGCGCTCGCCGGTCGCCGCCCGGACCGGGTGGCCGCCCTGCTGCACGAGCTGGCCACCGGCGGGTTCGTCACCGGCGCGCCCGGTGACCGCTACGAGGTGCGCCCGCTGCTGGCCCCGTACGCCCGGATGCACCTGCGGCACGCGGAGCCGGCGCGGCGGCGGGTCGCCGCGCAGGCGCGACTCACCCGGCACCTGGCGCGGCGGGCCGAGCGGCACGCGGCGAGCCTCGCGGTGGTCGGCCCGCCGGACCGGGAGCCGACGCTGGCGCTGGACGACGACCCGTACGGCTGGTTCGACCTGCACCAGGAGCTGCTGCTGGCCGTGGTGCGGGTGCCGGCGGGCGCCGCGGAGACCCTGCCGCGGCGGGTGCGCCGGTGGTGGTTCCGGTTGGCGGTGGCGCTGTGCGGGTGGCTCGCCCACGCCGGTCGGCTCGACGAGTGGGCGCAGGTGTGCCGCACGGTGCTCGCCACGCCCACGGCCGACGACCGGCCGGAGATCGCCGGGTGGGCGCACAACGAGCTGGGGGTGCTGCGCCGCCGCCGGCACGACCCGCAGGGGGCGGCGACGGCGCTCAGCCTCGCGGTGGCGGAGCGGGGCCGGCGGGGCACCGCGCAGGCGCGGATGAACCTGGGCCTGGTGCTGCTGGACCTGGGGCAGCTCGACGACGCGGTGGAGCACCTGGAGCTGTCGCGACGGCACCGCTCGGCGGCGGACCGGTCCGGGCACGCCCTGACCGACCTGGGCCTGGGCGCCGCCCGGCTGGCCCGCGGGGAGCTGGAGGTCGCGCACCACCACCTGGTCCGCGCGGCGAACGCCTTCCGCGCGCTCGGTGACGCCCGGGGCTACGCGGCGGCGCTGACCAACCTGGTGCTGGTGCACGCCGGGCTCGGCGAGCACCTCGACGCGACCCAGTCGTGGCGCGCGGCGCTGCGCGAGTACGACACGGTGGTCGACCCCACGAACCGGGCCGCCGCGCTGCTCAACGCGGGTGCCGCGCTGCTGGCCGCCACGCCGGCGCAGGCCCGGCAGGCGTACGGGATGCTGGCCGAGAGCCTGCGGCTGCGCGAGGGGCGGCCGACGGCCGGGCTGGGGCGGACGCTGCTGCACCTGGGCGACGCGGCGGCGGCCCTCGGCGACGCCGGGGAGGCCCGGCGGCACTGGGCGGACGCGGCGGGCGTGTGCGAGGAGGCGGGGGACGTCGAGGGTCAGGCCGCGGCCGACGCCCGCCTGGTGGGCAGCGACGCACCGGCCTGAGCGGGGCCCGCGCCGGGGCCCCGCCCGGGCGGCGGCTCAGCCGTCCAGCCGGCGCACCATGTTCATGATGGTCTCAACCTGGGCGCCGCCCTTGATCGGGTAGTTCGTCGCGCCCAGGTAGCCCCACCAGTCCCAGCAGCCGTTCGGGTTCGTGGCGATGGCGCGCGCCTGGGGGTAGAGCACGATCAGCTGGTTGGTGTCGGCGTACTGGTTGAGGTTCGCCCGGTCCACGAAGGCGGTGCCGACCGCGCCGTGGCCCTGGAGGCAGCCGTGGAGTGCGACGAGCAGCCGGCAGGACTGCCCGGCGGCGCAGGACGCCGGCACGTAGGCGAACCCGTCGGCGGCCATGCTCAGGCCGTCGGCCCAGCCGTTGACCGCGTACGTGTGCTGGCTGAACCGGATCAGGCTGCCGCCCAGCGGGCCGGTGTTCGGCGCCCGTACGCTGCCGAGCAGTTTGCGCAGCAGGGCGCTCTGCGGGTCGGTGCCGCAGTCGGCGAGGAACGGCGACGCCGTGGTGGCGCACCCCAGGGTCCCGTACGGGGTGACCCAGGCGTGGCCGGCCGGGGTGCCGCTGTCGTACTGCACGCTGGCACCGAAGTGCTGGTAGTACCGGACCAGGTCGTCGGTGACGGACTTCTGGACCACGGTGTCGTTGGTGCCGTGCAAGACGTACACGGGATCGCCGGACAGGTTGCCCACGGGGTCGACCCAGCCGTAGGAGGCCCACGTCCGGGTGTACGCCTGTAGGGCCGACACGTTCGTGGGGTACACGTTGTCGCCGCAGCCGTCGAGCGCCTGGGCGACGTTGTTCTGCGCGCAGTAGTACGGTCCCGCGGCGAAGACCGCCGCGCCCCGGATCCGCGACGAGTAGGCGACGTGGAGCTGGGTGGCCATGTAGCCACCGGAGGAGACGCCGGCGACGTAGACGCCGGAGACGTTGTAGGGGCGCAGCGTGCCGGCGACCGGGGCCTTGGTGGCGGGGGCGGCGGCCTGGGCGGGGGCGGTGGCGGTGAGGACGAGCAGCAGGGCGGTGACGAGGGCGGCGGTGGCCCTCAGCGGTGTGGTCATGGCGCTCTCCTGTCCGGGAGCGGGGCGGTGGTGCCGGCGTGCGCAGACGCTAACGTGACGCCGGGCACAGTGGACATGAGTGCCGCCGACACCTCGGGCGTCGCCGGTGTGTCCGGGACCGACACAGCGACGCCCCGCGACCGGCCCGGTCGGCCCTACTCGGCGCGCCAGACGGCCTCGCGGGGCGGGCCGGGCTCGGCCCAGCACAGCCCGCCGCGGGCCGCCACGCCGGGCAGCCCCTCGACCATCCGGCTGATGTCCACCACGGACGCCAGCGACACCACGATGTCGTTGCGCAGGTCCGCCACCGCCGTCTCGAGGTCTTCCTCCTCGGCGGGCCAGTCGATGACGGCGGCCCGCAGGTCGGCCACCGCGTACTCGGTGAGCACCTGCGGGTCGGTCACGGCCACGGTGAGCCGGCAGTACACGTTGAGGGTGAGCGGTTCCGGGGTGCCGGCGTCGGTCATGGCATCAGCATGGCCCACGCGCGGCCGTTGAGGAACGCCGCCGGCCGGTCGGAGGCCGCCGCCGGCGACTTCACTCAGGCCTTGACCTGAGTGAACGGCGCGGTAATACTTAGGCTCATGCCTAAGCAATTGGGCGGCGGGGACGGCAGCGACGACGTGGCCCTGGACGGCGTGTTCCACGCGTTGTCGGACCCCACCCGCCGCCGGGTCGTCGAGCGGCTCGGTCGGGGTCCCGCCACGACCAGCGAGCTCGCCCGTCCGTTCGACATGGCACTGCCCTCGTTCACCCAGCACCTGGGCGTCCTGGAGCGCTCCGGCCTGGTGACGTCGGAGAAGAAGGGGCGGGTGCGCACCTACCGGCTCGCCCCCGAGTCGCTCGCCCACGTCGACAGCTGGCTCGCGGGCCAGCGCGCGATGTGGTCCCGACGCCTCGACCAACTCGACTCGATTCTGTACGACCTGAAGGAGCAGCAGACATGACCGCCTACCCGCACGTGGACCCGGATCTCGACCTCGTCCTGACGCGCACCGTCGACGTCGCGCCCGAGCTGGTCTGGAAGGCCTGGACGACGCCCGAGCTGCTCGTGAAGTGGTTCGCCCCCCGGCCCTGGTCGACCTCCGCCTGCGAGATCGACCTTCGGCCCGGCGGCAGGTTCCACACCGTGATGCGCTCGCCCGAGGGCGAGGAGTACCCGAGCACCGGTTGCATCCTCGTCGTCGAGGAGGGCTCGACGCTGGCCTTCACCTCGGGGCTGGGCCCCGGCTTCCGTCCCCAGGTCGGCGGCGACGGCTTCCCGTTCACCGCGATCATCCGGATCGAGGGCACCGGCGGCGGCACGACGTACACCGCCACGGCGATCCACGCCGACGCCTCGGCGAGGAAGTCGCACGAGGAGATGGGCTTCATCGAGGGCTGGAGCGCCGCGCTGGACCAGCTGGTCGAGGTCGTCAAGGCCCGCTGACCGCGGCGACGCCCCCGGGGCTGCCCTCAGATGTTGGCCGACTCGGGCGGCACGTCGGTCGGCAGGGCCGGCGCGCCGGCCAGCGGGGCGTCGGTGCGGCAGGACAACCCCAGCGTGTAGGCGGTCATCGACAGCGACCCGTACGCGTACCCGTCCACCAGCACCTGCGCGCCGTTGCCGGCCGCGCCGGCGAGGCCGGCCAGGTAGAGCAGCGGGATGAAGTGGTCCGGCGTCGGCACGGCGCGGCCGAAGTCGCGGTGGGCGTCCAGCGCGGCCACCTCGGTCGGCCCGCCGAGCATCACGTCCTTCGCCGCCTCGTCGAACCGCCGCGCCCAGTCGAAGCCCTCGTCGAGCATGCGCGGATCCACCCCCCGCAGGTTGTGCACCACGTTGCCGCTGGCCACGACGAGCACCCCGCGCTCGCGCAGCGGGGCGAGCCTCGCGCCCAGGTCCAGATGGTGGTCCAGGCCCTTGAACGCGTTGATGCTGAGCTGCACGACCGGGACGTCGGCGTCGGGAAACGCGTGGGTGAGCACCGACCAGGTGCCGTGGTCGATCCCCCACGAGTCGACGTCCGCCCCGACCCAGGTGGGATGGACGACGTCGGCGACCTCCTCGGCCAGCTCCGGCAGGCCGGGCGCGGGGTAGGCGACGTCGAACAACTCCTGCGGGAAGCCGTAGAAGTCGTGGATCGTCCTCGGCCGGGGCATCGCGGTGACGGCGGTGGCGCCGATGTACCAGTGCGCCGACACCACCAGGATCGCCCGGGGTCGCGAAACCGCCCGCCCGAAGGCGCGCCACGCCTGCGTGTAGCGGTTGAGCTCCAGCGCGTTCATCGGACTGCCGTGACCGATGAACGCGGCCGGCATCACCACCGGAACGGTCCCGCCGCTCATGCTGCTCCCCCCGCCGTGGTCACCCTAACCAACGTCGGGGGGAGCAGCCGGCCAACGCCGACCGTGACCGGCCGTCACCGCCCGGTGCCGGCGGTCGCCGTCAGTCGGACACCTCGCGCCAGGCGGGATGGTTGCCGCGCCACGCGCCGGCCAGAATGACCGCCGACGTCCGACCGGGGCATTCCTGCACCCGGGAGCGGCCGGATTCGCCGCCGATCCGTACCTGTACGTCCCATCGCTGCCCGTCGGTACGGATGTACACGTCCCGACGCCCACGCTGCGACGTGTCGCCGTTCCACCAGTGTTCTTCGACCCTCACCCCGCGACCGTATAGCAGTTCGCCCGTGGACGACACGGCCGGTGTCGGTGAAGATCACCCCTGGGTGGGTCACCGGTCAGGCGGACTCCCCCGCCGCCAGGTGGCGGTAGCCGGGCACGGTCTCGGCGAACCAGCCGTTCACGCTGCTCAGGCCGCGCTCGTTGAGCTGCGCGTCGTGGATCGGGAACACCCGATCGGCCCCCACGGCGGTGGCGAAGTCGATCGCCTCGGTGAGCTTCAGCCAGGACGCCTGGGCCGGGACCAGCAGCGTCTCGACCGGCCGGTCCGGCCGGTGCAGGGAGTCGCCCGGGTGGTAGACGGCGTCGCCGACCAGGTAGCCCAGGTTGACGCAGTCGGGCTGCCCGCCGTGGATGGCGGCGTGCCGACCGCCGAGCGCGGTCACGGCGAGGCCGGCGGCGGTGAACCGCTGGCCGGCGGCGACCCTGGTCACGGGCAGCGGCGCCAGGTCGGGCAGCACGGCGTCCGCCGGCACGAAGACCGGCACGCCGAGGCCCGCCAACCGGAGCACGTCGACGTGGTCGGTGTGCTCGTGGGTGACCAGCACGGCGTCCGCGCCGGCCAGGGCGCGCGGCTCGCTCCAGGTGCCGGGGTCGATGACCAGCACGCCGCCGTCGTGCTCCAGCCGGACACAGGAGTGGGTGAACTTCGTGATCCGCATCCGCCGACCGTACGCCCGGAGGCCCGCGGCGGTGGCCCCGCGACTCCGCCGGACGGCTCGGGACCACCCCCGCCCGCGGCGTCGCCGGGCAGGCGCCGGTGGCCGCGTGAGAGGCTGCGGAGCGGAAGGGAGTGCCGACATGAGCGACTACGGTCACCCGCTGGCCTTCGGGGCGTTCCTGACGCCCGGCAACGCCGAGCCGGGGCGGGTGGTGGGCCTCGCCATGCTGGCCGAGCAGGTCGGGTTCGACCTGGTCACCTTCCAGGACCACCCCTACCAGCCCGCGTTCCTCGACACGTGGACGCTGATGAGCTTCGTGGCGGCCCGGACCGGCACGGTGCGGCTGGCCGCCAACGTCACCAACCTGCCGCTGCGCCCACCGGCCGTCCTCGCCCGCGCCGTGGCGAGCCTCGACCTGCTCAGCGGCGGCCGGGTGGAGCTCGGTCTGGGCGCCGGCGCGTTCTGGGAGGCCATCGAGGCGATGGGCGGGCGCCGGCTCTCGCCCGGGCAGGGCGTACGGGCCCTGGCCGAGGCGATCGACGTCATCCGCCAGGTCTGGGACGTCGAGGCGCGCGGCGGCGTACGCGTCGACGGCGAGTTCCACCGCGTGGTCGGTGCGAAGCGGGGCCCTGCGCCCGCCCACGACGTGGGCATCTGGCTGGGCGCGTACAAGCCGCGGATGCTGGCGTTGACCGGGCGACGGGCCGACGGGTGGCTGCCGTCGCTGGCCTACCTGCAACCCGGCGACCTCGGCAGGGGCAACACGATCATCGACGACGCCGCCCGGGAGGTCGGCCGGGAACCGGCCGACGTGCGCCGCCTGCTCAACGTCACCGGCCGCTTCGCTCCCGTCGGCCGGGGACCGCTGCACGGGCCCACCGAGCAGTGGGCGGAGGAGCTGGCCGACCTCGCGCTCAGCGACGGGGTCAGCACCTTCATCCTGGGCAGCGACGACCCCGAGGACCTGCGGCGCTTCGCCGCCGAGGTCGCCCCGGCCGTACGCGAACTCGTGGCCGGCGAGCGCGCGGGCGGCACCGCTGCCGCCGTGACCCCGGCGACGCCCGGGACCGTCGAGGCGCGGGCGGCACCCGGGGGCGCCGGGGCGCAGCCGCCGGACGCCGCGCGCCCGCCCGCCGGCGCGGCACCCCTCGCCGTCGTCCCCACGCCCGACGACGGCGTGCGCCGCAGCGCGATCCGGGTCTGGGACGAGGCCACGCGCCCCACCGGCCCCGCGCCCGACCCGGCGCGCACCTACAGCCCGCACGACCAGGCCGGCGCCCAGCACCTCATCGACGTGCACGACGGGCTGCGCGCCGAGCTGACCCGGCTGTACGACCTCGTCGAGCAGGTGGGCGCCGGGCTGGTCGACGCGGGCACGGCCCGTTCGCACATCAACACCATGACCATCCGGCAGAACAAGTGGACGCTGGGCACCTACTGCGAGTCGTACTGCCGGGTGGTCACCACCCACCACACGCTGGAGGACCGGGGCATCTTCCCGCACCTGCGCCACGGCGACGACCGCCTCGCCCCCGTGCTGGACCGGCTGGAGCAGGAGCACCACGCCATCCACGACGTGCTGGAACGCGTCGACCGGGCGCTGGTCGCGTTCGTCTCCGTCGCCGACGGGATGGCGGAGCTGCGCGCGGCGGTCGACCTGCTCAGCGACACCCTGCTGTCCCACCTCGCCTACGAGGAACGCGAACTCGTCGAGCCGATCGCCCGGCTCGGCCTGAACTGACCCCCCGTCGTACGCGTGCCGGAGGATCGGGGCATGCCGCGAGCATCCAGGCGGGGACACCGCCGCCTGCCGCACACCGCCGACGTCCGCATCGAGGCGTGGGCGCCGACCCGACAGGAGTGCGTCGCCGAGGCGGTCGCCGCGCTGGTCGACACGTTCGTCGATCCCGGCGGGGCACGACCGGGCGCGCGGCGGGAGTTCCACGCGCCGGCCGGCGACGACGACGCGGACCTGCTGGTGGGCGTACTCGACGAGGTGATCTTCCGGATGGAGACGGCGGGTGAGCTGCCGCTGCACACCGACGTGGCCGACGACGGCGCCGGCGGCCTGCGGGTGCGCTGGCGCACGGCGGACACCGACGCCGTCGAGCTGGTCGGCGCGGTACCGAAGGCCGTCTCCCTGCACGGGCTGCGCTTCGGCCCCGACGGCGCGGGCTGGTCCTGCGCGGTGACGCTGGACGTGTGAGCCCCACGCCCGGCCCCACCCCGCGTCGCCCGCTCAGCCCTTCACCACGCCGAGCGGGACCAGCCGGGCCACCTTGCGGCACAGCCCGGCGCCCTCGGCGGCGGCCACCACCGCCGAGACGTCCTTGTACGCCGTCGGCATCTCCTCGGCCAGGCCGCGCCGCGACGCACCGCGCACCGCGATGTCCTGCGCCTCCAACTGGGCACGCGGGTCCAGCCCACGCTCCGAGCGCACGGCCTGCCTGCGGCTCTGCACCCGGCCGGCCCCGTGGCAGGTGGACGCGAAGGCAGGCGACCCCGGCACGCCGGTGAGCACGTACGAGCCGGTGCCCATGGAGCCGGGGATCAGCACCGGCTGGCCCACGCCCCGCAGGTCGTCGGGCAGCTCGTCGTGCCCGGGCGGCAGCGCCCGCGTGGCGCCCTTGCGGTGCACGCACAGCGCGCGCGGCGCGCCGTCGACGTCGTGCGTCTCGATCTTCGCGAGGTTGTGCGAGATGTCGTAGACCAGGTCGAGACGGCTGCCGGTGACCCGGGCGAAGACCCTGCGGGCGGCGTCGGCCAGCAGTTGCCGGTTGGCCCGGGCGTAGTTGGCGGCGGCGGCCATCGCGCCCAGGTAGGCGCGGCCCTCCGCGGAGGAGACCGGGGCGCAGGCGAGCTGGCGGTCCGGCACGTGGATGCCGTGGCGGGCCATCACCTTCTCCATCTTCCGCACGTAGTCGGTGCAGATCTGGTGGCCCAGCCCCCGGGACCCGCAGTGGATCATCACGCAGACCTGGCCGGGGCGCAGCCCGAAGGCGGTCGCCACGGCGTCGTCGTACACCTCGTCGACGGCCTGCACCTCGAGGAAATGGTTGCCGGAACCGAGGCTGCCGACCTGGCCCGCGCCGCGCTCGATCGCCCGCTCGCTCACCCGCGCCGGATCGGCGTCGCCGACGGCCCCGGCGTCCTCGCAGCGCTCCAGGTCCCGCTGCACGCCGAAGCCGCGCTCGACGGCGTAGCGGGAGCCGCCGCGCAGCACCGCGTCGAGTTCCGCGCGGTTGGACAGGTGCCACACCGCGCCCCTGCCCATGCCGCGCGGGGTCGCCTCGCCCAGCCCGTCCATCAGCGCGTCGAGGCGGGGCCGCAACCCGTCGCGGTCGGTGTCGGCGGCGAGCAGCCGCACGCCGCAGGAGATGTCGAAGCCCACCCCGCCGGGCGAGACCACTCCGCCGCGCGCGACGTCGGTGGCGGCCACGCCGCCGATCGGGAACCCGTAGCCCCAGTGCACGTCGGGCATGGCGTACGAGGCGTCGACGATGCCGGGCAGCGTGGCGACGTTCGCGACCTGCTCCAACGACCTGTCCTCCCCGGCGTCGGGCAGCAGCGACCGGGACGCGAACACCACCCCCGGCACCCGCATCGGGTCGCGCCGGTCGATCCGGAAGCGGTACGGCGACTCCTCCAGCAGCTCCATCCCCGGCGGCTACCCGGGCCGGCGGTCCCTACACCCGCTCGCCGGCCGCCGGCCGCCGCATCGCCCAGACGTCGGGCCCGCCGTCGGGCACCCGCGCCTGGCCGGTGACGGCGAAACCGAGCCGCCGGTAGAAGCGCACGTTCGGCTCCGACGAGGTCTCCAGCACCGCCGGCAGGCCGGCCCGGTCGGCCTCGGCCAGGCCGGGCGCCAGCACCCGGGCGCCCAACCCCCGGCCCTGGTCGGCACGGCGCACGCCGACGGTGGCGAGCAGCGACGCCGGCTCGGCCGACCGCAGCGCGGCGCAGGCCTCGTCGGCGGCGTGCAGCGCCGGCTGCCGGTCGCCGGCCAGCTCGGCGTTGCGGGCCGCGACGGCGGCCCAGACCTCGTCCGGCACCGGCCGGTCCGGGGGCAGCCAGACCGCCACCGCCGCCAGCCGGCCGGCGGGGTCCACCGCCGCCCAGACGTCACCGTAGGGCAGCCCGACGGCGGCGACGGTGCCGGCGAACATCGCCGCCAGCCGCTCCCGGTGCCGGTCGGCCGCCACCGTCCAGGCCATCCAGGGGTACCCGTCGAAGGCGTCGGCCAGCACGTCGGCCGCCTCGGCGGTCGACTCCGGCCCGATCCGGCGTACCTCGAACTCCATGTCGTCCTCCTCGCGCGCCGCCACCCGCGTCGGCGCAGTGCGCGATCATGCCACGACACCCGGGGCCGGCGCCCGCGGTTATCGGGGGTGCTCAGAGCCGGTAGAACGCCCGGTAGCGGCGGATCAGCCGCCACTGCACCAGCACCGCCGCCACGGTCAGCAGGATCATCACCAGGGTCGCGGCGGCCGCGTAGCCGTAGCGCAGGTACTCGAAGCCGGTGCGGTAGACGAACAGCGACAGGTAGGTGGTGGCGTACGGGGGCGGGCCGCCGTCGGTCACCACGAACGCCGGCACGAAGGAGAAGTGCAGGCTCTGGATGGCGTCGCGCACCGCCAGCAGCGCCAGCGCGGGCGCCATCAGCGGCAGCGTCACGCGGCGGAACACGTCCCAGCCGGTGGCGTCCTCGATCGCCGCCATCTCGTAGACGTCGCGGGGCAGCGCGCGGCGGGCGGCCAGCAGCACCACGAAGGTCTCGCCGATGGTGAACAGGCTCATTCCGATGATCGCCGTCCGGGCGTCGGTGGGGTCGGTGAGCCACTGCGGCGGGGTGCGCCCCAGCGCCGTCAGGCCGTTCTCCCCGCCCGTGCGCAGCAGCTGGTTGATCGGGCCGTAGAGGGGGTTGAGCAGCCAGAGCCAGAGCAGCCCGTAGGCGATCTCCGGCACCGCGGTCGGCAGCACGGCCGCGGTGCGGGCGCTGCCGACGCCGAGCGCCCGGCGGTGCAGCAGCAGCGCCAGGCCGAGGGCGAGCAGCATCCGCAGCGGTACGGCCACCAGCGCGAAGACCAGCGAGTTGGTCAGCGACACCCGGAACACCGGGTCGTCGGCCAGCGCCGCGAGATTGTCCAGCCCCACCCAGCGGGGCGGGCGCAGCAGGTCGTACTCGGTGAACGCCAGCCCCAGGGTGACGGCGGCGGGCAGCAGCACCAGGCCCACCAGCCCCACCAGGTACGGCGTGAGCATCAGCGCCAGCTGCCGGCGCGAGCGACGGTCGGGGCTTGTCACGGGGCGTACCGGCGCCCGGAGCCGGCGTGGAAGACGTGCGCGTCGGCCCAGCGCACCCCGACGCGTACCGGCGCGCCGCGCTCGGGGCGGCGGGCGGCGGGCACCCGGGCGACCACGGGGTGCCCGCCGGCGAGGGTCAGGTACGCGTAGGCGTCCTCGCCGACCACCTCGACCCGCTCGACGGTGGCGTCCGTGCCCTCGGCGGCGTCGAGGACGACCGCCTCGGGACGAAAGCCGATCTCCATACCGTCGTGGTCGGCACCCGGGGCCGCGGCGCCGTCGGGGCGCAGCGGACCGTCGGCCGGGAGCAGGTTCATCGCCGGGGATCCGACGAAGCGGGCCACGAAGGTGGTGGCCGGGGTGCGCCAGATCTCGTCGGGGGTGCCGACCTGCTCGATGCGCCCGTCGCGCAGCACGGCGATCCGGTCGGCCAGCACCAGCGCCTCGGTCTGGTCGTGGGTGACGTGCACCATCGTCGCGCCCAGCCGGTCGTGCAGGGCCCGCAGTTCGGCGCGCATCTGCACCCGCAGCGCCTGGTCGAGGTTGGACAGCGGCTCGTCGAGCAGGAACACGTCCGGCTCGCGCACCAGCGCCCGGGCCAGTGCCACCCGCTGCCGTTCGCCGCCGGAGAGCTGCGCGGGCCGCCGGTCCAGCAGCCCGGCGCAGCCGACCGTCTCGGCCGCCGCGCGGGCCCGCTCGCGGGCCGCCGCGCGGGGCGTGTCACGCACCTCCAGGCCGAACGCGATGTTCTCGGCGACGCTCAGGTGCGGAAAGAGCGCGTACGACTGGAACACCATCGACACGTTGCGCCGGCCCGGGCGCTCGGCGGTGACGTCGCGGCCGGCGATGCGGACGCGGCCGGCGGTGACCGGCTCCAGGCCGGCGACGACCCGCAGCACGGTCGACTTGCCGGCGCCCGACGGGCCGAGCACCACCAGCAGTTCGCCCCGGGCGACGGCCAGGTCCACCTCGTGCAGCACGGTCGCGCCCCGGTAGGCGGCCGAGACCCCGGCCAGGGCGAGGCCAGGGTCGCTCATCCGTGCTCCCCGCGGGCGAAGATCGGGCGGGTCTGCCGGTCGAGTTCGCGGATCACGTCGTCGAGCCGGTCGCCCCGGTGCATGGCGTTCTCCAGGATGCCGTAGGTGACGTCCTCGATCTCTGGCCAGGTGGAGACGGTCGGCAGCGCCCGGACGGTGGGGATGGCGTCGAGGAAGACCTTCGCGCTGCGTGGCGGCTGGGCGGGGCCGAGGAACGCCGGGGACTGCGACACCCCGATGTGCGACGGGACGGTACGGCCGGTGGCCGCGACGATCCGCTGCCCCTCCTCGGCGATGGCGAATTCCAGGAACCGCCACGCGGCGTCCTTGTGCTTCGCGCCCCGCGTCATGCAGTACGCGTCGGAGTGCAGCACGCCGACCTGCTCCTTGTAGACGGGCAGCGGGGCGACGTCCCACTCGAAGCCGGTGATCGAGCGGAACGTGGTGGTGGAGCGGCGGGAACTCATCAGCATGGCGAGCCGGCCGTTGGCGAAGCGCGACTCGTCGTCCTCGGCCTCCACCTCCTCGTCGGTGGGCACCACCCCGTACGCCAGCCGCAGGTCGACGAGGTTCCTCAGCGCCTCCCGGGCTGCCGGGCCGTCCAGGGTGAGCCGGGTCGGCCTCGCCGGATCGTCGACGATCTCGCCGCCGCCGGACCAGACGAACGGGGCGAGCCGGATGATCGACGGCTCGACGCCGAGGCCGTGCACGGCCGGGCGCAGCGCCGCGCCCTCGCTCTCGGTGGCCTTGACCACCACGCCGCGGGAGTCGCGGGTCATCGCGGTCGCGGTGGCGACCAGGTCGTTCCAGGTCCAGCCGGCCCTCGGCTCGGGCACGCCGTACTTCGTGAACAGGGTGCGGTTGTAGTAGACGGCCAGGCTGGAG
The DNA here is from genome assembly GCF_059359355.1 of Micromonospora sp. ZG13. Taxonomy (NCBI): domain Bacteria; kingdom Bacillati; phylum Actinomycetota; class Actinomycetes; order Micromonosporales; family Micromonosporaceae; genus Micromonospora; species Micromonospora sp. ZG13. The sequence continues at coordinate 34,326 of NZ_JCADBQ010000016.1, forward strand.
ACGTTCTGCGGCAGGCAGAGCTGCCGGTCCTGCCAGCGGAAGGCGTTCCAGGCCACCGGGTAGTAGTCGGCCGGGTCGACGGCCTCGGAGGCGGCCAGCCGGTCGTCCAGCGGCTCGATGACGTCCTTGGCGGCGAACTGGCCGTAGAAGCGGTAGTTCATCAGGAACAGATCCGGCGGGGCGCCGCCGGCCACCGACGTGGCCAGCCGGGCCAGCAGGTCCTTGCGGTCGCTGGCCTCGACGAGCTGCACGTCGGCGCCGGGGCGGGCCTTCTCGTACGCCTCGACGAGGGTGCGGTAGGCGGCGAGTTCCTCGGGGGCGCCGAAGACCAGCAGCCGCACCGGAGCATCGGCGGACGACCCGGCGCCGGAGCCGCAGCCGGTGGCGGCCAGCACGGCGGTGAGCAGCAGCGCGAGCAGCGCCTTCGGTCGCGTCGTCGGTCGCATCGTCAGTCCCGTCCCGTCGGGTCGTCGTGGTGGAGGAAGCGCCGCTGGGCGAGCACGAAGACGGCCAGCGCCGGCACCGTGGCCAGCACCGCGCCGGCCAGGAACACCGGGAAGTTCGTCGGGTCCAGCACCGACAGGGAGCGCAGCGCCAGCGGCAGGGTGAACAGGTCGCGGTCGTAGACGTAGACCAGCGGGTCGAGGAAGTTCGACCAGGTGAGCACGAAGGTCAGCGCGGTGAGGCCGGCGGTGACCGGGCGCACCAGCGGCAGGGCCACCCGCCACCAGGTGCGCAGCGGCGAGAGGTCCGCCACCAGGCAGGCGTCGTAGAGGTCGCTCGGCAGCGCCCGGAACGCCAGGTGGTAGACCAGGACGTAGAGCGGCGAGGTGCCCAGCAGCGCCGGGGCGATCAGCGGCACCAGGGTGTCGGTCAGGCCGAGCGCCCGGAAGATCGCGAAGCGGGGCACGAGCAGCGCCGTGGCCGGCACCATCAGCGCGACCAGGGAGGCCGCCACGACCACGCCGGTGGCGCGCGGGGCGATCCGGGTCAGCGCGAAGCCCGCCAGGGAGGCGACGAGCACGCTCAGCGGCACGGCGACGACCGCGACCAGGACCGAGTTGAGCGAGGCGCGCAGCAGCCCGCCCAGCTCGACGGCCTGCTGGTAGCCGGTGGTGGAGACCGGCTCCGGTACGAGCTGCGGGGTGGGCGGCGGCGGCAGGCCCGGCTCGGTGAGCGAACCGGAGACCAGCAGCAGCAGCGGCGGGACGAAGACGAGCAGGACGAAGGCCGCGCCCAGGGTGCGCCAGGCGCGGCCGGCCGCCGCGGGCAGCGGTGAGGGGCCGCGCGCGCGGCCCCTCACCGTGTCGTTGCCGATGGTCACCTGCCTCAGAGCGTGAGCTGCCAGGCGCCGAGGCCGTGCGAGGCGGCGTAGAGCACCCGCTTGCCCGGCACGATGGTCAGCCCGGCGACCTCCACGTTCGGCATGCCCCGGGCCGCCTTCACCCAGGTCGTGCCGCCCTTGGCCAGCCGGAGCACGCCGAAGTCGGTGGCCGCGTAGAGGGTACCCGTGACGTCGTCGCGGACCAGGTCGGTGATCGGCTGGTCGCCGAAGTCGTACGACCGGTCGGTCCAGGTCGCGCCCGCGCCCGCCAGCCGCACCTCGAACGCGTGCCCCAGGGTGGCCGGGGTGTTCGAGTTGAACCCGCTGTAGGAGACCCACGCCCGCGCCGGGTCGGCCGGGTCGACGTGGACGCTCGTGACGAAGCGGTTCGGCGTGGCGGCGGTGTCGATGCGCGTCCAGGTGACCGCCGACGCCGGCTCGGCGTCGACGTTGCGGGACACGAACACCCGGCCGGTGCTGGTGGCCGCGTACGCCGTGGACGAGTCGGAGGCGACGCGCTCGACGACCGAGACGGCGCCGCCGGCCCGGTCGCCCCACGCGGCGTCGGTCAGGTTGACCGTGCCCAGCGGCGCGAAGTCGCCGCACTGCGCCTCGAAGGTGCCGGTCCAGGTGTTGCAGATCCGGTTGGCCTCGGCCATGCTCCGGTCGCCCAGCCCGAACGTCTTCGTCCGGTAGACGGTGCGCGAGGTGCCGGCGAACATCGTGCCGCTCACCTTCGGGTCGCTGATCACCGGGGCGTAGAACAGGGTGCCCGGCTGCCCGAAGATCGGGTCCGAGATCGAGATCCAGCTGCCGACGTCGCCGCCCGCGAAGTTCACCTCGGGCGAGGCGTCGTAGAAGGTGTGGAAACGGAACTCCGGCCTGCCGACGTCGAAACCGGACGCGCCGCCGTCACCGATCATCGTGTTGACCCAGCGCCGGCGCTCGCCCTTGTTCTCCCAGGTGCCGTTGTCCTGGGTGCCGCCCTGCAGCAGCCGGTGGTCGTGCGGGCTGGCCGAGAGGCTGATGAACTGCAGCGTGTTCATGCCCTTGTTGATGCCGTCCAGCTTCGACGGGATCTTCGACAGCATCTGCTTGCAGCGGTCCTTCTGCGCCTGCGTGGTCAGGTTGCGGTCCGGGTTGTCGCACCAGGCCGACCGGTCCACGAACTGGCCGCTGGAGCGCATCACGCCGCCGTCGTTGGCCTCGAAGAACTGGTACGGGTTGCGCGGGTTGGTGACCAGGGCGTGCTGGTCGGGGTGCAGGCCGTTGGGGTGCACCTCGTCGGTGCCGTCGAAGGTCATGTCGGTGCCGCTGACGCCGGCGTCGGTGGAGAGCACCACGGCCCGCTTGTGGGCGACGGTCTCGCCGTAGACGTACGAGCCGCCCGTGTAGACGATGTCGGGGTGCCCGGCCGGGGTGTGCACGAACACGTCGTACCAGCACTGGCCGGTGCACTGGTTGTAGGTGGCGTAGCCCGGGTCGGCCGGGTTGGCGCTGGTCAGGTCGGCGAACGCGGGGGCGTCGCCGGCCACGTCGTCGCTGCGGAACAGCCGCGAGTACGGGTTGCCGAGGTTGCCCTCGTAGACGTACATGCGGGTCTTGCCGTTCGGCAGGGCGGTCACGTCGATCGCGGCCCGGGTCTGGAAGACCGCCGGGTTCAGCGACGGCTTGATCTGCGTCCAGGTGGCGCCGGCGTCCGCGGAGCGCCAGACCCCCCGGGCGTACGAGGAGGCGTAGACGGTGTTCGCGTCGCGCGGGTCGAGCTTGACGTAGCGCACGCCGCGCGGCGAGCAGGCGGCCGTGTTGTTGTATTCCGCGGCGCTGCCCGTGCACTGGGTGGCGTCGGCCGAGCCGTTGTGGATGAACTTCCAGTTCGCGCCGCCGTCGGTGGACTTGTAGAGGCCCCACTTCTCGGCGTCGGGCACGGGCCGGGTGACGCCCGTGCAGCAGGAGCTGGACATGCCGCGCAGGGCGGTGGTGGTGGCGACGTAGAGCGTCTTCGGGTCGCCCGGCTTGACGGTGATCTCGCCGATGCCCTTGCCGGCGAGGGCGTCCTTGCCCAGCGGTCCCTTCCAGGTGACGCCGCCGTTCGTCGACTTGTAGAGCCCGACGCCGGCGACGCAGCCGGAGGCGCAGGTGTTGGCCTCACCGGTGCCGACGTAGATGGTCAGCCCCGTCTTGTCGTTGCGGTCGATCTTGACCGAGCCGGCCGCGTTGATACCCAGCGGCCCGCCCAGGTAGAACCACTTGGGCTCGGCCGCGAGGATGTTCAGGGTGCCCCAGACGCCGCCGCCGGCCGGCGTGACGTACGCCCGGCAGAGCAGGGCGTTGCAGTCCGGGGAGATGTCGATGGAGGTGACCCGGCCGCCCGCGACGTACGCGTTCGGCACGTAGTTGGAGGCGTTGCGGAACTCGGTGAACGGGTAGAGGGCCTCGCTCGGGCCGATGTTCGTCCAGCCGCGGGTGCCGCCGGCGCGCCGCTCGGCGGCGGCGTACGCCGACTTGGAGCGGTCGACCTGGGCGATGCTGATCGTGTTGGCCGGGTACGCGCGCTCCAGGAACTCCTGCTGCGCGGCGTTGCCGGGCCCGTCCGGCGACATGCCGTCGCTGCCCGGCACGGCTTGGCGCAGCCGTTCCATGTGGGCGCCGAGCGCCCCCGGCATCTCCCCGTCGCCGGCCGCGGCGACGGGGGTCGGCACCTCGGCGCCGGCGAAGTGGATTCCGATGAGACCGGTCGATGCCACCAGGGCACCGACCGCCAGTCCTGCGAGCAGATGGCGACGTCTGCGCTTCACGAGGTCCCTCCGGCAGATGAAAGGCGCCACCACAGTGCGGCCCTCCGGATTGGCGACCGTCGCTGGCAGCGTCCACGGTGGAGAATGTCAGAGCGCATCGACGCAGACAATCCCCTGCATGGACGGGGATCGACGCATGGTTGCATTCGCATGGAACGGGTAGTGCGCCGACATGCCATCGCGTTACGAGAACTACCCGAGGATCGCCATCGTCACGGGCGCCGATTCCGGCATCGGCCGGGCCTGCGCCGTCGCCCTCGCCGGGGCCGGCTTCGACGTCGGCGTCACCTGGCACCGCGACGCCGGGGGCGCCGAGCGGACCGCCGCCGAGGTACGCGCCGCCGGCCGGCGCTGCGAGGTCGCCCACCTGGACCTGACCCGGCTGCCGGGGGCCGACGCGGTCGTCGACGAGCTGGCCGACCGCCTCGGCGGCCTTGGCGTACTCGTCAACAACGCCGGCACCGGGGCGTCCACACCGTTCGTCGACACCGGCTGGGAGCAGTGGCGCGAGGTGCTCTCCGTCGACCTAGACGGGCCGTTCCTGTGCGGGCAGCGGGCCGCCCGGCGGATGCGCGCCGCGGGCCTGGGCGGCCGGATCGTCAACATCACCAGCGTGCACGAGCACGCGCCCCGGGTCGGCTCGGCCGCGTACTGCGCCGCGAAGGGCGGGCTCGGCCTGCTGACCAGGGTGATGGCGCAGGAACTGGCGGCGGACGGCATCACCGTCAACGCGGTCGCCCCGGGTGAGATCGCCACCCCGATGACCGGCCAGGAGGACGTGGACCCGTTCACGCAGGAACGCCCCGGGGTGCCCGTCGGGCGCCCGGGGGACGCGCGGGAGGTGGCCGCCGTGGTCGCGCTGCTCTCCTCGCCCGCCGCCGCGTACGTCACGGGCGCGTCCTGGCCGGTCGACGGCGGAATGCTGATGATGGGCCCGCAGGCCAACGCGCTGGAATCGCACGACTGGCGTTCGGTGGAGGGCTGAGCGCAGGCGTGGCCCCCGCCGGCAGCGCAGCCGGTGCGCTGCGGCTCCCCCGCGCCCGGGCGTGGGCCGCGCACCCTGCGGCCCGGTGGTCTCGCGGGGGCGGGACAATGGGTGCCTCCGCCCGCGAGGCCGCCGGCGGAAAGCCCCCGAACGGCAGGAGAACGGTCAGCGTGTCGGAGACCCCCGAGGCGGCGTCGGTGGCGGACGGGCTGCGCGCCGACTGCGCCCGGTGCTTCGGGCTCTGCTGCGTCGCACCGGCCTTCTCCGCGTCCGCCGACTTCGCCATCGACAAGCCCGCCGGCCAGCCCTGCCCGAACCTGCGGGCCGACTCGCGCTGCGGCATCCACGCCGACCTGCGCGACCGGGGCTTTCCCGGCTGCACCGTCTTCGACTGCTTCGGCGCCGGGCAACGGGTGGCCCAGACCACCTTCGCTGGCCGGGACTGGCGCGACGCGCCGCAGACCGCGCCGCTCATGTTCGACACGTTCGCGGTGATGCGGCCGCTGCACGAACTGCTCTGGTACCTGACCGAGGCCCTCGCGACGCGCCCACCGCAGCCGCTGCGCGGCGAGTTGTCCGTCGCGCTCGGCGAGACCGAGCGGCTGGCCCGGGAGCCCGCCGAGACGCTGGTGGCGCTCGACGTGAACGCGTACCGGGGGCGGGTCAACCCGCTGCTGTCGCGCGCCGGGGACGCGGCGCGGAGCCGGGGTGGCCGGCCGGGCGCGGACCGGCGGGGCGCCCAACTGTTCGGCGTCGACCTGCGCCGGGCCGACCTGCGCCGGGCGAACCTGCGCGGGGCCCTGCTGATCGGCGCCGACCTACGCGGCGTCGACCTCGGCCTGGCCGACCTCACCGGCGCCGACCTGCGCGGGGCCGACCTGCGCGGCGCGGACCTCTCGGGGGCCCTGTTCCTGCATCAGGCGCAACTCGACGCGGCCCGGGGCGACGGACACACCGCCCTGCCGCCCGGCCGTACCCGCCCCCACCAATGGTCACCCCTGTCGCTGACCCCCCGCCGTTCCCGCCCGTCACCTTCTTGACGCGGCTCGGAACTCCCCGGTCGCCCCGCCCCTTGGTCGGTTGGCGGTCGGGCTTCTCGACACGCCGGCGAACGAGTAGCTCGTCTGCCAACGAGCGAGTGTGCGCCCCCGCCTGCAACGCGGACCCGTCGTCTCGGGGCGGGTGGGTTTCGGGTGGGGGGTTGGGGGTAGGCGGGGGCTCGACGGAGCGGTGGACGGGACGGGGAGGCAGCGGTGGGGTATCGGGCGCGCGACGGTGAACTGCCGGTCGACCCGGCGCACGCCGAGGACGAGGCCGGCCAGGCCCGGCTGGTCCAGGTCGAGGCGGACACCGACGTCCCGGCGCCGGCCGATACGACGCAGAAGCCCGACCTGGTCACCGAGGACGACGGCTCCGGCATGGCGGGCGGCGCGTCGGGCAGTTCCAGCGGCGGCTCCACCATGCCGGGCCACCCGGACGCGCCACGCTGACCAACCACGGGGCGGAACACCACGACGCCGAGCGGCAGTCGGGCGCTTGTGCAGCCGGCAGGCCCGGGAAGGACTCGCGTTTGGCGGCAGGCCACGGGGGCAGGAGTGCGGCATGACCGAACAGAAGCGTTTCGACCAGGCCGCCACCGACGAGCCGGACGGCGCGACCGCCATGCAGGCGTCGCTGCGACCACCGGGCGAGTCCCTGCACACCACCGACGACACCGGCGACGACTTCGCCGACCTGCCGGCCGAGGACCGACGCCCGGCCAGGGAGGTCAGCCGCGCGGGCTACGACGTGGACGCCGTCTCCGGCACCGTCGACCCGAGCCGTACCGAGTGATCTGACCGCCGCCCGCCGGACCGGTCAGCGTCCGGCGGGCACCGCCGACGCGCGGGCCTCGGTCATGCCCCGGTTGGCCAGCGCGTCGGCGCGCTCGTTCTCCGGGTGACCGTTGTGCCCCTTCACCCACAACCAGGTGACCTCGTGGCGGGCGCAGGCGGCCTCCAGCCGCTGCCACAGGTCGGCGTTCTTGACCGGATGCTTCGCGGCCGTACGCCACCCGTTGCGCTTCCACGACGCCAGCCAGCTCGTGATGCCGTTGCGCACGTACGTGCTGTCGGTGTGCAGCTCCACGGTGACGGAGCGGGTCAGGCTCTCCAGGGCCTGGATGGCCGCCATCAGCTCCATCCGGTTATTGGTGGTGGGGGTCGCCTCGCCCCCGCACAGCTCCCGTTCGTGCGCGCCGTAGCGCAGCACCACGCCCCACCCGCCGGGGCCTGGGTTGCCGCTGCACGCGCCGTCGGTCCAGATCTGCACGACCCTGCCGGCCGTCTCGTCCACCATGGCGGCAACCTACCGAATCGGCGTCGCCGGCACCGCTGTCGGGGGCGCGGCGTGGCCGGCGGAAAATGGGTGTGATCCGCCACCCGGCCGCTGGCAGGATGGCCTCCCGTGACGGGGAGCTGGGACGGCCTGCGGGCCGAGGTACGCGCGCGGATCGACGAGCTGGTGGCCGCCGGCCGGGAGGACGGCGTGCAGGTGGCCGCGTACCTGCACGGCACGCAGGTGGTGGACGAGGTGGCGGGCGTGGCCGACCGCGCCACGGGCCGCCCGCTGACCTCCGGCACGCCGATCTGGAGCGCGTCGACCGGCAAGGGGCTCACCGCGACCGTGGTGCACGTGCTCGCCGAGCGGGGCGTGCTCGACTACGACCTGCGCATCGCCGAGGTGTGGCCGGAGTTCGCCCGCCACGGCAAGGGCGGCGTCACCCTGCGGCACGTGCTGACCCACACGGCGGGCGTGCCCGCGTTGCCGTCCGACGTCACCGTCGCCGACGCCGGCGACTGGGACCGGATGTGCGGGATCGTCGCCGACAGCGTGCCGCTGCGGGCTCCGGGCGACGTGCTCGCGTACCACGCCTGGACCTTCGGCTGGCTGATCGGCGAGGTGGTCCGGCGGGTGACCGGCCGGCGGATCTCGCGGGTGCTCGCCGAGGACGTCGCCGGGCCGCTCGGCGTACCCGGCGAGTTGTTCCTCGGGGTGCCCGCGGCCGATCTGAACCGGCTGGCCCCGGTCGCCGACCGCAACCTGTCGGCGACGCTGGACTGGGCCGCCGCCAACCTGCCGAACTTCGACCGGGTCGCCCCGCCCGGTCTCCGGCCGGACGCCTCCGTCGGCAGCCGACCCGAGTTCCTCCGCGCCGACGTCCCGGCCACCGGCACGATGTCCGCCCGGGCCGTGGCCCGGATGTTCGCCGCGCTGATCGGCGAGGTCGACGGCGTACGCCTGATCTCGCCCGCGCGGCTGCGGGAGGTCGGTGCCGTGGCGGTGCGCGGCACGGAGTGGGTCTTCGGCCAGGAGGCGAGCTTCGGCCTGGGATACGCGGTCGAGCCGGACGGGGCGTTCGGCTGCGCGGGCAGCGGCGGCAGCCTCGCGTACGCCTATCCGGAGCTCGGCCTGACCGTGGCCGCGACGAAGACGCTGCTCAGCGCGGGCGACGGCGACCCGATGGAGGAGCTGCGCGTCCTCGTCCGCGACGCCGTCCGCGCCGGCTGAGGCGGCGGGCGCTCAGCCGTCGGCGTCGGCCCGGCCCCCGACCACCGGTGGCGGGGCCGTCCACGTCGCGGAGCGGCGGGCCGGATCGACGCGGTCGCGCAGCCGGGCCGCGGCGTCGCCGACCGCGGCGGCGACCATCGGCACCAGCCGGGTGGAACTCATCAGCGCCACCTCCTCCGCCGGGCTGGTGGCGCCGTCGAGGAACCGCAGCACCCGCTCGGCGGGATTGCGCTCGAAGAGCCGACCGAAGAAGTCCGGCCCGCCGACGCCGCCGGCGTCCAGCGCCCGCAGCGCGACCGCGTCCATCCAGCGGTGCCGACGGGGGTACGCGGGGCCGGGCACCGGCGGGCGGCCGGCGGCGAGGGCACGGGCGACCTGCTCGGCCTGGCGGTGCATGGCGGAGAAGGTGAAGCCGGTGGACGGTCGGGTGGCGCCACCGGCCGTGCCGAGACGGACCACCCGGGGTGAGGGCCGGGCCTCGAACGGGCCGTCGGTCATCGGGATCACCCCGTTCTCCACCTCGCGGACGGTGAGCCCGGTCGGGTCGAGGCCGAGCAGGTCCCGGTAGCCCGCCAGGGCCGCGTCGTAGCCCGCGTCGGTGAGCAGGTCGGGGCCGAACTCGGTGTACTCCACCAGGGCGTACCGGTCGCTGACCGGCAGGACGTAGCCGAACGACACGCCCCGGGCGGGCTGCGGGGTGCGGAAGTCCATCAGGACGGCCCGTGCCGGGTCGAAGACCGGCGCGTCGGATTCCAGCCACCAGCCACGGAAGTGCTGGAGCCAGTTGGTGCGCCCGGGTCGCCGGGGCGGCCGGGGCCGGGAGTCCAGCACCCAGGACGCACGGACGGTCGGGCCGGCCCCGCCCGTACGCACCAGCACGCGATCGCCGTCGTCGTGCAGGGCGTCGACGGGTGCCACGATCCGCCGTACCCCGAGCCGCCGCTCGGCCTCGGCGGCCCGGTCGTAGACGGGGCCCGAGCGCAGCATGGCGTACCGCAGGGGGGCGAGGTCGAGGACGCGGCGGCCGGCGGGCGTCGCCACCTCGACCTGGGGCCAGCTCGCGGCCAGCAGCGGGTCCAGGTCGCTGCCGGGCCGGTCCCAGAACGCCCAGGTCCGGTCCTGGCCGCGCCGGTGGACCGGGTCGACGACGGCGACCCGCAGGTCACGCACGCCGTGCCGGTCCAGGGCCGCGAGGACCAGCGACGCGGCGCCGCCGCCACCGACCAGCGCCAGGTCGACGTCCAGCGGTGCGCAGGTGTTCACGCCGCCCACGCTGCCACACCGCCCGGGCCGTCCCCCCACCGACCGGCCCGGCCGCCCTCCGGCCCTCCGGCCGGGCGGCGGGCGGCGGGCGGCGGGCGGCGGGCGGCGGTAGGGTGCCAGCGGTCGCCGCCGGGCGACGGTCACCTCGCCCCCGGAGGACGCCGCCCCCATGAGCACCGACGCCACCAACGCGCTCACCGCCCGCTGGACGTCCGCCCTCGACGGCGGCCAGACGGTCGTCTCCGGCGCCGGCGTCTACCCGCTGCTGGCGCTGCTCGCCCGTTACGCCGCCGGCCCGGCCCGCGACGAGCTGCTCGCGGTCGCGCCGGACCCGGCCCGCGTCGACCTGGACCGCTCCCCCACCACCCGGCTGGCCCTCGCCGCCTGGGCACGGCGGGACCTGGCGCTGACCGACCGGTGGCTGCGCGAGGTGCCGGCGGCCATGCGCGGAGAGCTGACCGGCGACCCGACGCACGACCAGGCCGCCCTCGACGAGTGGGCAGCCACGCACACCGACGGCCTGATCCGCCGGATGCCGGTGCGGGTCACCCCGGCCACGGCGATGGTCCTGGCCAGCGCCCTGTCGCTGCGGACCGGGTGGGCCGAGCCGTTCCGCGACGCCTGGCGCCAGCCGGCCACCGGGCCGTGGCGCGGGCGCCGGCTGGCCGGGCTGAGCCGGATCGGCCACGACCTCGACGCGCTACGGGCCGTCGACACCGCCGCCGGCCCGGTGAGCCTGCTGACCGTACGCGGCGCCGAGGACGTCGACGTGGTGCTCGCCCTGGGCACGCCGGGGCGCGGGGCGGCGCAGGTGCTGCCGGCCGCGATCGGCGCGATCGGCGCACCGTCCGCGCTGCCCGTCGCCGCCGGCCCCGGCGTCGACGAGCAGGTCGTGGACGCGTACGACGACCGGCCCGAGCTGCTCGTCTCCACCGTGGGCTTCACCGTCCGCGCCGACCACGACCTGCTGGCGCGGGCCGCGCTGTTCGGTCTCGCCACCGCCGTCGGCGACGGCGACCACTTCCCCGGCATCGCCCGCCCGCTGGCCGTGTCGCAGGCGCGGCAGAGCGTGACGGCGACGTTCGGCGCGACGGGGTTCCGCGCGGCCGCGGTGACCGCCGTCTCCACGCGGGCGGGCTCGGCGCCCCGGCCGGTCACCGCGCGCAAGCGACGGGTACGCCTCGACATCGACCGCCCCTTCGGCTTCCTCGCCGTGCACCGGCCCTCCGGGCTGGTGCTGCTCGCCGGCTGGGTGACCGATCCCGACGGACCCGCCTGAGGTCGGGGCGTGCCGCCGGGCCCGGCCTGGTCTACCGTGCCCTGCATGGTGCTCACCGACCCGGAGCTCGCCGTCGTCGCGGCGCAGGCGGGTGCCGAGGTGGTACGCGACCGGTTCGGCGGCCCGCTGCGGCGGTTCGACAAGTCGCCCGGTGACTTCGCCACGGCCGCCGACCTGGAGTCGGAACGGGCCGTCCTCGACATCCTGCGCGGGGCCCGGCCCGGCGACGCCGTACTGGGTGAGGAGACCGGGCACACCGGCTCCCGCTCGGCCGGGCGCACGTGGCTGGTCGACCCCCTCTGCGGCACGCTGAACTACGCGGCGCGCACCCCGCTGGTCGCGGTGAACGTGGCGCTGCGCACCGAGGCCGGGATCACCGCGGCGGCCGTCGCCGATCCGTTCGCCGGGGAGGTGTTCTGGCATGGGAACGGCCGGGCACAAGTCCGTCGCGACGGCGTCGACGAACCCCTCACGCCGTCGGCCCTCTCGCGGCTGGTGGACGTCAACCTCGACCCGCCGTTCCCGAACGCCCCCGGGTTCCGGGCGACCGGTCTGCTCGCGGACGCGGAGTTCGCCGCGCGGTTCGGGCCCAGGGTGCTCTCCACCACGCTGGCCGTCGCGTGGGTCGCCGCCGGCCGGCGGGCCGCCTACGTCACCGACGGGGACGTACGCGACAGTGTGCACTTCGCCGCCGGCATCGCCCTGTGCCAGGCGGCCGGGTGCGTGGTGACCGGGCTGCGGGGTCAGCCCCTGCACACTGGGTCGGGGGGTGGGCTGCTCGTGGCGGCGGACGCGGAGACGCACGCCGCCCTGCTGGCCGTCGTCGAACGGCAGTTCCACACGACGACCGCCCTGCCCTGACCGGTCAGTCCCGGGGGATGGCCTCGATGGTCGCCATGTGCCGCTCGCCCCAGTCGCCGAGCGGCATCAGCGCCTCGTTGAGGGACCGGCCGAAGTCGGTCAACGAATACTCCACCTTCGGCGGGACCTGCCGGTAGACCTCGCGGTGCACGAGGCCGTACGCCTCCATCTCGCGCAGTTGCTGGATCAGCATCTTCTCGCTGATCCCGGTGATCCCCCGGCGCACCTCGGCGAAGCGGCGGGGGCCGTGATCCAGCTCCCACAGGATCAGCGCCTTCCACTTGCCGCCCACGACGTCGATCGCGGCGTCGAGCCCGCACGTGTAGGTCCGCTTCTTCACGTCGCCCCGCTCTCACTTACCAAAAGGTAAGTACCTGAGGAAATAGTCGGTACTTGATGCTTCGCGCGTACGGAAACAGGATGGGACCGGCCCGGCGGCACGCGCAAGGGCCGGGCCACCCCATCCACGAAGGAGTAGTTCCGTGACCGACCGCGACCTGTCCCCGGTGACCGTGCTGGGCCTCGGGCCGATGGGCCAGGCCCTCGCCGGCGCGCTGCTGGCCGCCGGCCACCGGACCACCGTCTGGAACCGCACGGCCGCCCGGGCCGATCCCCTCGTTGCACGTGGCGCGCGGCGGGCGCCGACCGTGGCGGAGGCGGTCCGGGCGAGCCCACTGGTACTCGCCTGCGTCATCGACTACGCCGCCGTCCGCGCCGTCGTCGAGCCCGCGGTCGAAGCCCTCGCCGGGCGCACGCTGGTGAACCTGACCGCCGACACCCCGCAGCGGGCCCGGGCGATGGCCGCCTGGGCCGCCACGCAGGGCGTCGACTACCTCGACGGCGCGATCATGACCCCGGCCCCCACCATCGGCGGGGCCGAGGCGCTGGTGCTCTACAGCGGGCCCGAACGGGTCTGGCACGCCCACCGGGACACCCTGCTGAGCCTGGGCGGCTCGGCCGACTGGCTGGGCCCGGACCCGGCTCGTGCGGCCGCCCACGACGTGGCGCTGCTCGACGTCTTCTGGACCGCGATGAGCGGCATCGCGCACGCCTTCGCCCTGGCCCGGGCGGAGGGGATCACGGCGACCGAGCTCGCGCCGTACGCCAAGGGAATCTCGGGCCTGCTGCCCGACCTCGTCGACGACCTGGCCGGGCGGATCGACGTCGGGAACCACACCGCCGACGTCTCCACCATCGCCTCCGCCGCCGCCACCATGGCGCACATCGTCGAGGCGGCCGAGGGGCACGGCATCGACACCGGCACGCTACGGGCGGCCAACGCCGTCGCCGCCCGTGCGGTGGACGCCGGGCACGGTGACGACGACTTCTCCCGGCTGGTCCGGGTGTACGCGGAGACGGGCGCGTGAGCGCCCCACGCCGCCGCCCCGTCTCCGTGCTCGGGCTCGGCGCGATGGGGAGGGCCCTGACCGGTGCGCTGCTCGCCGCCGGCCACCCCACGACCGTGTGGAACCGGTCGCCGGAGCGCTCCGCCGCGCTGGCCGGGGCGGGAGCGGGCGTGGCCGGCTCCGCCGCCGAGGCGGCCGCCGCGGGCGAACTGGTCGTGGTGTGCCTCCTCGACGACGACGTCACTCGTCGGGTGCTCGAGCAGGCGGCGCCGGCCCTGGCCGGCCGGACGGTGGTGAACCTGACCAACGGCACTCCGGCGCAGGCCCGCCGGCTCGCGGAATGGGTGACCGCACGGGGCGCGAGGTACGTCGACGGCGGCATCATGGCCGTTCCGTTCATGATCGGCAAGCCCGGCGCGTTCGTGCTCTACAGCGGCGCGGAGGACGCCTTCCTCGACTGGCGGGACACCCTCGCGGCGTTCGGCGACGTCCACTGGCTCGGCACCGACCCCGGTCGGGCGGCCCTGCACGACCTGGCCCTGCTCGCCGCCATGTACGGGATGTTCGGTGGATTCCTGCACGCCACGGCGATGATCCGCGCGGCCGGCGCGCCGGCGGACCAGTTCGCGCCGATGGCGACCGGGTGGCTGACCGCCATGCTCGGGGAGCTGCCCGCCATGGCGGCGGCCGTCGACTCGGGCACCCACGACGCCGACGGGTCCTCGCTGCGGATGCAGGCCGCCAGCTTCGGCAACCTGCTGGCAGCCTGCCGGGACATGGGGGTCGACGCCGGGCTGATGCGACCGGTACGTGACCTGCTGGACGAGGCGGTCGCCCGGGGCCACGGCGAGGAGGGCATCTCCGCGCTGGTGGGGCTGCTGCACGACGTCGACCGCCCGGCCTGACCGCTCCTGCCGCCTTCGACGGGTGAAGGCGGCGACACGCTGGACATGCAGCCGTCCGGTTGCCTAACCTGACAGGCAGCCGGATGGCTGCATGTGCGAGGTGAGCAGGGTGGACGACGTGTTCCGGGCGCTGGCCGACGCGAGTCGGCGCCGACTCCTCGACGACCTCAACCGGCGCAACGGGCAGAGCCTGCGCGAGCTGTGCACCGGGCTCGACATGACCCGGCAGTCGGTCAGCAAGCACCTGGCGGTGCTGGCGGCGGCCAACCTGGTGACCACCGTGCGACGCGGCCGGGAGAAGCTGCACTACCTCAACCCCGTCCCGATCAACGCCGTCGCCGAACGATGGATCGACCGCTACGACCGCGAGCGGGTGCGCGCACTCGCCGACCTACGGACAGCTCTGGAGCGTGAGCCGATGGACAGTCCCACCTTCGTCTACACCACCTACGTCAACACCACCCCGGAGAAGCTCTGGGCCGCGCTGACCGAACCGGCGTTCACCCGCCGCTACTGGGGCGGCGTCGCGCTGCGCTCGGACTGGCGGGTCGGCTCCCCCGTGCTGTGGCAGGACGAGCCGGGCGGCGAGTTCCGCGACCTCGGCCAACGCGTCCTGGTCGCCGAGCCGTTCCGCCGGCTCTCCTACAGCTGGCACGGCTTCCAGCCGGAGCACGCCGCGCACTTCGGCTGGTCCGACGAGGAGCTGGCGGCCCGGCTCGGCGAGCGGAGGTCCCGGGTCACCTTCGACATCGCCCCGTACGGCGGGTTCGTCAAGCTGACCGTCACCCACGAGGACTTCTCCCCGGGCAGCGAGATGTACCGGGCGGTCAGCGGCCAGCTCGACGGCAGCGGCGGCTGGCCGGAGCTCCTGGCCAGCCTCAAGTCGCTGCTGGAGACCGGGGAGCCGCTGCCCGAGCCGCGCCCCGAGAGCGCCACCGCACAGGGCTGACCCACCCCTGCCCCGGCACGCGGGCCGGCACCGCCGCACCCGCTGTCTGGCGACCGGCACCGGCGGCGCGTCCCGCCCGGAGCACGGACGCGTCCGCCCGGAGCAAACCGGCCAGGACCGGGCCAACGCGGCGGGCCGGACGCGTACGGCCCGCCGCGGGGCACGATTCCCGAGACGGGCCGAGACGGCCCAGCCCCGACAGCACGACCCCCGGTGACATCGGCACGGCCAACCCTCGCGGGTGGGCCGTGCCGGCATTTCCGCTGCTCCCTCCGCCTCCCGGGTGGACACGTGACGGCAACGAAGATTTCTCATTTTCACCGGATGGGGGCCCCAACCCTCCTAGGGTTGGTCACACCGGTGCTAGTCACGGAGTTGGCCACCCGAACGACGTCCCACGCAGTCAGCGGACGAAAAGTGAGGGAAGACGCGTATGAAGGCAAAGACAGTTCTCGTATCGGCGGCGCTCGGCGTGGGTCTCGGCACGCTCCTGCTCCCCGGCGCGGCGCTGGCCGACACCGTCGTGTCACCGGCCACCACGCCGGTCGGCGGGACGGTCGTGCTCACCGCGACGACCTGCAACCCGAAGTCCGGCGACGCGATCTTCCGCGTCACCGGCCCCGACCGCGACCAGAACGTCCGGTCCACCACGGCGGCGGCCGGGGGCGGGCTGAGCGCCGAACTCTTCACCGCCGGCTTCACCCTGGGCACCTACACGGTGGCCGCCACCTGCGGCGACGGCAGCGCGGCCGGCAGCGCCACGTTCACCGTCACCCCGATCGGCGGGGCCCAGGCCGGCGGGCGCGGCGGCACGGACGGGACCGGCGCGTTGGCGGCCGGCGGCGCCCTGCTCGGCTCCGCCGCGGGCGGCGCCCTGATCCTGGCCCGCCGCCGACGCCACATGGCGGCGGCCACGCTCTGACCGGCGGCCCCGCGCCGTCCATCCTGGAACCGTCCATCCCTGCAACGGGTGCCCGCACCGGTCACGCACCGGAGCGGGCACCCGGGCGAACGCGTACGGAGGTGGGATCGTGTCCTGGCGCAGGCCCGGCTGGGCGGTCACGGTCATCGTCCTGCTCGCCACGACGGGGCTCGGACTGATCGCCACCGGGGTGGCGACGATCCCGCCCCGCCCGCCCCGGCCGGAGGCCGCCGACGCCCCCACCCGGGCCCGCTCCGCGCCTGCGGTGCCGCCGCTGCACCGGGCCGAGCCGGTGGACGTGCGGATCCCGGCCATCGACGTGCGGGCGCGGATCGTCCCGGTGGGCGCCGACGCCGAGGGACGCCTGGAGGTGCCGCCGCTGGACCGGCCCGCCCTGGCCGGCTGGTACCGCCACGGCGTCAGCCCCGGCGAGAGCGGCAACGCCGTGATCGTCGGGCACGTCGACTCCGCCGCCGGCCCGGCCGTCTTCTTCGACCTCGGCCGGCTGCGGGCCGGCGACACCGTACGGGTCACCCGCGCCGACGCCAGCGTCGCCACGTTCGCCGTCGACGGCGTCGGGTCGTACCCGAAGGACCGCTTCCCCACCGACCTGGTCTACGGGCCCAGCGACGCCACCGGCCTGCGGCTGATCACCTGCGGCGGCCGGTTCGACCGGGACACCGGCAGCTACGTCGACAACGTCGTCGTGTTCGCCACCCGGGTGCCGTGACCCCGGAACCACCCGAGGCGAGTACGGTGTCCGCGCGGTTGCCGGCGCGGCGGAGGGCGGACGGGTGGTTCTGCGGGTGGGAGAACGGGTGAGACTGTCTGCCGTGTTCGACCGGCTGCTCGGCCGGCGGGTACCCGGGCAGCGCGAGCCCGAGCCCCGACGCGCCAATCCCGACGCCGTGGTCGACTGTGCGGTCTACGTGGACGGGCGGCGCGAGCCCGGCCGCCCGCACTACGCCGACGCGTACGCCCGCAGCCGTCGCGCCCGGGACGGGTTCGTCTGGCTGGGCCTGCACGAGCCGGATCCGACGGTGATGGCGGCGGTCGGGCGCACCTTCGGGCTCGACGACCTGACCGTCGAGCAGGCCCTCGCCGACGGCCACCGCCCCACGGTGCGCCGCGACGGCGACGTGACCCTGCTGGTGCTGCGCACCGCCGGTTACGTCGAGCACGCCGAGCTGACCGACACCTCCGAGGTGATCGACACTGGCGACGTGATGGTGCTGCTCGGCGACCGTTTCGCCATCACCGTGCGGCACGGCGCCGCGGGCGCGCTCACCTGCGTCCGCGCCGACGTCGAGCAGCGCCAAGCGGTGCTCGCGCAGGGCCCGTGGGCCGTCGCGTACGCCGTCTGCGACCGGATGGTCGACCTCTACCTGGAAGTCGCCGGGCACGTCGAGCGGGACCTGGAACGCATCGAGGAAGCGGTGTTCGCCCGCGACCGCTCGGCCGACATCCAGCACATCTACCAGCTCAAGCGCGAGGTGGTCGAGTTCAAGCGGGCGGTGCAGCCCCTACAGGCGCCGCTACGCTCGCTGCTCGACCAGCGCCCCGACAACCCACCGCGTGCCCTGCACCGGTGGTTCGTCGACGTGGACGCCCGGCTGACCCGGGCGGTGGAACGGGTCGCCGCATACGACGACCTGCTCAACTCGATCCTGCAGTCCCGGTTGGCGCAGCTCGCGGTGGACCAGAACAACGACATGCGCAAGATCGCGGCGTGGGCCGCCATCGCCGCCACCCAGACCGGCATCGCCGGGATCTACGGCATGAACTTCGCCGTCATGCCGGAGCTGCAATGGCGCTACGGCTACCCCGCCGCGCTCGGCCTGATGGCGCTGGCCGCGTTCACCCTGCACCGCCTCTTCCGCCGCTCGGGCTGGCTCTGAGCGCGGTCACTCCATCGTCGACGGCTCCGGGATGGCGGGTGCGGGGGTGGTGCGCGGCATCGGGACCTCGGTGGCCCGGACCGCCGGGGCCGAGGCCAGCATCCGGTCGAAGACGTTGCGCAACAGCGTCGACATCGCCGGATCGTCGGCCAGGGCGCCGACGAACGAGACCGAGGACGCGCTGAAGACCAGCGCGCCGCCGGGCCGCTCCAGGAAGACCATCGTCGCGCCGCCGCCCCCCGGATTCTCGCCCCGGGCGATGACCTGCGCCGGGGACGCCTCGCCGGCCAGCCCGCGCAGCCCGTCGGTCTCCCAACCGCTGGCGGCGCCGTTGTAGCCCGTGCGGCCGAACCTGCTGCCGGCCACCAGGCCGGTGCCGGCCAGCAGCGGATGCTCGCGCAGCACCTGGTACGGGGCGTACGTGCCGGCGTCGGTGTAGTTGGTGCCGAGCAGCTGCGAGGCGGGCAGGCCCAGCTCCGTGTAGATGTCCCGCCTGCCGTCGGAGCGACGGTAGGTCACCACCGTACGGGCGGAGTCGACCTGCACCCGCTCGTACATGCCGTTGCCGCCCGGGTAGATGACCCGGCCGCCGCCGGCCTGGAAGTTGACCAGGCGCTGGCGCATCGTGTCGGACCAGTACTCGGGATGGCTGCCCAGCACGAGCACCCGGTACCTGGTCAGCCAGCCGTTGGAGCCGTGCAGGTCGGCGTCCTCGTAGACGTCGAAGGCGAGCCCCTGGCGGGACATCCAGCGGGTCAGCAGGAGGTCCGAGAAGAGGGTGTGGTCCCGGATGCCGGGGTCGTCGACGTTCAGCTCCGTCGACGGCCGGCGTACGGACAGGGGTCGCCGGCCGGTCCAGTCCGGGCAGTACTGGTTGTGCCCGCCCCAGCTGTTGTAGGCGTTGTAGGTGAAGGTCGGCAGCAACACCGCGATCGGGTTGGTGGGGCGGGTCGGCCGCACGAGGAAGGGCACGTACCGGCGCAGCCCGTCGGGGCCCTCCAGGCGGGCGGCGTAGAGGCCGGGCTGCCAGTCGGCGGGGACCGCGAACCGCAACCGGTCCGACCAGCCGCAACCGACCCGGAGGAACCCCACCGGCAGCGGCTGCACGCCACCGGTCACGGGCAGCGGCTGCGAGACGACCACGGGATCGCCGGGACTGGGTGCCAACCGTACGATCGACGCGGTGAGCGACGGGAACCCGGTCGACACCGCGATCCGCGCCACCTCG
Source organism: Micromonospora sp. ZG13 (assembly GCF_059359355.1). Lineage (NCBI taxonomy): Bacteria > Bacillati > Actinomycetota > Actinomycetes > Micromonosporales > Micromonosporaceae > Micromonospora > Micromonospora sp. ZG13. The sequence continues at coordinate 53,633 of NZ_JCADBQ010000016.1, forward strand.
CCCTGCGCCACGCTCGGCGTGTTGGCGTAGCCCTGGAGGCCGGCCTGGGTCTGCACCGTCCAGCCGGAGCCGACCCTCTTCCCGGTGCCGCTGTTCATCCAGGCGGCCCGCCGGTCGGGGCCGGCGGTGGTGTGGTTCGTCAACCGGTACTGCGTGAGCACGCCCGTCTGCCGGACGCTGGCCGCGTTCGGCGGGATCGCGTACAGCGATCCCTGGCCGGTGAACCACACCCCGTCGTTGAGGAAGAAGTTGCGGAACCCGGAGCCGATGCGCAGGCCCGAGCCCGCCGCCCAGGTGCCGCCGCCGAGGTGCCGGTGCCAGCGGAGGTCGCCGTAGTGGTAGGCGTAGAGGACGCCGGAGGTGTCGGCCTGCAACACGGCGCCGACGAAGCCGCCGCCGATCCGCGCCCCCTGGACGGTCCACGCCTTGCCGACCAGGTCGTACTGGTGCAGGAACAGCTCGCCTTCTGCGTTCTGCCCGTAGAACGCGCCGTGGAACCCGCACAGTCGGGGGTAGCGCTCGAATCCGGCGCCGATCCGCCCGCCGCTGATCCAGGTGCCGGCGCCGGTCGTCGAGTTGGTCAGCCGGTAGCGGTAGTGGTGCATGGTGCCGTCGCCGCGTACGGCGTAGAGCGAGCCGTCGAGGCCGCCGAAGACCGCCCGGAACTGGTGCCAGCCGGAGCCGATCCGGCGGCCCGACCCGCTCGCCCACCGGAACGCGCCGGTCTGCCAGCCCGTGTGCCGGTACCAGTACAACGCGCCGTCGGCCTGGATCGCGAAGATGACGCCGTACCCGCCGCCCACCAGGCGGACGAACCGTTGCTGCGGGTCGTACCGGGGCACGGCCGCCGACGCGCCGGGTGGGCCCGCCAGCAGCAGCGGCGGCACGGAGGCGGCGATGACGGCGCCGTGGCGCAGCAGTCGTCGGCGCGGCATGCCGTGCGGGTGCGGCGTGTTCCCCATGGCCACCTTCTTCGGCGAGGCGGATGTGCTGGGCAACCTACGCACGCGCGGGCGTCGAGGTGGTCCCGTGGAGCGTCCCCGGCGGAGAAATCGGATGATCCGCGAGTACGTCCGCCCGGCCGGCCCGCCCCGCCCCACCGATCCAGTGATTGACATTCACGAATGCACTGCCGCCCATGGGCGCGGGCCGGCGGGTCGGCGGGTCAGTCCGTACCGGGCGGCGCCTCGCCGACCGCGAGGGCGCGCAGCGGTACGGGCTTGACCGGCGCCTGCGCGGTGAACGCCCCGACCTCCTCCGGCCCGCGACCGGTGAGCGTGGAGATGAGCTGACACAGGCCCGGCTGGCAGGACCGGCCCTGGCACAGACCCATCCCCGCGCGGGTCACCAGCTTCACCGCGTTCGCGGTGCCCAGGTGCGGGTTGGCCCGCAGCGCGCGGCGCACGTCCCCGACGCGTACCTCCTCGCAGCGGCAGAGCACGGTGTCGTCGGTGACGAGGCCGCCCAGGGCCGCCCGGTCCGGCGCGAACCGGTCGAGCACCTGGGTGACGAAGCGGTGCCGGCGGCGCAGTTCCCGGCGCACCGGGCGGGCCAGCGCGGCGGACCGACGCTCGTCGAGCAGCCCCAGGTCGCGCAGCACGCCGAGGGCGGCCAGCCGGCCCTCGACCGCCGCCTGCTCGGCGCCCGCGACGCCGGTCAGCTCGCCGGCCACCGCGATCCGCGGCACCGAGGTACGCAGCCACTCGTCGTGCCGGACCACCCAGCCGCCCCCGGGCGGGTCCCAGGCCACCGCGCACCCGGCCTGCCGGGCCAGCTCGACGGAGGGCACGAAGCCGTAGCCCAGGGCCAGCACGTCGCAGGGCACGTCCCGGTCCGTGCCGGGTGCCGGCTGCCCGCTCGGGTCGACCTCGGCGAGGGTCACCCCGCTCAGGTCCGGGTCGCCGTGGGCACGGCGCACGACCGTGCCGAACCGGACCGGCACCCCCGCCCGCCGCAGCACGCGCAGCGCGTCGACGCCCTCGGCGATCTTGCCGCCGGCACCCGCCAGCGCGGCCAGCCCGGCCGGCCCGGGCAACAGGTCGCGGCGGCGCTGGACCAGCGCGACCTCGACCACCCGGGCGCCGGCGCGCACCAGTTGGGCGGCGACCACCAGCAACAGCGGGTGGCCGCCGGCCAGCACGAACCGCCCGCCCGGCAGCAGGCCCTGCGCCTTGACGAACGTCTGCACCCCGCCCGCGGTGAGCACCCCCGGCAGGGTCCAGCCGGGGAAGGGCACCGGCAGGTCGTACGCGCCGGCGGTCAGCAGCACCGCCCGGGGCTCGAGCAGGCGGACCCCGGCCGGGCCGTGCGTGGCGACCCGGTGGCGGCCCGGCGCGGGCTGCTGGCCCGCGTACCCGTCGAGACCCGCCCGGGTGCCGAGGACGCCCCACACGGTGGTGTCGGCGAGCCACCGGACGCCGGGGGCGGCGGCGGCCTCGGCCAGCAGCGCCCGACCGGCGGCGGCCGGTGCCTTCGGCGGGGTGAACCCCGCCGGCGGCTGGCGGTAGATCTGCCCGCCCGGCTGCTCCTGCTCGTCGACGACGGTGACGGCGGCGCCGTGCCGGCCGAGGACGGCGGCCGCGGCGAGCCCCGCCGGGCCCGCGCCGACCACCACCACGTCGGGGGCGCTCACCGGGGCACCGCCGTGCGGACCCGCATGCCGTCCCGCACCCGGACCAGGCAGGAACGCTGGCAGGGCACGTCGTCCACGGTGACCACGCACTCGAAGCAGATCCCCATGTTGCAGTACGGCCCCCGGCGGGCGCCGCCGCGCGTGGTGCCGACGGCCCGTTCCCCGGCGGCGAGCAGCGCGGTGGCCAGCGACTCGCCCGGGTGGGCGCACACGGGCCGCCCGTCGACCTCGATGGTGACCGGGGCGGGCCGGTCCATCGCGGTGCGCCTCGGCGCTGTCGCCGGCTCCGGCGGGCGGTGTTCAGACAAAGTTCAGCGCTCCGAAGCGGGCGGGTGAGTAGTCCCCGATCGACCGGTCGGCCTCGCCGGAGACGACCATGGCGGCGAGCAGGCGGGCGTACGTGAGGCCGAGGGTGAAGGCCGAGCCGCCGGTGGCGACGTAGAGCCCGGGCCGGCGCGGGACCGCGCCGAGCAGCGGCAGGTGGTCGGGGGTGAGCGTGGTCATACCCGTCCACGTCCGGATCAGCGGCAGGTCGCACACCGCCGGGACCACCCGGGCGGCGTCGGCGTTGCCGACCAGTGACTCGTAACGCAGCTCCGGGTTGGTCTCCAGGTCGACCCGTCCGGCCCGGCTGACCAGCTTGGCCGGCCACCCGCCGCCGATGAGCACGTTGCCGTCCTCGGTCTGCTTCATCGACAGCCGCCGGCCCACGTGTTGGATCAGGTGCGGCAGGAACGGCCGGCTGCGGGCGGTGGCGCTCATCGTCAGCCCGACCGGGAAGACCGGCAGCCGCACGTCGGCCATCGCGGCCAGCTCCGCGGTCCAGACCCCGCCCGCAAGCACCACCGTGTCGGCGAGGTGGGTCTCCCCGGCGGTGTCCCCCGGCCCGCTGCCGGTACGCAGCTCCCAGTGCCGGCCGCGCCGGTGCAGCCCGGTGACCCGGCAGCCGGTGCGCAGCACGGCGCCGTACCGGCCGGCGGCCCGGGCCAGCGCCGGGGTGACCAGCCGGGGGTTGGCCTTGCCCTCGCCGGGCACGTGGCCGGCGGCGAGCACGGTGTCCGCCAGGTACGGCGCGAACCGGCGCAGCTCGGCACCGGAGAGGACCGCGACGTCGAGGCCGTACTCGCGCTCCAGGGCCGCCTTGCGGTCGAGCACGGCGATCTCCGCCGGGGTCTCGGCGAGCATCAGTCCGCCGGTGCGCGAGACCCCGCACCGCTCGCCGAGTTCGTCCTCGATGCCGGCCCAGGCCCGCATGGCGTCGAGGTGCAGCGGGAGCGCGCGGGCCGCCGCGCGGGCCGCGTCGTCGCCGTGCTCGACCATCCGGAACTCCAGCTGGAAGTGCAGGCTGCCCGCGTTCTGCCCGGAGGCGTGCCGGTTGACCTGGTCCTTCTCCACGAGCAGGACCCGGTTGCCGGCACGGGCCAGGTGCCAGGCGGTCGCGCAGCCGAGCAGGCCGCCACCGATGACGGCGGTGTCGTACGCAGTCATGGGAGCAGGTCGAGCTGGGTCATGGTGGCCCGGACGCGGTCCTGCTCGGCGGGGGTCAGCGGGAGCAGCGGCGCGCGGACGTGCCCGGCCGGCACGCCGCGCAGGGTGAGCGCGTACTTCATGATCGCCTGTGCGTTGCCGAACCGGGCGCCGTAGTCCGGCCCGAACCAGTCCTCCATGATCACCCGGTCGCGCGCGCCGAGGACCCGGGCCCGGTCGAGGTCGCCGGCGCGCAGGGCGCGGAAGAAGTCGGGGTGGTCGGCGCCGAGCACGGCGCCGGCCCCCATCAGTCCGTCGCCGCCGATGGTGGTCATCAGCTCGATGCCCACCTCGTTGGTGGGGATGCCGAAGTAGCGCACGCGGTGGCGCAGGGCGACCAGGCCACGGACGAACCCGCCGAAGTCCGGGGTGGAGTTCTTGACCGCCACCACGGTGTCCAGCGCGCTCAGCTCCAGCAGCAGGTCGGCGTCCAGGTCGACGCCGGTGCCGCGGGGCCAGTTGTAGACGCAGAGCGGGATGTCGACCGCCTCGGAGACGGCCCGGTAGAAGGCCACCACCTCCGCCCGGGTGGGCACCACGTACGGCGGCGGGGTGAGCAGGATGCCGTGCAGGCCGGCGTCGCGGGCGGCCTCGGCGTGCCGGATGGCCTCCGCCGGGGTGTACGCGTTACAGCCGCCGAGCACGGTGAGCCGGTCGCCGACCCGCTCGGCGGCCGTCCGGAACAGCGTGGCCCGCTCCTGTTCGCTGAGACTGAACCACTCGCCCGTGGTCCCGCCGACGATCAGCCCGTGCAGCCGCTCGGCGGCGAGCCAGTCCAGTTGCCCGTCCCAGGCGGCGAGGTCCAGCTCGCCCGTGGCGGTGAACGGGGTGGTGACGGCCGGGAGGTAGCCGAACCAGTCGACGCTGTCACGGTCCACTGCGGGTCCTTTCGACGGGCGGCGTCGTACCGCCCACGTGCGCGACGCGGGCCGGGTGACGTGCCGGGTGGGTCAGGGGGTCGGCGGGGTGACCGCGATGATGAGCCGGGCCCGCTGGTCGCTGGCGTTGCGGTAGAGGTGGGGCAACCGGGAGTCGAAGGTGATCGCCTCGCCGGTCTTCAGCACGTACTTCTCGCCGCCGATCTCGGCCACCACCTCGCCGGTGACGGCGATGGCGCACTCGGTCGAGGGGTGCGCCCACGGCTCGGTGGAGCTGGCGTCGCCGGGCGCCAGCTCGGCTTCGAGCACCTCCAGGTCGCCCCGCCCCGGCGTGAGCCGGTCGTAGGCGATCTGCCCGGGAGGCGCGGCGAGCCGGGACCGCGAGCCGGGCCGGCTGATGTGCACCAGCGGGGCGTCCGGCTCGGAGAACAGCGCCGCTATGGAGGTGTCGAAGACCTTGGCGAGCTTACGCAGGGTGGCCAGGCTGGGGTCCGTGGCGCCGTTCTCGATCTGGCTGAGCAGGGCGGGCGACACGTCGGCCGCGGCCGCGAGCTGGCGCAGCGTGAGGGAGTGCTGCTGGCGCAGGTCGCGGAGCTGGTCACCGAGCATGCGTCTTTCCTCGTTCCAAAACAGTGTGGCTAGAAATGTTTGACGTGACTATACGCCGCTGTCTAGGGTGGTCAAACACAAGGTGAACGTGTTCGGCGCTACTAGACAAGCGGCGTCGAGGCACGAACCGGACACGAGTCCCGTCCGGGTACATCCAACCCCATGGCGGCACAACCGCGAAGACCCGCGACAGCCGCTGCGGTTGGCACCAGCGGCCCGGCCGCGGCGTCCCGGCGCCGCCGGGCCCGAACAGCCCCCAGAGCCCGTCCCGCCCGGGCCGGCCCATACGAAGGTAGGAACAGCATGTCGGTGTCCCCTCGCCGGCTCCGCGTCGGAGCGATCGCTCTGGCGGCGCTGGCCATAGCCTCCAGCACCGCGTGCAGCGCGGGCGGCAGCGGAGGAAGCGGTAACGGCGGTTCGGCCAAGACCCTCACCGTCAACACCTCGTTCGTCCTCAAGACCCTCGACCCCGGCCGGATCTACGAGGCGACCGGCCTGACCGCCGTGCACTCCCTCTACGACACCCTGCTGACCTTCGAGGGCTCGGACGTCAGCAAGCCGGTCCCGGCACTGGCCGAGTCGTACGAGGCGTCGCCCGACGCCAAGACCTTCACCTTCAAGCTGCGCGAGGGCGTGAAGTTCTCCGACGGCACCGCGCTCACCGCCGACGACGTGGTCTTCTCCCTCAACCGGCTGAAGAACGTCAAGGCCAGCCCGGCGGTCATGGTCAGCGGCCTCACGTTCGCCAAGACCGACGAGCGGACCGTGGTGGTCACCTCGGCCACCGCCGACCCGAACATCCCCGTGGTGCTCGCGATGCCGTCGACGGGCGTGGTCAACTCCAAGGTCGCCAAGGAGCACGGCGCGACGGACGCCGCCGACGCCGCGAAGAGCGACACCGCGCAGCAGTACCTCGACACGAACTCGGTCGGCAGCGGCCCGTACGTGCTCAAGTCGTACGACCCGTCGGCGCAGGTGGTGCTGGAGGCCAACCCCAACTACTGGGGCACCAAGCCCGAGTTCAGCCGCGTCGTGCTGCGCAACATGGACGTGCAGACGCAGAAGCTGACCATGCAGCGCTCCGGCGGTTCCGAGATCGCGCTGGACATCTCCGGCAAGCTGCTGGAGGGGCTGCCGGGCAGCCTGAAGACCTCCGGCGTGCAGGACACCGTCTACTTCCTCTTCCTCAACGCCGACCCGGCCGTGTCTCCGGTGACCTCGAACGCGAAGTTCAACCAGGCGCTGCGCGCCTCCCTGGACTACGAGGGTCTCGCCGCGCTGTACGGCCAGGGTGCCGCCCCCGGCGCCGGGCTGGTGGCCCCCGCCTTCCCGGGCGCGCTGCCGGCCGCCGAGCAGTCCAAGCGTGACGTGGCGAAGGCCAAGGCGTTGCTCACCGAGGCGGGGCTGAGCAACCCGACGGTCAAGTTCAACTACCCGGCCATCACCTACAAGGGGGTCGACCTGGGCACGGTCGCGACGAAGGTGCAGGGCGACGCCGCCGAGGCCGGCATCAAGCTGGAGCTGACCCCGCAGCCGCTGACCACCTTCCTCGACGAGATGCGTACGGGCAAGATGGCCCTCGGGTTCACCCCGCAGAGCCTGAACTACCCGGTCGCCGACTCGCTGATCAACAACATGTCCCCCGGCCAGGCCACCGCGCTGCGCTCGGGCTGGACCGTCGAGCGGGCCGACCCGGCCGTCGTGGCCGCCGGCAAGAAGGTCACCGAGACCCTCGACCTGGCCGCCCGGGCCGCCGCCATGCAGGAGTGGCAGCGGGCGATGAACGCCGCCAGCCCGTACGTGGTCCTGGCCAGCAACTCCTCCACCGTGGTGGCGAGCGGCGACCTGACCGGCACGGACTACACCGCCGCCGGCTGGCAGGTCGACCTGGCCGCGGTGGGCCGGGGGTAGTCACTCCATGACGACGACAGTCGACGACGCCGAGCCGGGCGCGGTCACCACGACCGTGTCCCGGCCCCGGCCGCACCGGGCCCTGCTGGTCTTCCTCCTCAAGCGGGTGGCCATCACCGCCGGCCTGCTGCTGGGCGTCACGATCGTGACGTTCGGCCTGGTCACCGTGGTTCCCGGCGACCCGGTCACGGCCAACCTCTCCGACCAGGCGCTCAACGATCCCGCGACGGTGGCCGCGTTCCGCGAGAAGTGGGGCCTGGACCAGCCGCTGTACGTGCAGTACCTGCAGTACCTGGGCAACCTGTTCCAGGGTGACCTCGGCATCTCGCAGCAGACCGGCCGGACCGTGGCCGACGACCTGTTGCAGTACGTGCCGGCGACCATGGAACTGGCCATCCCCACCATGGTGCTGGCGCTGCTCATCGGCACCGGGATCGGCATGCTCGCCGCCGTGCGCAACGGCCGGGTCACCGACCAGCTGATCCGCGTCGGCGCGCTGCTCGGCCTGTCCACCCCGCCGTTCTGGCTGTCGCTCGTCGTGCTCTACGTCTTCTTCTACCAACTCGGCCTGGCGCCCAGCGGCGGCCGGCTCTCGACCGACTTCAGCCCGCCGCCGACGGTGACCGGCATGTACACGGTCGACGCCGCCCTCGCCGGCCAGTGGGACGTCGCCTGGGACGCCGCCCAGCACCTGATCCTGCCGGTGCTCGTGCTGACCAGCCTGACGGTGGCGATGCTGGTCCGCTTCGTCCGCTCCTCCATGCTGGAGGTGCTCCAGCAGGACTACATCCGGGCCGCGTACGCCAAGGGCCTGCCCGCCCGGGTGGTGTTCCGCCGGCACCTGCTGCGCGCCGGCCTGGTCCCGGTGATCACCGTGTCCGGGCTGGCCTTCGCCTCACTGCTCTCCGGCACGGTGCTGGTGGAGAACATCTTCGGCTGGCCGGGCCTCGGCCAGTACGCGTACCGCAGCGCGACGGCGCTGGACCTGCCCGCGATCCTCGGCGTCAGCCTCTTCGTCGCGCTGGTCTACACGCTGGTCAACCTCACCGTCGACCTGCTGTACGGACTCATCGACCCGAGGATCCGCCTGTCATGACCACACTCGCACCCGACCCCGTGGCGCCCGACCCGAAGGCGACCGACGCGCTGGCCCGGCGTCGTCTCCTGGGCCGGCTGCGCGGGCGCCGGACCGGGCGGCCTATCTGGCGCCAGCCGATCGCCCTGGCGGCGCTGGTCATCCTCGGCGGGTGGCTGCTGGTGGCGCTGTTCGCCCCGCTCGTGGCACCGTACGACCCGTTGGCGCAGAGCCCCGACGCCTACGCGCCGCCGTCGGGCACGCACTGGTTCGGCACCGACTCCCTCGGCCGGGACGTGTTCAGCCGGGTGCTCCACGGCTCCCGCCTGTCGATCCCCCTCGCGCTCGCCATCGTCTCGCTCGCCCTGCTGATCGGCGGCCTGCTCGGCCTGGTCGCCGGCTACGTGGGCCGGTTCGTCGACGAGGCGCTCATGCGCCTGACGGACCTGGTCTTCGCGTTCCCGCAGATCATCCTGGCGATGGCGGTGACCGCCGCGTTCGGGCCCAGCACCCGCAACGCCGTCCTCGCGCTGGTCATCGTCTCCTGGCCGGTGTACGCCCGGGTCATCCGCAGCGCCGTGCTGACCATGCGCGGGGAGGACTACCTCAGCGCCGCCCGGCTGCTCGGCATCGGGCCGCTGCGCGCGCTGCGCCGCGACGTCCTGCCCAACAGCGTGGGCCCGGCCATCGTGCTGGCCACCCTGGAACTCGGCAACGCCGTGCTGCTGCTGTCGGCGCTGTCCTTCCTCGGCCTCGGCCCCCGCCCGCCGGCCGCCGAGTGGGGCTCGATGGTGGCGCTCGGCTCGCAGGACCTCTCCATGTGGTGGGTCAGCGTGTTCCCCGGTCTGGCCATCCTCACCGTGGTGATGGCCTTCAACGTGCTCGGCGACGCCCTGCGCGACCGGATCGACCCCCGCTACGCGAAGGGACGTTGAGAGATGGCACCCCTGCTCGAGGTCGACTCCCTGGCCGTCACCCTGCCCGGCCCCACGGGGCCGCTGCCGATCCTGCACGACGTGTCGTTCACCGTCGACGAGGGCGAGATGGTCGGCATCGCCGGGGAGAGTGGCTGCGGCAAGAGCCTCACCGCGCAGACCCTGCTCGGGCTGCTGCCCGCCGGCGCCAAGGTCACCGGGTCGGCCCGCTTCGCCGGCACCGAACTGCTCGGCCTGGACACGAAGCGCTGGCAGAAGGTACGCGGCGCCGGCATCGCGATGGTCTTCCAGGACCCCACCGCGGCGCTGCACCCGATGCTCACGATCGGCCGGCAGCTCACCGAGCACATGCAGGTCCACCTGGGCCTGGACCGGCGGGCGGCCGACCGGCGGGCGGTGGAGCTGCTCGAGCAGGTCCGCATCCCCGACCCGCAGCGGGCGGTGCGGGCGTACCCGCACCAGTTCTCCGGCGGCATGCGGCAGCGGGCCGCCATCGCGATCGCCCTCGCCGCCCGCCCCCGGCTGCTGATCGCCGACGAGCCGACCACCGCGCTCGACGTGACGGTGCAGGCCGGCATCCTGGCGCTGCTCGAGCAGTTGCGCGCCGAGACCGGGCTGGCCGTCGCCTTCATCACCCACGACCTCGGGGTGCTCAGCGCGCTGACCACCCGCGGCTACGTCTTCTACGCCGGGCGGGTGGTGGAGACCGGGCCCACCGGGGCGCTGCTCACCGCGCCGCGGCACCCGTACACGGCGGCGCTGCTCGGCGCCCGCCCGCACGGCACCCAGTCCGTCGGCACCCTACGGCCCATCCCGGGCGGTCCGCCGGCGCCGGGGCAGGCGCCGCCCGGGTGTCCGTTCCAGCCCCGGTGCGGATTCGCCGAGCCGTCCTGCCAGACAGCGCCGCCCCCGCTCTCCCCCGCCGGCGACGACCGGTCCGTGGCCTGCGTGGTCCGTCCGCACCTGGAGGTGGCGGCATGAACGAGCCGGTCGACTCGGGCAACCTGCTCGAGATCAGCGACGTCGAGGTCGAGTACAGGGCGCGTGGCCGGGGACCGGTCCGGGCCGTGGCCGGGGTGAGCCTCGACGTGGCGCCCGGGCAGATCGTCGGCCTGGTCGGCGAGTCTGGCTGCGGCAAGTCGTCGCTGGCCCGGGTGGCGGTCGGGCTGGCCGCCCCGAGCGCCGGGGCGATCCGGTTCGCCGGGCGCCCGGTCACCCCACTGGGCTGGCGTCGCCGGCCGGTGCCGCAGGTGGGGCTCCAGATGGTGTTCCAGAATCCGTACGCGTCGCTGAACCCCCGGCGCACCATCGGCGCGCAGCTGCTCGACGGGGTGCCGGACACGGTGACCGGCGCCGCCCGCCGGGCGCGGGTGGCCGAGCTGCTGGACCGCGTCGGCATGCCCGCCTCGGCGGCGGAGCGGTATCCGCACCAGTTCTCCGGCGGCCAGCGGCAGCGGCTCGCCATCGCGCGGGCGCTCGCACCGGAGCCCCGGATGATCATCGCGGACGAGCCGGTCACCGCGCTGGACGCCTCCTCCCAGGCGCAGGTGGTCAACCTGCTCGTCGGGCTGGTCCGCGACCTCGACATGGGCATGCTGTTCATCTCGCACGACCTCTCCCTGGTGCACGAGATCGCCGACGTCACGGCGGTGATGTACCTGGGCCGGATCGTCGAGACCGCGCCCACCCGCGAGCTGTGGCGCGCACCCCGGCACCCGTACAGCCGGGCGCTGATCGACGCGGTGCCGCAGATCGGTCCGCACCCGCAGCTGCCCAGGACCCTCGCCGGCGAGGTGCCCGACCCGGCGCAGGCGCCGACCGGGTGCCGGTTCCGGCCGCGCTGCCCGCACGCCTTCGCTCCGTGCGGCGAGCACCCACCCACGCTCGACCTCGGCGGCCGCAGCGCCGCCTGCTGGCTCAACGACCCCACGGTGGCGCCGACCACCGTGCCCGCCGCGTAGAGGACACCGCATGCACATCCCCACCGAACAGGTCCTGGTCAACCTCGCGCTCTACGACGGCGTACGCGACGACGCGCAGCGCGACAGCGGTGTCTGGATCGGCGCCGACGGCACGATCCGCGCGGTCGGGCCGGTCGACGACGTCCTCGCCGAGGCCGGCGACGCCCGGGTGGTCGACCTGCACGGCGACCACGTCATGCCCGGCCTGACCAACATGCACGTGCACCTCTCGCTCGGGCTGCCCGGCCACTTCGGCGACGAGGTGCACCGGTCGAACCTGGCCGAGCTGGTGCTGCTGATGGCCGACTCGGCGCGCCGGACCCTGCACTCCGGGGTCACCACCGCCCGGCTCGTCGGCGAGAGCCGCTACGCCGACTTCGCCCTGCGCAAGGGCATCGAGCGCGGCGCGGTGGACGGCCCGCGGATCTTCACCGCCGGGCACGCCCTCTGCTGCACCGGCGGGCACGGCTGGGAGGCCGACGCCCTGGAGGCCGACGGGGCGGACGGGTTCCGCCGGCTCACCCGGCAGCAGATCCGGGCCGGTGCCGACCTGATCAAGGTGTGCATCTCCGGCGGCATCGCCGGCGAGTTCGAGTCGATCGACACCCCCCAGCTGCTCGACGACGAGCTGGCGGCCGTGATCCGGGTGGCCCACGACTGGGGCCGCAAGGTGACCGCGCACGCCGGCCCGGCCGAGTCGGTGCGCCGCGCCGTCGAACTCGGCCTGGACTGCGTCGAGCACGGCTACGAGCTGACCGACGAGGTGACCCGGCTGATGGCCGAGCGCGGCGTCTGGTACGTCCCGACCATCGTGGTCAGCCGCTGCGAGCAGTTCTTCCGGGACGCCGGCGTGCCCGGCTGGCTGATGGACCGCGCCCTGTCGGCCGGGCCCCGGCACTGGGAGAGCCTCCAGCACGCCATCCGCAACGGCGTGCCGATCGCGCTGGGCAGCGACATGCCGCCGCACGCCGGCTACGACGAGACGACCGCCACCGTGCGGGAGCTGGAGTTCATGGTGGACGCCGGGATGCCCGTCGCCGACGCGCTGAAGTCCGCCACCATCCGCCCCGCGCAGTGGCTGGGTCAGGCCGACACGCTCGGCAGCGTCGAGGTCGGCAAGCACGCCGACCTGCTGGTCCTGCGCGACGACCCCACCCGTTCGGTGTCCGCGCTGCGCAGCCTGCACGCCGTGCTCAAGGGCGGGGTGTCGTACCGCGACGACCACGGCCGCCTGCGGGACGCGCGATGACCACGATCGTCGAGGTCGCCGACGGGTACCTCGACGCGCTCGCCGAACTGGATCCGGAGGCCGCCGAGGCGGCGGGGCGTACCCCCGACTCGCACTTCGCGGACCTCTCCCCCGACGGCTTCGCCGCCCGCGCGGAGCTGGCCCGCCGCACCGCCACGGCGGCGGCCGGCGCCAGCGCCGACGGCACCGCGCAGCGGGCCCTCGCGGGCGCGCTGACCGACCGGCTGGCCAGCGAGGTCGACCTGTACGACGCGGGCTTCACCACTCGGCTGCTGGCCCCGCTGGCGACGCCGGTGCACCTGGTCCGGCAGGTCTTCGACAACCTGCCGCGCGACAGCGAGCGGGACTGGGCGGTCGTGGCCGCGCACCTGCGCCGGGTGCCGACGGCACTCGGGCAGTACGCCGAGACGCTGCGCCGCTCGGCCGGGCGGGGGCAGCTCGTCGCGCGCCGGCAGGTGCTGGCGGTCGCCGACCAGTGCACCGCCTGGGTCACCTCCGACGACTTCTACGGCCGGCTGGTGGCCGGGTGTCCGGACGGGCCGATGGCCGGGGAGCTGGCCGTCGGGGCGCGGTCGGCCGCCGCCGCGACGGCGGACTTCGCCGCGTTCCTGCGTACCGAACTGGCGCCCCGGGCCACCGAGGTCGACGGCGTCGGCCGCGACCTGTACGCCGTCACCGCGCGCAGCTTCCTCGGCGCGAGCGTCGACCTGGACGAGCTGTACGCGTACGGCTGGGAGGAGCTGGCCCGCACCGCCGCCGAGCAGCGCGCGGTCGCCGCCGAGCTGGGCCACCCGGACGTGGCGTCGGCGCGGGCCGCGCTGGACGCCGACCCCGCCGGCCGGGTGCCGGTCGGGCCCGACCTGGAGCGCTGGCTGCGCGAGCGCACCGAGCGGCTCACCGACGCTCTCGACGGTGCGCACTTCGACATCCCGGCCGCCACCCGCCAGGTGGTGTGCCGGATCAGCCCCGCCGCCTCCGGCGTCATGTACTACACCCCGCCCGACGCCGGGCTGACCCGCCCGGGCGGGATCTGGTGGTCGACGCCCCCCGGCGAGTCGACGGTGCCGGTGTGGCGGCACGTCGGGACGCTCTGCCACGAGGGGCTGCCCGGGCACCACCTCCAGCACGCGATCACCCTCACGACCGCCGGCCTGCACCCGTGGCAGCGTTCGCTGTGCCAGGTGCACGGGTACGCCGAGGGCTGGGCGCACTACGCCGAACGCCTCGCCGACGAGGTGGGCCTCTACGCCGGCCCGGCCGAGCGGCTCGGGATGCTCGACGGGCAGATGTGGCGCGCCGCCCGGGTGGTCATCGACCTCGGCCTGCACCTGGACGTGCCGATCCCGACCGGGACCGGCTTCACCGACGCGCGGCGGTGGACCCCCGCGCTGGCCGTGGACTTCCTGGCCCGCGTCGCCGGGCTGGACCCGGCGACCGCACGCTTCGAGGTCGACCGCTACCTCGGCTGGCCGGCGCAGGCGCTGGCCTTCAAGGTCGGGGCGCGGCTGTGGCAGCAGGCCCGCCGGGAAACCGAACGACGGGAGGGCTCGGGGTTCGACCGCAAGCGGTTCCACCACCGCGCCCTGCGGCTCGGCCCGATGGGGCTCGATCCGTTGCGCGCCCGCCTCGCCGAACTCTCCTGATCCACCCCCGTCCGCCCCGACCGGAAGCGAGTCCCGATGACCGTTGACGATCTCACCGCCGCCATCACCGACATGTACCGGTCGTTGGGCGACCGCGCGGCGTTCGACGCCCGGCTGCACCCCGACCTGACGATCTGGGAGTCCGACGCGCCCGACCTGCTCGACGGTCTGGCCGCCCTCGACGACCTGCGGGACCGTCGGGCGTCCGCCCGGGCAGCGGCCGCGCCTCCGACCTCGGTCGCCCCCGAGCAGTTGCGCACCGAGGCGTGGGGCGACACCGGCCTGGTCCGCTACGTGCTGCGGGCCCGGTACGCGGCCGGGCAGCCGGACGAGTGCTTCCGGGTGACGGACGTGCTGCGCCGCGACGAGCGGGGCTGGCGGATCGTGCACCACCACGCGGAGGCGCTGCGATGAGCGCCGAGGAACCGGTCACCGACCTGTACGACCTGCGGGTCGTGGTGGAACGCATCGAGGGCCGCTCCGTCTGCGGCCTCCAGCCGGGGGACTACATCGACCTGACCGAGTCGAACCGGCTCCGCATCCCCACGGGCAAGCACTTCTGCCTGTACGCCCTGGCGGCGTGCCTGCCGCTGCTGCCGGCCAAGCAGCGACCGCTGCCGCCGGAGGACTGGCTGGCCCGCGACTGCCACGTGGCCTGCCCCGACCCGGACGAGCGGGTCATCATGCGCATCGAGCGGACCGCCCGGCGACGGATCCCGACGGAGGAACTGACGTGAGCACCGACGAGGGTCGCCGACTGGTCGGCATCGGACTCCAGTCCGACAAGAGCGCCGACGAGTACGCGGCGCTGGCCGAACTCGCCGAACGGCACGGCTTCGACGTGCTGTCGGTCTTCGGCGACCTGATGTACCAGCCGCCGTTCTTCCCCCTGCTGGTGGCCGCGCGGCACACCCGGCGGATCCGGCTCGGGTCGGCCTGCCTCAACCCGTTCACCATGCACCCGGTGGAGATCGCCGGGCAGGTCGCCGCCCTGGACCTGGCGTCGAACGGGCGGGCCTACCTCGGGCTGGCCCGGGGCACCTGGCTGGACCAGGTCGGGGTGGCACAGGCCCGGCCGCTGCGGCGGATCGCCGAGACCGTCGAGGTGGTGCGGCTGCTGCTGTCGCGCGACGACCGGGGCTTCGCGGGCCGGGAGTTCACGGTGGCCCCCGGCACGGCCCTGCGCTACGCCCCGGTCCGCGCCGACGTGCCCGTCCTGGTGGGTACGTGGGGGCAGCAGACCGCCCGGACGGCCGCCGCGTTCGCCTCGGAGATCAAGGTCGGCGGGTCGGCCAACCCCGCGATGGCCAAGACGATGCGGGCCTGGCTGGACGACGCCACGCCCGCCGGCCGGGACCAGGTGGGTGTGGTCATCGGGGCGGTGACCGTGGTGGACGAGGATGGCGCCCTGGCCCGCCGGGTGGCCCGTACGGAGGTCGCCATGTACCTGGCGGTCGTCGCCGCCCTCGACCCGAACGTCGACATCGACCCGGAGCTGCTGGCGCGCATCCAGCGGCACGTCGCCCGCCAGGAGCACGACGTGGCCGGCGCGCTGATCGGCGGGGACCTGCTGGACCTGTTCGCCTTCTCCGGCACTCCCGAGCACGTCGCGGCGCAGGCCGCGGCGGTGTTCGACGCCGGGGCGACCCGGGTGGAGTTCGGCACCCCACACGGGTTGACCCCGACCGGCGGGGTCGACCTGCTCGGCCGCCGGGTACTGCCGCTGCTGCGGGGATGACGCCGTGACGGGGGCGGGCGTGCACCGGCCCGCCCCCGGCACGGGCCCCGCCGCCCCACGCCGTTTGCATCTGCAGTCGATTTCTTTCGGCTTTGGATTCGACTCTTGCGTTCAAAAGTCCACTGCTGACACCATGCCCATCGATACCTTTCCGTATCGGAGGGAGCAGGGCCATGGCGGTGTCGCGCCGGAGACTGATCGGATCCCTCGCCGCGGGCTCGGCCCTCGCCGCCGTCGCCCCGACCGACCTGGTGGCGGCCCTGCGTGGCACGGCGTACGCGGCCAGCCCGCCGGGCGACGTCGTCGGCAAGATCTCGGTCGGCTACCAGGGCTGGTTCAGCTGCCCCGGTGACGGCGCGCCCATCGGCGGCTGGTGGCACTGGAGCCGCGACCGGTTCCAGTCGCCCTCCCCCGCCAACACCACCATCGTCTCCTGGCCCGACATGCGGGAGTACGCCCGCGCCTACACCACCGCCTACCCGCCGCTCGGCAGCGGCCAGCCGGCGCAGCTCTTCTCCTCCTACGACCAGCAGACCGTCGACACCCACTTCCGCTGGATGCGCGAACACGGCTGTGACACCGCCGCCCTGCAACGGTTCAACCCGTTCGGCGACGAGGGGCCGACGCGCGACGCCATGGCGGGCAAGGTCCGGGGCGCGGCCGAACGCCACGGCCGCAAGTTCTACCTCATGTACGACGTCACCGGCTGGACGGCGATGCAGTCCCAGATCAAGGAGGACTGGCTGAACCGGATGTCCGCGCACACCGCCTCCCCGGCGTACGCGCGGCAGAACGGCCGGCCCGTGGTCTGCGTCTGGGGCTTCGGCTTCAACGACGACGGCCGTCCCTTCGCCCCCGCCGCCTGCCTCGACGTCGTCAACTGGTTCAAGGCCCAGGGCTGCTACGTCATCGGCGGCGTGCCGACGTACTGGCGGCAGGGCGTCAACGACTCCCGGCCGGGCTTCTCCGAGGTCTACCACGCGTTCCACATGCTCTCGCCGTGGATGGTCGGCCGCACCGGCACCCTCGACGGGCTCGACTGGTTCCACACCAACGTCAACGTCCCCGACCTGGCCGACTGCGCCGCGCACGGCATCGACTACCAGCCCTGCGTGATGCCGGGCGACCTGTCGGCCGGGCACCGCCGCCACGGCGACTTCTACTGGCGGCACCTCTACAACATGACCCGGCTCGGCGCACAGGGCCTCTACGTGTCGATGTTCGACGAGTTCAACGAGGGCAACCAGATCGCCAAGACCAGCGAGACGCAGGCGGGCACCCCGGCGGGGGCGGGCATCCGCGCGCTGGACGAGGACGGCGTCGCCTGCTCCGCCGACTACTACCTGCGGATCACCGCCGACGGCGGCCGGATGTTCAAGGGCCAGCTCGCCCTGACCCCCGTACGGCCGACGCCGCCCGTCGTCGGCGGCGGCCCGGCGCCCGGGGGCGACCTCGCCGCCGGCCGGCCGGCGTCGGCGGGCACCCAGAACGGCCCGTTCGCCGCCGGCAACGCCGTCGACGCCGATCCGAACAGCTACTGGGAGTCCACCAACGGCGCCTTCCCCCAGTGGTGGCAGGTCGACCTCGGCGCGGCCCACACGGTGACCCGGATCGTGCTGGCCGTGCCGGCCGGCTGGGAGGCGCGCACCCAGACGCTGACGGTGCAGGGCAGCACCGACGGCGCGACCTTCCGCACGCTCGCCGGACCGGCCGGGGTCCGGTTCGACCCCGCCACCGGCAACACCGCGGCCCTCACCGTGCCGGCGGCCACCGCCCGGCACGTGCGGGTGACCGTCACCGCCAACACCGCCTGGCCGGCGGCCCAACTCGCCCGCGTCGGGGTGTACGCGGCGACCGGGACGCCCACCCCGCCCACGCCGCCGGGCGGCCTCACGGTGACCGGCCGCACCTCGACCAGCGTGTCGCTGGCCTGGACGGCGTCGACCGACGCCGACGGCGTGACCGGCTACCAGGTGCGCCGCGACGGGCAGACCGTGGCGTCCGTCCCGGGCACCTCCGCCACCGTGGGCGGGCTGACGCCCCGCACCGCGTACACCTTCACGGTCGTCGCCGTGGACGGGGGCGGCACCCTGTCGGCGCCGTCCACCGCGGTGTCGGTGACCACCGACCCGGCGCCCGGGGCCGACCTCGCCCGGGGCCGGCCGGTGACGGAGAGCAGCCACGTCCAGACCTACGGCTGCGCCAACACCGTCGACGGTGACGCCGACACCTACTGGGAGAGCGCCGGCAACGCCTTCCCGCAGTGGGTGCGGGTCGACCTCGGCACGGTCGTCGAAGTCGGACAGGTCGTGCTCCGGCTCCCGCCCGCCGCCGCCTGGCGGCGACGCACCCAGACGGTCGCGGTCGAGGTGAGCCCGGACGGCACCGCCTGGAGCACGCCCGTCGCGCCGGCCGGCCGGGTCTTCGATCCGGCCACCGGCAACCGGGTGACGCTCGCCGTCCCGGCGACGCCCGGCCGGTACGTGCGGATCCGCGTCACCGGCAACACCGGCTGGCCGGCGGCGCAGCTGTCCCAGCTTGAGGTGTACGCCGCATAGCGGCGGTCACTGCCGGCCGCGCGGCCGGACCCGTCCCACCACGAGAAGAGTCAGGTCATGCCCCTGAGCAGATATTCGCCGCCCGGACCGTCGTCGCGGCGACGGCCCCGGGCGGCGGTCGCCGCCACCGTCGCGCTCGCCACCGCCCTCGGCGTCCTGGCCGGCGCGCCCGGCCCGGCCACCGCCACCCCACCCGCCGGCACCGGGCCGGTCGTCACCAGGGTCGGCCTCGACCCGCACCTGGTCGCGGGGCGCGGCGCCGACGTCGACTTCGTCGAGCAGGAGGCGGAGAACGCGACCACGGACGGCGAGGTCATCGGCCCCGACCGCACCGCCTACACGCTGCCGGCCGAGGCCTCCGGGCGCAGCGCGGTCCGGCTGACCCCCGGCCGGTACGTCGAGTTCGTCCTGCCCCGCGCGGCCAACGCGATCACCGTGCGCTACAGCATCCCCGACGCCCCTCGGGGCGGCGGCATCACCGCCCCGCTGGACGTGGCGGTCAACGACCGGCGGGTCCGGACGATGACCCTCACCTCGCAGTACGCCTGGCTCTACAACCAGTATCCGTTCTCCAACGACCCGACCGCCGGGCTGCTGCACCCGGACTGGTGGATCACCGAGTGCTCGTGCGTGCCGGCGGCCACCACGCCGTACCCGAGCATCCCCACCCCGTTCCGCCCCAGCCACTTCTACGACGAGCAGCGGCTGCTGCTCGGCCGGACGTACCGGGCGGGCGATCGGATCCGGCTCACCGCCCCGGCGGGCAGCAACGCCGCGTGGACGGTGATCGACCTGCTCGACTCCGAACTCGTCGGTCCCCCGCGCGTGCGGCTGCGCGCCGCGAACGTCCTGGCCTTCGGCGCCGATCCGACCGGCCGCCGCGACTCCGCCGCCGCCCTGGACCGGGCCATCGCCTTCGCCCGGCGGGTAGACGTGCCGGTCTACCTGCCGCCCGGCACGTACCAGGTCAACCGGCACATCGTCGTCGACGACGTGACCATCGAGGGCGCCGGCAACTGGTACACGATCGTCAAGGGGCGCGAGGTCGCGCTGCCCACGCCCGCGCCGGACGGCTCGGTGCACACCGGCGTCGGCTTCTACGGCAGGAGCGCCGCCGAGGGCGGCAGCCGCAACGTGCACCTCTCAGGCTTCGCCATCGAGGGCGACGTTCGCGAGCGCATCGACACCGACCAGGTCAACGCGATCGGCGGCGCGATGAGCGACTCCACCATCGACGGCCTGCACCTGCGCCACACGAAGGTGGGCATCTGGTTCGACGGACCGATGACCAACGTACGGGTCACCGACACGATCATCGTCGACCAGATCGCGGACGGGCTCAACTTCCACACCGGCGTCACCGACTCGCTGGTCGCGCACACCTTCGTCCGCAACACCGGCGACGACGGGCTCGCCATGTGGTCGGAGAAGGTCGGCAACGCCCGCAACCGGTTCGACCACAACACCGTGCAGTCGCCGGTGCTGGCCAACGGCATCGCCCTCTACGGCGGCACCGACCTCACCGTGTCGCACAACCTGGTCGCCGATCCGGTACGCGAGGGCAGCGCGATCCAGGTCGGGTCCCGCTTCGGCGCGCAGCCCTTCACCGGGCGGCTGCTGATCACCGGCAACACCACCGCCCGCGCCGGCACGTACGAGCTGAACTGGAAGATCGGGCTGGGGGCCATCTGGTTCTACGCGCTCGACCGGGACATCGACGCGACCGTCGACGTGATCGGGGACAGCTACCTCGACAACACGTACAACGCCATCATGCTGGTCAGCGACTGGCCGGTGAAGGACCTGCACTCGATCACCGGTGTCCGGTTCCAGGACGTCCGGGTCGACGGCACGGGCACCTCCGTGCTGAGCGCCCGCGCGGCGGGCTCGGCCTCGTTGCGCAACGTCGACGCCCGCAACGTCGGCGCCGTCGGCGTCAACAACTGCGGGTCGTTCAACTTCCCGGCGACCGGCTCGGAGTTCGCCCTCACCGATCTCGGCGGCAACGACGGCGGCTGGCTGGCCCCGTGGCAGCTGCCGAACACCATCACCTGCGAAGACCGTCCGCCGGTCGTGTCGCCGCCACCACCGTCGCGCTGGTGAGACACGGCCGTCGGCGGCGCGCCGACGGGGCGCGCGCCGCCGACGGCCGTGTGACATGTCAGCCGCCCACCGCTATTGACCCGTGTTGATCTATGTGCTATTCCGCCGCCTTTATACATCGCAGAAAATGGCGGAAACCTCCCCTTTCCGGAGTCGGACACGGCCCGCGACGAAGGCGTGACACATTGCCTTTCGTCGTTGCATAATGGCCGCCGCACGCGCTGTCGGGCCAACGGTTCCCGACGCAGCGACGCTGACCGAAGGGGACAATTCCGTGAAGCGGGACCACTCACCTGTTCTTCCTGGCGACGGCGCCACGGACTACGCGCGCTACATGCGCACGGACGCGCTGCTCGACCTGCAACGGAGCCCGGCGGAGATGATCCACCGCGACGAGCTGCTCTTCCAGGTGGTGCACCAGTCCACCGAGCTGTGGCTCAAGCTCGCGGCGGCGGAGCTGACCGAGGCGGTCGCCCGGATCCGCGCCGGCGAGCCCGCGGCGGCCGAGCCGCTGCTGACCCGGGCGACCCTCGGGGTACGGCTGATCACCGACCAGCTGGAGATGTTCCGACACCTCTCCCCGGCCGCCTTCGAGGCCATGCAGCCCGCGCTGGGCAAGGGTTCCGGCGCCGAGTCGCCGGGCTGGCGGCGGGTCCAGGCGGCCAGCCGGCAGCTCGGCCTGGCGTTCACCGACCACCTCGCCGCGCACGGCACCGCCCTGGCCGAGCTGCGCCGGGCGGACCCGACCGACCCCGTCCACCTGCTCGCCGAGGCGATGATGGAGTGGGACGAGCGGGTGTCGCTGTGGCGGGTGCGGCACTACCAGGCCGCCCTGCGCGTCGGCGGGCACGCCCCCGACGGCGCCGAGGCGACCGTGCTCGCCAAGCTCATCGGGCACCGGTTCTTCCCGGAACTGTGGCAGGCCCGCGTGAAGACCCTGCACGGGTGAAAGCGACCGTTCCCGTGCCGAGCGGTCGCCGCAATCCCCACCCACCCCTCAATTTGTCAATTGTCTCCCCGTCCACGGTTGACACGAGCCGAATGTCGAGGTGCGGTTCGTGCGTGAACTGACGAGTTGGTTGTCGGGCGCCGCCGAGGCGGACGATTTTCCCTATTCTCCCGTGCTGGCCGAGTTCCACCGGGTCGGCAAACACTTCGTAGAAAAGGAACTCCTGGCGCTGCTGGACCACGTCCGGGCCCAGGTGAGCGCCCCGGTCCCCGGCCCGCCGACGCCCGCGGTCCGGCAGTTGCGCGACTTCCTCGACGTCGCGCTCGACAAGTGGGACGGCCGCTACGACTACCGCAGCTACCTGGGGCTGCGCCTGCTCCGGCTGCCCTGCGGGGCGGACGACGGACCGGACGACCGGCCGGGCGGCGCGGACGACGATCCCTACGGCGCGGACGACCGGCCGGGCAGCACGCAGGCGGTGCACGCCGGCGGGCCGGCCGCACACCCCGACCGCACCCGCCGCGACCGCGACCGGCTGCTCGTCCGCCTGGTCGCCGACGCGCTGGCGTTCGAGGCGGCCGCCGCGTCGGACGCGACCGACCTGCTGCCCGAGGACCGGCCGGGCCGGGAGGTGGTGGCCAAGCGTCACCGGCTCGGCGTACGGGCCGCGGCCCCCGCCCTCGCCCGCCTGGGCCTGGCCGGGGCGGCCCACCACCCGGAGCCGGCGGCCGTGCTGCGCGCCCTCGCCGCCGACCGCGCCCCCGCCGGGGAGCCGGCACTGTGGCTGAGCATGCTGCCGGTCTACGTCTCGCACGACGAGTACCTGTTCATCCGGGTGCTCCAGGCGTACGAGTGCCTCTTCGCGGGGCTGGTCGACGAACTGCGGGCCACGATCGCCGCCCTGGCCGCCGGTCGGGCGCGGGCGGCGGCCGACCGGCTGGCGTACGCCTGCCAGCAGCTCACCGCCGCCGGGCCGCTGTTCTCGCTGCTGGCCACCATGCAGCCGGCGGCGTTCCGGACGTTCCGTCAGTACACCGAGGGGGCCAGCGCCATCCAGTCCCGCTCCTACAAGCTGATGGAGTCGCTGTGCCGCACCCCGGAGGCGGCGCGGCTGGACTCGCCCGCCTACCAGCAGGTGCCGGAGGTACGCGAGCGGGTGCACGCCGGGCAGCCGTCGGTCGACGAGGCGTTCCGGGCCGCGGTGCGCGCGGGCCTGCTCACCGGGGCGGACGTCGACCTGGTGGCCCGGGCCATGGGCGCGTTCGCGGCGGCCGTGCTCCAGTGGCGGCGCACCCACCACCGGCTGGCCACCCGGATGCTCGGGCCGCGCCCCGGCACCGGCTACACCGAGGGCACGCCCTACCTGGCCGCCGTGCGGTCCATCCCGGTCTTCAGCTCCGTCACCCCCGACCCGGATCCCTCCTCAGGGACCGCACCGAGCGGAGGCAGCCCCGAATGATGTCGCCCGAACCGGCACCCGACACGTCCGGGTGCCTCGACGCCGGCGCCCAGGCCGCCCTGCGCGCCGAGTTCCCGCTGCTGTCGACCTGCGTCTACCTGAACAACAACTCCACCGGGGCGGCGCCGAGGGGCGCTGAGCACGTGCTCGCCGGCTACTGGGAGACGCTGCGCGGCTGGCGCGACGAGGTGTGGCAGGACTGGCACGTCGGCCTCGACCGGTACGCCGACTCGATCGCCGCCCTCATCGGCGCGCCACCGGGCAGCGTGGTCACCGACGCGAACCTGAGCACCCTGCTCGCCCGGGTCGCGTCCTGCTTCGACTACCGCGCCCCACGCGACCGGGTCGTCACCACCGACCTGGAGTACCCGACCGTGCCGTTCATCTTCACCGCGTTCCGCCGCTACGGCGCGCGCCTCGACGTCGTGGGGTCGGGCGGCCCGAGCTTCGACGAGGACGCCCTCGAGGCGCGGATCGACGAGCGGACGCTGCTCGTGTGCGTCCCGCACGCCAGCTTCTCCTCCGGCGCCACCATCGACCTGCCCCGACTGGTGCGCCGCGCACACGACGTCGGCGCCCTGGTGGTCGTCGACGCCTTCCAGACCGTGGGCGTCGTGCCGCTGGACGTGACGGCGCTCGGCGTCGACGTCGTGCTCGGCGGCGCGCACAAGTGGCTGTGCGGGGTCGGCACCGCCTTCCTGTACGTCCGCCCGGACCTGACGGCCCGGCTGGAACCGGCGGCGACCGGCTGGCAGGCCGGCGACCGGGCGCTGACCTTCCAGCCGTCGACGGGCTGGGCGCCCGGCGCCCGGCGCTTCGCCGGCGGGACGCCGTACCCCCTCACCTCGCTGGTCTCCCAGGTCGGACTGGACCTGCTGGCGGGGGTGGGCGTCCCCGCGATCCGGCGGCACTCGCTCGCCTGCACGTCCCGGGTCCTCCAGCGGGCGGCGGCGGCCGGCATCCGCGTGGTCAGCCCGGTCGAGCCGCACCGGCGCGGCGGCGTGGTCTGCCTCGACGTCGCCGACGGCGAGGCGGTCAAGCGGCGACTGCTCGCGCGGGACATGGTCTGCAGCTGGCGGGGCTACCTGCGCATCGGCCCGCACGTCTACAACACCCTCGAGGAGATCGACGCGTTCATGGACGCGCTGGAAGAGGAGCTGGACCGGTGAACGTCACCCTGTCACCGCGGGCGCTGATGAGCCTGCTCGCCAACGGGCCCAAGGCCATGGACGTCCTGGAGACCGCACTCGGCATGGGCCTGCTCGACGCCCTGGAGCCGGGGCCGGCCCGCCTCGGCGACCTCGCCGAGCGCTTCGACGTGCGGCCCCTGCGGCTCTACAAGTTCCTCGACTGCCTGGAGAGCCTCGGCTTCGTCGCGCGCAGCGAACCGGGCGACGACATCGCCTCGGCCACGTACCGGGCGGCGCCCGGGCTGCGCGACGCCGTGGCGGCGGTGGTCGGCCCGGACGCCATCGAACGGGACCGGGACCGCTACCCCTGGCGGCGGCTGCACGGCCGGCTGGGCGAGAGCCTGCGCGGCGAGGTCAGCATGGGCGACGACGATTTCGCCTGGCCGCCGAAGACCGACGAGCAGACCGCCGACTTCGAGCGCAGCATGGCCGTCGGTCTCGGCCCGGTGATCGAGGCGGTGCACCGCAACGCCGACCAGCTGTGGTCGGACCGGCGTCGCCTGCTGGACGTCGGCGGGGGCGACGGCACGCTCGCCGCGCACGTCCTCGACGACGCCTCGGGGCTGCGGGTCGACGTGTACAACCTGCCGGCCGTGGCGCCGCTGGTGGCGGCCACCCGGGTCCGCACGGGGCACGTGGACCGGCTGGGGTTCGTCGGCGGTGACTTCCTCGCCGAGCCGCTGCCGCCGGGCTACGACGCCATGGCGTTCGTCCGGGTGCTGCACGACTGGCCGAACGAGGTCGCCCGCCGGCTGGTGGAGAAGGCGTACGCGGCCCTGGAGCCGGGCGGGATGCTGCTGATCTGCGAGGAGTTCCGCACCCCGGACCGGCTGGCGATGCAGTTCTTCTGGAGCTACTTCCTCATCGGGGTCGACACCTGCGTGAGCCGGCTGCGGGAGGTCGAGTTCTACACGGGCCTGCTCAAGGAGGTCGGCTTCGAGCGGGTGACGGTGCTGCCCGGCGGCTGGGAACTGGTCTGCGCGTACAAGCCGGCGACCGGGACGTGACGCGCGGCGCGGGGGCCGGGCCGGCTCCCGCGCCACGTCGGCCCCGGCGTTTGACCACCGGGGCCGGGGGAAGACCGTGCGCCCAGGGCCGATTCCCGAGGAGCGACGATGGCGGACGCAGGACGGGCCAGGAAGGCCACCGGGGCGCGCAAGGCCCCGATGAAGCGGGCGGCGGCGGCGAAGAAGGTGGCGACGGCCACGAAGCGGGCCACCGGGGCGACCGCGGCCAGGTCCCCGGGGGAGAAGCCGACCCCGACGACCGCCCGCGTGGCCCGGAAGAAGGACACCTCGGCCACGGCGGCCCCGGCCCGCGCCCGCAAGGCGCCCGCCACGGCCGCGCCGGCGAAGAAGGCGCCCGCGAAGAAGGCGGCGAAGGCCGCGGCGACCCGCGCCGGCGCGGCCTCGAAGGCCCCCGCCCGCAAGGCGACGACCATGGAGTCGTTCGGCACCCGACGGGCGCCCCGGACGAGCGCCGGCTGAGCCGGGACCACGACGCCCGGGCGACGGTCGGCCCGGGGCCACGCCCCGTGCCGTCCCGGTCGGCCGCCCGCCGCACCGCACCGGCCCGCGCGCGGCCGGCGGCCGGGGTCCGGACGCCGGCCGCGCGGGCCGTCGGCCAGAATGGGCCGGTGGCGAAGCGACCCCGCCGGCGGACGGCCGACGACCCGGACCGGCCCTGCCCCTGCGGCTCCGGCCAGCCGTACGCGGGGTGTTGCGGGCGGCTGCACCGGGGCGAGGCGGAAGCGGCGACGGCCGAGGCGCTGATGCGGTCGCGCTACAGCGCCTTCATCGTCGGCGACACCGCGTACCTGCTGCGCAGCTGGCACTCCTCGACCCGACCGCGCCGGCTCGACCTCGATCCCGGCCAGCGCTGGACGGGCCTGGAGATCGTCGGCACCGACCGGGGCGGGCTGTTCGACGCCACCGGCACCGTCGAGTTCCGGGCCCACCACCGCGCCGGCGGCCGGCCGGGCACGCAGACCGAGCGCAGCCGGTTCGTCCGCGAGGAGGGCCGCTGGGTCTACCTCGACGGGTCGCCCGACTGACGGCGACCGGCCCACCCGCCCGGGACCGGTCTGCCGCCCGCTCGCGACTGCCAGCGGTCGGCGCACCCGCGCCGAGACCGGCTGCCCGGTCGCGGCGCCGGGGGCACCGCGACCGGGACACGCTCAGCCGGTGGCGGCGACGCCGCTCGCCAGGCCGAGCCGGTCGACCGCCGCCGAGACGAGCTCGTCCGGCGTGAGCGCCACGTCCAGCACCAGCACCGACTCGTCCGGGTGGGGCTGTTCCAGGGTGGCCAGCTGCGACGCCAGCAGGCTCGGCGGCATGTAGTGCCCGGCGCGGCGGGCCATCCGCTCCCGGATCACCTCGGCCGCGCCGTCCAGGTGGACGAACTCGACGCTCGGCGGCCCCTGGCGCAGCACGTCGCGGTAGGACCGCCGCAGCGCCGAGCAGGCCAGCACCGTCGACACGCCCTCGGCGGCGCGCGCGGCCATCCAGCCGGCGAGATCGCGCAGCCAGGGCAGGCGCGCGACGTCGTCCAGCGGCACGCCGGCCCGCATGCTCGCCACGTTGGCCGGCGGGTGGAACTCGTCGGCCTCGGCGAAGATCAGTCCGGTACGGGCGGCGATACCCCGGGCCACGGTCGTCTTCCCGGCCCCGGACACCCCCATGACGACCACGTGCCGCGTCGGGGGCGCGCCCTCACCAGTCATGGACCGTGCCGTCCTGGAGCCGGTTGAACGGCAGGTACGCCGGCACGTACGGGAACTTCGCGGCGGCCTCCTCGTCCAGCTCGACGCCGAGCCCGGGCTGCTCCCCCGGGTGCAGGTAGCCGTCGGCGAAGGTGAACGACTGCCGGAACACCTCGTTGGTGAGCGCCCCGTGCTGCATGTACTCCTGGATGCCGAAGTTGTGGATGGCCAGGTCCAGGTGCAGGGCGGCGGCCATGCCGACCGGCGAGATGTCGGTCGGGCCGTGGATGCCGGACTTGATCTGGTACTGGGCGGCGAAGTCGAGCAGCTTGCGCATGGCCGTGATGCCGCCGGTGTGCGTGACGGCGGAGCGGACGTAGTCGATGAGCTGCTCACGGATGAGCGTCTGGTAGTCCCAGACGGTGTTGAAGACCTCGCCGATCGCCAGCGGCGTGGTGGTGTGCTGGCGGACCAGCCGCAGCGCCTCCTGGTTCTCCGCCGGGGTGCAGTCCTCCAGCCAGAACAGGTCGTACGGCTCCAGCGCCTTGCCGAGCTTCGCGGCCTGGATGGGGGTCATCCGGTGGTGGCCGTCGTGCAGCAGCGGCAGCTCCGGGCCGAACTCGTTGCGGACGGCCTCGAACACCCCGGGCAGGTGGCGCAGGTAGGAGCGGGTGTCCCAGTCCTCCTCGGCCGGCAGCGGGGTGCGCTGCGCGGGCTCGTAGTCGTAGCGCTTGCCGTCGGCGCTGGGCTGGGCGGCGACGCCGTACACCGCGTTGATGCCCGGCACCGAGGTCTGCACCCGGATGGAGCGGTAGCCCTGCTCGAGGTGCCGGCGGATCGAGTCGAACAGCTCCGGCAGGTCCCGGCCGGAGGCGTGGCCGTACGCCATGATGCCGGTGCGCGACGCACCGCCCAGCAACTGGTAAAGCGGCATGCCGGCGACCTTGGCCTTGATGTCCCACAGGGCCACGTCGACGGCCGCGATGGCGGCCATGGTGACCGGACCGCGACGCCAGTACGCCGAGCGGTAGAGGAACTGCCAGGCGTCCTCGATGCGGTGCGCGTCGCGGCCGATCAGCAGCGGCACGACGTGGTCGCGCAGGTACGAGGCGACCGAGAGTTCCCGTCCGTTGAGGGTGCCGTCGCCCAGGCCGGTGACGCCGTCGTCGGTGGTGATCTTCAGGGTGACGAAGTTGCGGTCGGGGCTGGAGACGATGACGTCAGCGGCGACGATCTTCACGGGGTGCCTTTCTTCTTCGGGGTGCTCGGCGGCTAACGGAGGACGTCTCCGGCCTCGTGACCGTCGAGGAGGGACAGTTCGGCACGGCGCGGCAGACCTTCCCAGTCGCCGGGGCTGGAGACCGCGAAGGCGCCGAGGGTGGCGGCGCGGCGCAGCCGGCCGGCCAGGTCGAGCCCGTCGAACCAGCCGGAGAGGTAGCCGGCGGTGAACGCGTCCCCGGCGCCGACGGCGTCGACGGCGGTGACACTCAGCGCCCCGACGCGCTCGACGCCCTCGCGGGTGTGCGCACGGGCGCCGTCGCCACCCAGCTTGACCAGGACCGTGTCCACGCCGCGGTGCAGCAGGTCCGCCACGACGGTGGACTCGTCGGCCCCGGGGTCGCCGACGAGGTCCAGCTCGTCGGCGGAGGCCACGACGATCGAGGCGTACCCGGCCAGCGGGGTGAGCACCTCGCGGGCGGTGTCGCGGGACCAGAGGCGCTCGCGGTGGTTGACGTCGAGGCAGACCGGTACGCCCGCGGCGACGGCGGCCTCGGCCGCCCACCGGGTGGCCGAGCGGGCGGTGCCGGACAGTGCCGGGGTGATCCCGCTCAGGTGCAGCATCCGCGCGCCGACGGCCAGCGGCGCCCGCAGGTCGTCGACGTCGAGGGCGGACCCGGCCGATCCGGCCCGGTGGTACTGCACCCGGGTCAGGTCGGCGGTGCGCCGCTCCAGGAACATCAGGCCGGTCGGCCGGTCCGGGTCGCGGGTCACGCCGTCGACGGCGACGCCCTCGGCGCGCAGCTGCCGCAGCACGTACTCGCCGAACTCGTCGGCGCCGAGGCGGCCGACCCAGGCGGCGCGGTGGCCCAGCCGGGCCACCGCCACGGCCACGTTGGACTCGGCGCCGGCCAGGTGCGTGGTGAGCGACCCCCCGGCGGCGAGCGGGCCGGCCGAGCGCAGCGACACCAGGGCCTCGCCGACGGTGAGCAGGTCCGGTGCGGTCATGACGCGGTCGACTCCCGCACGGCGGCGAGGTAGGTGCGCGCCCGCGCCCGCAGGGCGTCCAGGTCGCCGCCGGAGGCGGCGTCGCCGACCAGGGGACCGCCGAGGCCGACCGCGATCGCGCCGGCCCGCAGGTAGCCGGGCACGTCGTCCAGGCCGACGCCGCCGACGGCGACGAACGGGATGTCCGGGAAGGGGTCGCGCACCGCCCTGAGGTACGCGGGGCCACCGACCGACGCCGGGAAGAGCTTGACCGCCGACGCACCCATCCGCACCGCCGTGTACGCCTCCGTCGGGGTGAGCGCCCCGGCGGCCACCGGGAGGCCGCGGCGCGCCGCCTCGGCGATCGACTCGACCACGGCCGGCGTCACCACGAACTGCGCGCCCGCGGCGGCCACGTCCGCGACGTCGGCGGTGGTCAGCACGGTACCGGCGCCGACCAGCGCTCCGGCGGGGGCAGCGGCGCGCAGCGCCTCGATCGCGCGCAGGGCGTCCGGGGTGGTCAGGGCCACCTCGACGAGGCGTACGCCCTCCTGGAGCAGGGCGGTGCCGGCGGCGATCGCGGCGGTGGTGTCGGTGCCGCGGATGATCGCGAGGATGCGGGCGTCGGTGAGGTCGGCGGTGAGGTTGACGGTCATGAGATCACCATTCCGCGTAGGAGCCGTCGCGGTGGCGCCACGTGGGGCTGCGCCACGCGTGGCCGCGCTTGTCCGCCGCCCGTACGGCGTCTTCGTCGATCTCGATGCCGAGGCCGGGTGCGGTGAGCCGCTCGACGTACCCGTCGACGAACGTCAGCGGGGTCTTGTCGAGGCAGTAGTCGAGCACCTCGGCGCCGAGGTTGTAGTGGATGCCGATGCTCTGCTCCTGGATCAGGTAGTTCGGCGTGGCGAAGCCGACCTGGAGGCAGGCGGCGAGCGCGATCGGCCCGAGCGGGCAGTGCGGGGCGAGCTGCGCGTCGTACACCTCGGCCAGCGCGGCGATCTTGCGGACCTCGGTGATGCCGCCGGCGTGCGACAGGTCCGGCTGGGCGACCGCGATGCCGGCCTGGAGCACCGGCAGGAACTCCTGCCGGTTGTAGAGCCGCTCCCCCGTCGACACCGGCGTGGTGGTGGAGCGGACGAACTCGCCGATGAGGTGCGAGTTCTCCGGCACCACCGGCTCCTCCAGGAAGAACGGCCGGTACGGCTCGAGCAGCGGGGCGACCCGGCGGGCCGTGGCGAGGCTGAACCGGCCGTGGAAGTCGACGGCCACGTCCCGCTCGTCGCCGAGCACCTCGCGGGCGGCGGCCACCCGCGCCACCACGGCGTCGAGTTCGGCGACGGACGCGACGGCGCTCATCCGGCCGGAGGCGTTCATCTTCACGGCGGTCAGGCCGGTGGCGACGGCGGCGCCGATCTGGTCGCGGACCTCGCCGGGTTCGTCGCCGCCGACCCAGCCGTAGACCCGGATCCGGTCGCGCACCGGGCCGCCGAGCAGCTGGTGCACCGGCGCGCCGAAGTGCTTGCCGGCGATGTCCCACAGCGCCTGGTCGAGCCCGGCCACCGCGCTGGCCAGGATCGGCCCGCCCCGGTAGAACGAACCCTTGGTCATGACCTGCCAGTGGTCCTCGATGCGCAGCGCGTCCTTGCCGATCAGCAGCTCGCTGAGCTGCTCGACGGCGGTGCGGACGGTCTCGGAGCGGCCCTCGCAGGTCGCCTCGCCCCAGCCGACGATCCCGCTGGAGGTCTCGACCCGGACGAACAGCCAGCGCGGGGCGACGAGGAAGGTCTCCACCCGTGCGATCGTGGTCATGGTGTCCTCAGCCCTTCGTGGCGCCGGCGGTGAGGCCGGAGACGACGTACTTCTGCACGAACAGGGCGATCAGCATGATCGGCAGGGTGACCACGGTCGCCGCCGCCATCAGGCCGCCCCAGTCGATGCTGGCGTAGCCGACGAAGTCGAAGATCGCCACCGGGAGCGTCTTGGTGTCGGCCCCGGACAGCACGAGGGCGAACATGAAGTTGTTCCAGGAGAAGATGAACGACAGGATGCCGGCGGTGGCGATGCCCGGCACCGACAGCGGCAGGGTGATCCGCCGGAACGCGCCGATGTGGGTCAGCCCGTCGACGAGCGCCGCCTCCTCGAGCTCGGTCGGCAGGCCGTCGAAGTAGCCCATCATGATGTAGACGATCAGCGGCAACGACACGAACATGTGGCTGAGGATCAGCACGGTGAACCCGCCGACCATCTGCAGGTTCGAGAAGACGTAGTACCAGGGCACCAGCAGTGAGACGCCGGGGATGACCCGCGCCATGAGCACGACCAGCGCCGACTTCTTCATGTTGAAGCGGCTCATCGAGTACGCGGCGGGCACCCCGAGCAGCAGCGACAGCACGGTGGCGGCGAGCGCCACCCAGAGGCTGTTGCCGATGAACTGGATGTAGTTGGCCTGCTGGAGGACGTTGGAGTAGTTGTCCAGCGTCGGGGAGAAGACGAACGCCTTCTCGGTGTCGTAGATGTCGACGTTCGTCTTCAACGACGCGGCGACCATCCAGACCAGCGGCGCGATCAGCGACAACACCACGAGGACGAGGGCAACCGTCCGGAAGACCTTGTACGGCCTGCGCAGCTTCATCGGTTCAGCCCCTTCTTGCGGTAGGTCAGGGCCCACATCACCCCGATGATGATCAGGAAGAAGATGATGAGGACGGTCGATGAGACGCCGTAGTCGTTGTAGTCGAAGCTGAGGCCGTAGGCGTAGACGTTGAGGGTCTCCACCTCGTGGAACGACCCGCCGCCGCGCCCCTTGGTGGCGTAGAGGATGTCGAAGGTCTTCAGCGCGTCGATGCCGCGCAGCAGGATCGCCACGATCACGGTGGGCATCAGCAGGGGCAGGGTGACGTGCCGGAACCGCTGCCACGTGCTGGCGCCGTCGATCAGTGCCGCCTCCTGCGGCTCGTCGGACAGCGACGTCAGGCCGGCGAGCAGGATCAGCACGACCATCGGCGTCCACTGCCAGATGTCGATGAACATCGTGGTCGGCAGCGCCGAGTTCTGCCCGGAGAGCCAGGGCTGCGGGCCGATGCCGACCCAGCCGAGCACCTGGTTCGCCATCCCGATGTTGGGGTCGAAGATCAGCCGCCACATCATGCCGACCGCGACCGGGGTGGCCACCAGCGGCAGGAGGATCGCGACGCGGACCCACTTCTCACCGCGGAAGGGCCGCCACAGCAGCAGGGCGATCGCCATGCCGAGGACGACCTCGAAGAAGAGCACGACGCCGGTGAAGAGCGCGGTGCGCCACACGGCCGGCCAGAACCGGTCGGTGTCGCCGAGCACGTCGAGGTAGTTCTGGAAGCCGATGAACTCGCTCTCGGCGCGGACCGAGCCCTCGGCGTCGGTCAGGCTGAGGTATCCGGTCCACGCCACCGGAAAGATGATCAGCACCGCGACGAAAATCATGGCGGGTGCCGCGAACAGCCACTTGCGGTGCTCGTTGGCCCAGCGCGACCAGGCCGGGGTCTCGGGGGACGGCGGGCGCGCCTCGGGCGATCGTGTGACGGGTGTGGTGACGGCTGACATGAGGTCTCCGGGTGGGGGTCAGGGCCAGCGTCCCGACGCGCGGTGGCGGAGCCGGTCGGCTCCGCCACCTGCGGTTCGGGCTACTTCGCCTCGTCGTCGAGGAACTTCTGGAACGCCTCGTTGGCCGCGTCCGCCGAGGCGGCCGCGTCCTTGCCGGTGATCGCGTCGACGATCGGCTGACCGACGATCTCCCGCGCCTGGGCGACCTTCTCGACCAGCGGACGGTCGTGACCCACGCCGTTGGCGGTGCTGACCGTGGTGGCCTCGGCCAGGTCCTTCGGGTAGGTCGCCGAGCCCTCCGGGTTCTCCCAGACGGAGGTCCGGGCGCTGGGCACGCCGGCCTTCTGCTGCGCCAGCGCCTGCTCCTTGCCGGCCGCCCACTGGATGAACTTCCAGGCGTTGTCCTGGTTCTTCGAGGCCTCGTTGACGCCGAGCGCCCAGGAGGGGATGTTGTACGGCTTCGAGCCGGCCGGGCCGGCCGGGAAGGCCGCGAACCCGACGGTGTCGGAGACCTTCGACTTGGCCGGGTCGGTGGCGTTCTTGTAGAGCGAGTTGGCCTCGGTGTAGAAGGCCGCCTTGCCCTGGGTGAAGATCGCCATCGCCTCGGACCAGCTCATGTCGGTGCTGATGTTCTCCGGGCCGTGCTCACGCAGCAGCCCGCCGTAGTAGGCGTACGCCTGCTTGGCCTGCTCGGTGTTGATCGAGGCCTTGCCGTTGGCGTCGACGAAGTCGCCGCCGAAGCTGTAGAGGAAGCTGGAGAACTGGGTGACGGCGGCGGCCTTGCCGGTACGCGACACGAAGCCCGCCACGCCCGGGTTGTCCGCCTCGACCTTCGCCGCCTGCGCCTTGAGCTCGTCGAGGGTCTTCGGCGGGGCGGTGAAGCCGGACTTCTCCAGCAGGTCCTTGCGGTAGTAGAGGACCTCCTGCTCGGTGATGATCGGCACGCCGACCACCTTGTCCTCGTACGTGGTCGCCTGCACCGGCCCGGACTGGAAGTCACCGACCTCGAACGCGCTGTCCGACTTGCTCTTCTCGGTCAGGTCGGCGAGGTACTTGTTCTTGGCGAACAGCTTCCCCTCCTGAAGCGGCCGGTACATCATCACGTCCAGGTCGGTGGACCCGGCGTTGAGCTTGACGTTGTACTGGTCGGAGAGCTGGTCCTCACCGAGCTGGGTGACCTCCACCTTCAGGCCCGACTGCTTCTCGAACTCCGGCAGCGCCTTCTTGATGTTCTCCGTCCAGACGTGGTTCACCAGCGTCACCCGGACGGTGTTCGAGCCGCCGGCGTCGTCCCCGCCGCCACCGCAGGCGGACAGGCCGAGGGCGACGACCATCGCCAGGGAAGTCCCGATAACTGATCGACGTCTCACGTCCATCTCTCCTTATGCCGTGGCCGTGGCCGCCGCCCCGACGGGTGGGCCGCCACCTCGCGGTTTACATCCGCTTAACTTCGGGATGCTAGGCCGAAAAAGCAGACTTATACAAGAGGTAGACCTAACTGATATGCTCCGTCGCGTGGAATCGTCCTCTCCGGGGGCTGTGGCCGCCCAGCTCGCCCCTGTCGAGGCTGGCCTGCACGCACGCGTCCTCGACCGCCTCGGCACGGCCATCTGCGACGGGGAACTGGCACCCGGGTCGGTCCTCAACATCGACGACCTGGTGGACCGCTACGCGGTGTCCCGCTCGGTCGTCCGCGAGGTGCTGCGCGTGCTCGCCTCGATCGGTTTCATCGAGACCCGCCGCCGCGTGGGGGTCATGATCCGCCCATCGGAAGACTGGAACGTCTTCGATCCGCAGGTGATCCGTTGGCGGCTCGCCTCGGCCGGGCGCATCGTGCAGCTGCGCTCGATCACCGAGTTGCGTACCGCCGTCGAGCCGCACGCCGCCTGGCTGGCCGCCAGCCGGGTCGGCCACGACGAGGCGAGCGACCTGGTCGGGCTGGCGGCGAAGATGTGGGCGGCCGGCAAGGCCGGCGACGAGGAGCGCTTCCTCCAGCTCGACATAGAATTCCACCGCCGGATCCTGGTGGCCTCGGGCAACGAGATGTTCGTCCGGTTGCAGGACCTGATCGCCGAGGTGCTCACCGGCCGGCACCAGCACCACCTCATGCCGCACCACCCGCACGAGCAGGCCCTCCAGTTGCACGCCGAGGTGGCCCAGGCGATCCAGCGGCGCGACGGCGACCGCGCCCGACGGGCCATGGTGCAGCTCATGGAGCAGGCCTTCGACGAGATGAGCTCGATCTGGGAGCAGACCGGCGAGACCGCCGGCGCCTGACCCGCCACCCGCCGACTCCCGGCCGACCCCACGCTGCCGCCGTAGCGGCGTAAGCTGGTGGCGGCGCCGTCCCGCGCCCCACCTCCTTCCCGGTGCCCACGCCACCGGCCTCGCGGAGGCAAAGGGAGCCCCGTGCTCCCGGGACGCCGTGCCACATGCCCTTCTCCGGCGCGGTCGACAGGAGCGTGGGTCCCTGCGACCCGTGCCGTCGACAGGGAGCATGTGATGACGCGTCACAAGTCGTTCAAGAACCGGGTCCGCGCCCGGATGGACAAGACCGGCGAGAGCTACACCGCCGCTCGCCGACAGTTGACCGCCCGGGCCTCCGGAGCCGGGCCCGAGCCGGGGGCCGCGACGCCGCAGCCTCTGTCGCCGCCCGCGGGCGCGACGGGGCAGACCGGGCGGATCTCCGACGCGCTGCTGCGCGAGCGCACCGGCCGCGGCTGGGACGAGTGGTTCGCCCTGCTCGACGCCTGGGGCGCCACCGGGCGTACGCACACCGAGATCGCCCGCTGGCTGGTCACCACACACGAGGTGGCGGGCTGGTGGGCGCAGAGCGTCACCGTCGGGTACGAGCAGACGCGCGGCCTGCGCGCGCCCGGGCAGCGGCGCGGGGGCGACTTCTCCGCCGCCGGCAGCCGGACGGTCGGCGTACCGGTGCAGCGGCTCTTCGACGCCTTCGCCGACGACGCGCTGCGCCGACGGTGGCTGCCCGACACGACGGTCCGCGTCCGCACGGCCACGCCGGCGCGGACGTTCCGGGCCGACTGGGGCGACGGGCCGACCCGGCTCGTGGTGGGCTTCGCGGTCGTCGGCGCGACGAAGTCCCGGGTGTCCGTGCAGCACGAGAAGCTGACCGGGGCGCAGCAGGCGGCGGAGCTGAAGGCGTACTGGCGGGAACGGCTCGCCGCGCTCAAGGTGTTCCTGGAGGAGGAGCGATGAGCACGACGTTCGTGAACCTGCCGGTGCGCAGCCTCGCCGTGGCTACGGAGTTCTTCCGTGCGCTGGGCTTCGCCGCCGACGAGCCGTCCCCGGACGGTTCCGCGACCTCGACGGTCATCAATGGTCGTTTCTGCACCTTCCCGGCTGACGGCGACGAGCCCGGCGGCGGTCGCTCCGGACCGCCGCCGGGCCCCGGTCAGCCGGCGCGCCCGGCGCTCGCCCGCTCCGGCCGGCGGCGCTGCTGCCGGCCGGAGCGGATCACCAGGAGCAGCGCCACGATGAGGTACGGCACCGCGGCCACCGCGAACGCGACCCCGTTGCCGGCCCCGGTGGCGAGCAGTCCGTAGCCGCCGTAGACCGCGATGATCGTGACGTCGGTGGCCATTCCGGCCAACGAGGTGACGGTGGCCCGGCTGGCCCCGGTGATCCGGGCCTGCAACCGGGCGTCGGCGAGCACGGTGGCGAGTTGGAAGCCGCAGAACGCGGCGGCCACCAGCACGAAGCCGAGCGGCCGGGCGAGCAGCGCCCCGGCGGCCAGGGCCACGGCCGACAGCGCCAGCAGGCCGGCGTACCCCCGGCCGGTCAGCCGCTCCCCCGCCGGGGCGAGCAGGCCGCCGACGGCCACCCCCACCCAGGTGAGCAGGAGCAGCAGCGGCACGGTCGCCTCGCCGACGCCGGTGTCGCGGGCCAGCAGCGGGGTGTACTCGTCCAGGGCGCCCCAGACCGCCGCGACGACCGCGACCAGCAGCACCGCCGCGCGCACGGCCCGGTCGGCGTGCACCTCGGCCAGCCCGGCGCGCAGGCTCGCCCACCAGCCGAGGTCCTCGTCGTCGTCCGCCCCGCCGTCGGACCCGGTCGGGTCGGCTCCCGAGCCGGCCACGACGTCGGCGGGCACCGCGTCGGCAGCGACAGCGCCGGCACCGGTGGACGGGCCGATGTTGACGGGCACGGCTTCGGTGGGCACGGCGTTGGCACCGGTGGACGGGCCAACGTCGGCGGGCACGGTCGTCGCGGGCCGGCGGTGCTCCGGCAGGCGGGTGGCGACGGCGGCGGCGAGCAGGCAGGCCAGCACGCTGGCCGCGCCGACGGCCGGGTAGCCGCCGAGGGCGAACGCGGGGCCCGCCAGCAGGATCGAGGCGAGCACGCCGAGCGTCTCGGCGGTCTTCGCCCGGCCGATGACGCGGGCGTAGCGGCCGGCGGCACCGAGGCGGTCCAGTTCCGTGAAGACCAGCGCCTCCAGCGCGCCCGAGGCGAGGGCCCCGCCGGCGCCCCAGAGCACGAACCCGACGGCGAAGGCCGGGTACGAGGGCACGAGCACCCAGAGGGCGAAG
The DNA here is from genome assembly GCF_059359355.1 of Micromonospora sp. ZG13. Classification (NCBI taxonomy): domain Bacteria; kingdom Bacillati; phylum Actinomycetota; class Actinomycetes; order Micromonosporales; family Micromonosporaceae; genus Micromonospora; species Micromonospora sp. ZG13. Next base: position 91,085 of record NZ_JCADBQ010000016.1, read on the forward strand.
CCGGCGGCGGTGACCACCGGCGCGAGGGCGAGCAGCAGCCGCCGCGACACCGCGTCGGCGAACGCGCCGGAGGGCACCTCCAGCAGGATGCTGGCGGCCGACCAGATCACGAACAGCGACGAGATCTGCCAGACAGACAGGCCGGTGTCACTGAACAGCAGCGCGTACAGCGGATAGAGCAGGACGAGTTCGCTGAGGAACGCGTACCCGTAGAGGGTGGCCGCCAGCCGGCGGACGCGCGCGTCGGACACGCGCGGAGGGTGGACAGTCATGGGACCTTCCTGTGGGGACGAAGCGGACGCCGGACGTACGGCGACCGCGGCGGCCCACGGCAGTGGCCCCTAGCAGTGCATCAACATCGCCACGTCATGCCGGCGATCGTAGTCGCGCCGGCCCGCACGGGCATACCCTTCGCCGGACACACGCCGGGGCGGGACCCGGTCGGATCCCGCCCCGGCGTCGTGCTCAGCGGCGGCGTTGCTCGCCGTCCAGCGGCGGGATGACCATGGTGGCCTCGCTGTCCTCGGCGGCCGGACGGGCTGCGGCGGGCGAGGTGACCTGGGTGGTGTCCGCCTCGCCCTGCCGTGGCACCGGCACGGTCGGGTCGGCGTCGACGCGGGGGCCGGAGACCACCTGGGTGGCCTCCGGGTCCGCGGCGACACGGGGGCCGGACACCACCTGCGTGGCATCCGGGTCGCCGCTCGTGGCCGTGGCGGCGAGGTGCGCCTCGCTGTCGCGGCGCCCGGCCTGGTAGGCGCGGGCGTGCGTGGCGATCTGCCGCGACTCCTGCTCGGCCCGGCTCAGCCACGACTCCCAGCGGCTCTGCATGGGACGGACCAGCCCGCCGCCCACCCCGACGACGAGGATGCCGCCGACGGTGGCCAGCACCGCGATCAGCACGGGAGTGGTGACGGCGGTGGCGACGCCGATCTGGTTGAGCGCGGCGATGACGCCCAGCCCGAGGATGAACACGGAGCCGATGGTGGCGAGGAGCCGGCCGTACGACAGCCCGCCCAGGGCACCGCTGATGATGTCCTTCACCGCGTTGGCGATGGCGGCGGCCACCACGACGATGACGATCGCCACGAAGGCGCGGGGCAGCCAGGCGATCACGCCCGCGATCAGGTCGGAGATGGGGTTAGGACCCCAGATGCCGAAGGCCAGCTGGAGGGTCACCAGCAGCACCCCGTAGTAGGCGAGCTTGGCGACGATGTCGCTGGCGTCGTACCGGGAGCGGGCCAGGGCGCGCCGGATCCCGCCGCGTTCCACGGCACGGTCGAAGCCCACCCGCTCCAGCACCTTGTCCACGATCTTCAGTACGGCCTTGGCGATCAGCCAGCCGGCCACCAGGATCGCCACGAAGGCGACGGCCTTGGGCAGGAACAGCATCACCGACCGGAGGGCGTCCCCCACCGCGTCGCCGAAGTTGTCTCTCATCGGTAGTCCTCCACACGGCATCCGGGTTCGTCCGGCCCGACCTACCCGCGGCGACGACCCGGGAAACCCCCGCTCAGCGGCGCCGGCAGTCGTACGACACCGGGGTCTGGGCCTGCACGGGAGCAGGTGAGGTGATGTTGACCGTGGCCGTCTCGGTCGTGGTGCCCACGCCGCTGAAGGCCCAGCGCAGCGTCAGCTCGACGGTGCGCTGGCCGCGCCCGACCCGCTCGGTCAGCAGGCTGCCGGGCGCGCTGCCGGTGCGCAGCCACTGGTAGCGGATCTCCCCGGCCCGGCCGTTGGTCGACACGGTGGCGACCACGTCGATCGTGACGTCACACCGGTCGCCCGCCGGCTGGGCGACCGCCAGCGTCACCCCGGTCACCTCCAGGGGGCTGATCCGCTGCCAGAGGTAGAGGCCGACGGCGACGAGCAGCGCGACGGTCAGCAGGGTGGACAGCACCGAGGTCACCGTCCGCCACGCCGACCGCCGCCGCCGCGGCGGCGGCGACGACGACGGCCACGCGGGCGCCGGCGGCGGGGTCGTCGGCACGCCCGGCCCGAACCGCACCTCCCCGCCGGGCGGGGCGGCGGCGCCGGTGGGCCCGCCGAAGAGAGTCCCCTGACCGGGCCCGGTGCCGGTCACGGGCCCGCCTCCCACGGTCGTCGCCCGGGCGGTCCACTCCCCCGACGCGGGTCGCGCCGCCGGCCACGTCCCGGTCCCCCCGCCGACGGCGCGCTGCGGCATCGTCACCTCACCGTGGGCCGACGACCCGGTCGGCTCGCCGGCCGACAGGTGCACGGTCGCGTCACCCGATGGCAGGCGCGCCGTGGCCTCCCCGGCCGACAGGTGCACCGTCGCGTCGCCCGATGGCAGGCGCACCGTCGGCTCGGCCGGTGGCTGCGGCCGGTGGACCACGAGGCGGGTGGTTTCCGCGGCGTCCGCCGGCCGCCGATGGGTGGGCAGCGCCTCGGTGGGGTCGTTCGGCTGGGTCACGGCGGCCCGTCCTCCGTCGTCGTGGTCGGCATCGAGGTGTCCGGGCTCAGCCCGGCGTGCAGTACGGATGCAGCGTCACGTGGACCGGCGAACCCTCGGCCGAGGTGTTGCCGGCCTCGTCCACGGCGACGACCCGGACCGGGATCCGGGTGGTCTCCGCCGGCCGGGGCAGGTCGCCCAGGACGCCCCGGAACACCCCGCGCGCACCCGACGCCATGGGCACCTCGGTCGTACGACCATCCAACGTGTACCGGAGGCTGACCCTCAGCTCCCCCGCGGCCGTACGGTCGTCGGAGACGACAGCGGACACCGTGCTGGACGTGGGTCCGTACGGGCAGCCCCGGGGGTCGAGTTCGCTCGGGCTGGCCGCCACCCGCCCGACGGAGGGCGCGACGGTGTCCACCGGCGCGGCGCTGGCGCTGGTCGACGCGGTCGGTGCGGCGGGGCCGGGGGCGGAGGTCGCCGGGGCGCCCGTGTCGTCCGGCGCCGCCGTCGTCGCGGTCGGGGGAGGGGCAGTGGCCGTCGGGTCCGGCGTCGGCGTCGCCCCGACCGTCGGGGTGGCCGGCGCGGTGGCCGGGATGGACGGCGCGCCGGTGGGGGCCGCCGGCACGTCGGGTGGTGGGGTCGCGGCGGCGGGCAACGGCTCCTCGCGGCCGGCGTAGCTGAGCCCGGCGCCACCCAGCAGGAGCGCCGCCGCCAGCCCGCCGCCGACCAGCGCCACGCGGGCCCGGCCGGATCGTAGCCACGTCCACCGGCCCGACTCCTCGCCGAACGCGGTGCTGGCCAGGCTGGTGGCCCCGCCCGTGCCGTCCGGGAACGGCAGGAGGGCGGCGAGCAGGGCCGCCCTCCGGGCCAGTTCGCGCAGGCCGCGCTCCTCCCACCGCCGCCCGTACGCCTCGGCCGCCACCTGCTCCAACACAGCTAGGAAGACCTGGGCGGGTTGCGGTCGCTCGGCCGGTTGCTTCGCCATGCCGTGCCGCAGCAGGTCGTGCACCGGAACGGGAGCCGGGTCGGTGGGGATCGGCGCGCGGGCGTGCTGCTGGCGCAGGGTCGGCAGGTCCCGCCCGTCGAAGGGGGGCCGGCCGGTGAGGCACTCATAGAAGGTGGCGGTGGCCGCGTAGATGTCGCAGGCCGGGCTGGCCGGCGCGCCCGTCCACTGCTCGGGCGCCATGTAGCGGGGAGTGCCGGTGACGCTGATCCCCGAGCTCCCGCCCACCGGCATGGCGATGCCGAAGTCGGCCAGCTTGCTGGTGCCCTCGGCGGTGACCAGCACGTTCTCCGGCTTGTAGTCGCGGTGCACGACGCCCCTGGCGTGCGCCGCCCCGAGCCCGGCCAGCGAACCCTTGAGGACGCAGAGCGCCGACTCCGGCGTCGTCGGTCCGTGCGTGCGCAGCATCTGCCGCAGCGACACCCCGTTGACCAGCTCCATGACGATCGCCGCACCGCTGGGCGACTCGACGTACTCGTAGAGGCGGGAGACGTGCGGGTCGTCGATCTCGGCCAGCAGCCGCGCTTCCTCGCGGAACCCGGCACGGAACGTCGGATCGTCGCCGATCCCGCCGGTGAGGTACTTGATCGCGACCGGTGTGCCGGTCGCGTCGTGCACGGCGAGGTCCACCCGGCCGGACGCGCCGGCGCCGAGCTGCCGCACCGGACGGTAGCCGGAGACCTGCCAGCCGCTCACGCGTACACCTCCCCCGCGCCGGGGGCGGTGGGGCCGCCCCCGGTCGCCATTGTGGTCGCGGGAGCCGGCGCGGCCATCGGCGCAACGGCTGCTTCCGGCCCCCGGACGTCCGGGGCGTCCCGGCGGGCGGCGACATGGTCGGTTACGGACACACGCCACTGGTAGCACCCGACGGCAAGCACCCCGCGCCCGCGCCCCGTCGACTGCACTAAGGTGCAGGTCGTGGGCAGCGAGGCGACTCCCGAGGCAACGACCCGTCGTCCGATGACGACCCGCCGGTGGCTCACTGTCCTGTTGCTGACGATGACCGCCATCGTCCTGCTCGGCGGCGGGGCCGGCGCCGCCGCGCTGCGGCACACCGCCGGGGTCTCCAACCATCTCGCCGACCGGGTCGCCCCGGCCCGTACGGCCGTCGGCCAGCTCGACAGCGGCCTGCTCGTCCAGGCGGCGGCCGTACGCGGCCACGTCGTCACCGCCGACCCGCGTTTCGTCGACTCGTACCGGCAGGGCGTCGAGGACGAACGCGCCACCATGTCGCGGCTGCGCGTCCTGCTCGCCGACGAGCCGGAGGCGCTGGGTGACCTGGAGCGGGCGCGGCGGCTGGCCGACCGCTGGCGCACGGAGTTCGCCGAACGCCTGATCGCCTCCCGGCAGGCCGGCGCGACGCCGCAGGAGCTGGCGCCGCTGGTGACCGGGGACGCGCAGACCTTCGCGGCGGTGCGCGCCGAGCTGACCGGGCTGGTCGGTCGCCTGGACGGGATCCGCGACGCCGGCCGGGGCGACCTCGACGCCGCCCGGGCGCTGCGGGACCTGACCTTCGTGGCGATCCTCGCGGCCCTGCTGGTGTGCGGGATCGTCGGCTCCGTGCTGGTGCGTACGCGGGTGCTGCGGCCCCTGGACCGGCTGGGCGCCTCGGTGCGTCAGGTGGCCGGCGGCGACTTCCGGCACCGGCTGCGGCCCGACGGTCCGGCCGACATCGCCCGGCTGACCAGCGACGTGGAGACGATGCGCCGCGCGGTCGTGGAGGCGTGGGAACGCAGCCAGCACGACCGCAACGCCCTGGAACAGCAGGCGGACGAGCTGCGCCGCTCCAACGAGGACCTGGAGCAGTTCGCGTACGTCGCCTCGCACGACCTTCAGGAGCCGCTGCGCAAGGTGGCGTCGTTCTGCCAGATGCTGGAGCGCCGCTACGCCGACCAGCTCGACGACCGGGCCCGGCAGTACATCGGCTTCGCCGTCGACGGGGCGAGCCGCATGCAGGAGCTGATCAACGATCTGCTCACCTTCTCCCGGATCGGCCGGGTCTACGGCGACGAGCGGGAGGTGGACCTGGCCGAGGTGTTCGCGCAGGCCGAGGCGAACCTGTCGCGGGCCGTGGAGGAGTCGGGCGCGACGATCGACCGCGATCCGCTGCCCACCGTACGGGGCGAGCCGACCCTGCTGACCATGCTGTGGCAGAACCTGCTGGGCAACGCGGTCAAGTTCCGCAGCCCGGACCGGGCGCCGCGCATCCGGGTGACCGTGACGGACACCGCGCAGGGCTGGTCCTTCGCCGTCGAGGACAACGGCATCGGCATCGACCCCCGGTACGCGGAGAAGATCTTCGTCATCTTCCAGCGGCTGCACCCCCGGGGCGCGTACCCGGGCACCGGCATCGGGCTGGCGGTCTGCAAGAAGGTCGTCGAGTACCACGGCGGGACGTTGAGCCTGGACGAGGCGTACCGCGACGGGACCCGCTTCGTGTTCACGCTGCCGCGGGTGCCGGCGGCGGTCGTACCCGGGCAGCCGGGCCAGCCGGCCGAGGAGTCGGCGGCCGGGGTCTGAGCCCGCCCCGGCGCGCCGGGCACCGGCCCCGCGATCAGCTCGCCGACCGACCGCCGCCGGCGGCGCGGGTGGCGGCCAGCGCGATCCCGCACGCCGCGACGGCGCTCAGCGGGGCGATCAGGAAGCCGACGGTCACCTCCCCCGCCGCGTCCAGTACCGCGCCGGCCACCGCCGCGCCGCCCGCGCTGCCCACCGAGAACGCCGTCGCCGCCCACGCGAACGCCTCGGCCACCGTGCCGGTGGGAGCCACGTCGTCGATCGCGACGAAGGCGATGGTCAGCAGCGCCGGCAGCGCGAGCCCGCTGACCGCCATCAGGCCCAGCATCGCGGCCGGGGCCGGGGTGAGCAGCAACGGCAGGTAGCCGACGGCGAAGACGCCGACCGCGCGGGGCAGCGTGGCATGCCGGCGCAGCCCGCCGAAGCGTACGTAGAGCAGGCCGCCGACCAGCGCCCCGGTGGCCTGCGCGGCGAGCAACCAGCCCGCCCAGGACCGGGCTCCGGCCGCCTCGGCGTATCCGGTCGCGGCGACGGTCACGCTGCCCACCGCCGCGCCGACCAGCAGCAGCGCGCCGAGGACCAGGCGGAGCCGGCCGGCACGCAGCGGCCCGGCCCAGTGGCGTACGGCCGGCTCGCCCCGCCAGCGACGCACCGCGTCGGTCGTGGCGAACCACGCGGTACCGACGGCCTGCAGGAGCGCGGCGGCGGCCAGACCGCCGGGCGGGCCGGCCAGGCCCACGGCGGCGAGCGTGACCACCGGGCCGAGGATGAAGATCAGCTCCTGGACGGCGATGTCCAGGGTGTACGCGGTCTGCACGCGGTGCGCGGGGAGCAGGTCGCGCCAGAGCACCCGCAGGCACGACTCGAACGGCGGCGCGCCCGCCCCGGCCAGGGCGGCGGCGCACACCGTCACCGGCAGGTTCACGTGCGCGGCGGTGAGGGCGAAGCCGATCGTCGACGCCGTCACGGACAGCCAGAGCACCGGCGGCTGCCGCCAGCGCTGCGCCATCCGGGCGAGCATCGGCTGGCCCACGGCGGTGCCGGCGGTGAACGCGCCGACGAGCAGGCCCGCGACGGTCAGCGTCATCGTCTCGCGGGCGAACACCAGCAGGGCCAGCGGGGCCGCGCCGAGCGGGATCCGGCCGAGCAGGCTGGCCGCCAGGACCCGGGCGGCCCGTGGCGCCCGGAGCACCGCGACGGCGGAGGTGTCGGTGGGGTCGGCGGCGGGTGGCCGGTCGGCGGGCGGTACGACGCCGGTGTGGTCGGGTGTGGGCATGGCGGAACGCTCCCGGAGGTGTGGCGGAGGTGAACGGCGGGCGGCGTGGCACCGGGCCGGTCAGGGAGCGAAGTCGGAGCGGTCGTGCTCGTTGCCGTACAGCGGCAGGTCGGGGGTGATCCAGCGGCCGTAGGCGACGGCGACGGCCTCGATCGGAATCACGTGGACAGTCTAGGTCCGAGCCAGCGGCACCGGATTGGACCTCGCCGCGGCGGCACCCGTGCTCCCTACGATGACGACCCACGCACCACCACGTGCCAGGAGGACGTCATGCGGGAGCGCTTCGCCGAGCTGTCCACGCCGCTGATCGCCGACGCCTGCGTACGCCTCGGCGTGCCCCCGCGCGCGGCGCCGGCCGGGATCCGGGCGGTCGTGCCCGGGCACCGTCTCGTGGGCCGGGTGCTGCCGGTGCGCCACCACGGCAGCGTGGACGTGTTCCTGGAGGCGTACGGCGGCGCCGCCGCCGGTGACGTGCTCGTCATCGACAACGGCGGGCGGACCGACGAGGCGTGCGTCGGGGACCTGGCGGTGCTGGAGGGCGCCGCGGCCGGCGTCGCCGGGCTCGTCGTCTGGGGCCTGCACCGCGACACCCCGGAGCTGGTGGAGATCGGCCTGCCGGTCTTCAGCTACGGCAGCCTGCCGGCGGGGCCGGCCCGGCTCGATCCGAGGGAGCCGGAGACGCTCACCAGTGCCCGGGTCGGGCCGCACCTGGTGACCGCCGACGACCTCGTGGTCGCCGACGACGACGGGGTGCTGTTCCTGCCCGCCGCGCGGGCTGCGGAGCTGTTCGCGGCGGCGGAGCGCATCGGCACCGTCGAACGGCTCCAGGCGCGGCGCATCCGCGCCGGGGAGACGCTGCGGGAGCAGACCGCCTTCGCCGACTACCTGACCCGCCGCGCCGCCGAGCCCGGGCTCACCTTCCGGCAGCACCTGCGCCGCGTCGGCGGGGCGATCGAGGAGTGACCGGGGCGGACGTGGCGGGTGCCGAGGCGACGGGACGGGACGGACGCGCCGTCGGCGGGCGCGTGAGGGTGGTCATAACGGCTGGACGGCCCAGCGTGGCGGGCTGCTAGCCTCGTCGGCAGGTCATGAGCGCCAGCGTCAAGCCCCGGCTCGCTGGCCGGCAACCCTCGTCCGCGCAGGGGTGCCCCGGGTGAAGACCAGGCATCGGAGCGGCTCCGGTGCAAGCGCGGCCTGGTTCCCAGGTCGACACCGACCGAGGAGAGCCATGTCCCTGCGCACCTTCCCCCCACCGGCGGTTCCCGCCGTGGCACCGGCGTCGCCGGCGCTGACGCGGCGCCGCCACATCGACATGATGCGGGTCTGCGCCACCTCCTGTCGCCCCGGCGACGCGCGCTAGGCGCGCCACCCCCTCTTCCCTGAACCATCCCAGCGGTACGCCCATCGGGCGCACCGTCGGCGACGCACGCCCGTGCCCGTCGCCGGAGACACCTCATCGGAGACACCTGTGCGCATCCTCTCGTCCCTCACCCGGGCCGCCGCCCTCGGCGTGGCCGCCGTCCTCGTCGCCACCGCCCTGACCGGCTGCGGCGACGACGCGGCCGACGCGGCCGACAACCCGTACGGCCTGCTCCAGCCGGGCGTGCTGCGCGCCGGCACGCTCACCGACGCCCCGCCGAACGTCTACCTCAAGGACGGAAAGTTCACCGGCTTCGACAACGACCTGCTCGTCGCGGTCGCGGAAAAGGTCGGCCTGAAGGTGGAGTTCGTCGGCACCGACTTCTCCGCCCTGCTGTCGCAGGTCAACAACCGCAAGTTCGACGTCGGCAGCTCCTCGATCACGATCACCGAGGCGCGCAAGAAGACCGTCGACTTCGGCAACGGCTACGACTTCGGCCACTTCGGACTCGACGTGCCGGCCGGCTCGTCGATCACCGGCTTCGACCAGCTCGCCGGCAAGCGGGTGGTGGTCGTGCAGGGCACCGTCCAGGACGACTACGCCACCGGCGAGGGACTCGACCCGGTCCGGGTGCCCGACTACAACGGCGCGATCAACCAGCTCAAGGCCGGAACGGCCGACGCCTGGATCGCCCCGGCCGAGATCGGCGACAAGTCGGCCGCCGACAGCGCCGGCAAGATCACGGTTGCGGCCAAGCTGCTCAGCCCGGCCCCGACGGCGTACGCGGTCGCCAAGGGCAACGACAAGCTGCGCGAGGCGCTGAACAAGGGGCTCGACGAGGTGATCGCCGACGGCACGTGGAGCCGCCTGCAGGCCCAGTACTACCCGGGCCGCCCCATCCCGGCCGACTTCACGCCGGGCAGCGGCACGGTTCCGGTGCCGTCGGCGTCGGCCACCTCCTGAGACGTAGCGACGACGAGCAAGCGGGGCGGTGGGAGAGACGATGGATCCGTTGAGCACCCTGTGGGAGACCTTCTTCGACGCAGACTCCATGCGCGAGGCGCTGCCCGAGATGCTGACGGTGGGGCTGCCCAACACGCTGATCCTGGCGATCTCCGCCGCCCTGCTCGGCTCGGTGCTCGGCATGGCGCTGGCCGTCGCGGGCATCTCGCGTACGCGATGGTTGCGGTGGCCGGCGCGGGTCTACACCGACGTGTTCCGCGGCCTGCCGGCGGCGGCGACGATCCTGCTCATCGGGGTCGGCCTGGCGCCGCTGGGGATGCAGGTGTGGGGGCCCAACCCGTATCCCCTGGGCATCCTGGCCCTGTCGCTGATCGCGGCGGCCTACATCGGCGAGATCTTCCGCTCCGGCATCCAGTCGGTGGAGGCCGCGCAGTTGGAGGGCGCCCGGGCGCTGGGCCTGTCCTGGGGCGAGGCGATGCGCCTGGTGATCGTCCCGCAGGGGATCCGGCGGGTGCTGCCGGCCTGGGTGAACCAGCTCATCGCGCTGATCAAGGACTCCAGCCTGGTCTACTTCCTCGGCCTGCTGGCCAGCCAGCGTGAGCTGTTCCGCATCGGGCAGGACTACGCGGCCAACACCGGCAACCAGTCGGCGCTGCTGCTGGCCGGGCTGTTCTACCTGACGCTGACGGTCCCGCTGACGCACGCCGTCAACTGGATCGACCGGCGGCTGCGGCACGGCCGGCAGGCCACTCCCGGTGACGCCGACGACGACCTCGACCTGGCGCTGCCGGGCGCGGCGGGAGGGAACCAGCGATGAGCATCGACACGACGACCTCGGTGAGCCTGAGCGTCCGCGACGTGCACCTTGCCTTCGGGGCGAACCGGGTGCTGCGCGGGGTGGACCTGGACGTGGCGCGCGGAGCGACGGCCTGCGTGATCGGCCCGTCCGGGTCGGGCAAGTCCACCCTGCTGCGTACGATCAACCGGCTCATCGAGCCCGACCGCGGCGACGTGCTGCTCGACGGGCGCAGCGTGCGCGGCGACGACCCCGACGCCCTGCGGCAGCGGGTGGGCATGGTCTTCCAGCAGTTCAACCTCTTCCCGCACATGAGCGTGCTGCGCAACGTCACCCTCGCGCTGCGCCGCATCCGCAAGCTCGACGCGGACGAGGCGGCGGCCCTCGCCCGCGACCACCTGGAGCTGGTGGGGCTGGCGGCCAAGGCCGACGCCCGCCCGGCGCACCTGTCCGGCGGGCAGCAGCAGCGGGTCGCGATCGCCCGCGCGCTGGCGTTGCGCCCGCAGGTGATGCTCTTCGACGAGGCGACCTCCGCCCTGGACCCGGAGCTGGTCAAGGGCGTGCTGGGGCTGATGGCCGAGTTGTCCGCCGGTGGCATGACGATGGTGGTGGTGACCCACGAGATGGGCTTCGCCCGCGAGGTCGCCGACACGGTGGCGTTCATGGATCGCGGCGTGGTGCTGGAGGCCGGCGAGCCGGCCGCGATCTTCGAGCGGGCCGAGCACCCCCGGCTGCGCCGCTTCCTCTCCCAGGTGCTCTGACGGTCGGCTACCCTGCCGCGCTGCGTGACCCGCCCGCGACCCACCAGCCGCCCGGGGCGGGCCGGGCGGAGGAACTGCACGTGGAGATCGAGAGTCGGCGCGAACTGGCGCCCCGTCCGGGGAAGCTGGTCCGACCTCGGCCGGCCTCTGGCGCACTGCCACGCCTTGGCAATATCCTCCACTGCACACGCGAAGCCTGGAGTTCCTTTTCAGGGGCCGCCCCCGCCCCCACCTCCGGCCGCAGAGGAGAGACGCCATGCACGTCGAGGATTCCGCACTGGACCGCCGGACCCTGCTGCGCGCCGGCCTCGGCGCCGCCACGGTCGCGGTCGTCGGCAGCCAGCTCGCCCTCCCGGGCACCGCCCACGCGGACCCCGGCTCCGACCTGGACTGGATCTACAGCTGCGACGAGTGGGGCGCGCGCCCGCCGGCGGACCCGCTGTCGGTCAGCGCCATCCCCACCAACAAGATCATCGTGCACCACATGGCGTTCCCCAACGTCACCGACTACTCCGAGGCGCAGGCGGTCAAGCTGGCCCGCGACTGCCAGAACCTGCACATGGACGGCAACGGCTGGTCCGACACCGGCCAGCACTTCACCATCAGCCGCGGCGGCTACGTCATGGAGGGGCGCCGGGGCAGCCTGGAGCGGCTGCGGGCCGGCGACCGGCAGATGATCTCGGCGCACTGCCCGGGCGAGAACGGCCGCGCCATCGGCATCGAGAACGAGGGCACGTACGTCACCGAGACGCCGCCGGAGGCGCTGCTGGACTCGCTGGTCGCGCTCTGCGCGACCATCTGCCGGCGGTACGGGCTACACGCCCACGACATCTTCGGCCACTGGGACTTCCGTACCACGCTCTGCCCCGGGGCCGCGTTCTACCGGCAGTTCCCCACCCTGCGCCGCCGGGTCTTCGAGGAACTCGGCACCGACCTCGGCGACGTGCCGGCCCGCCGCTGGCCGGACCTGTGGCGCTTCGTCGGCTCCCCCTCCGTACGGGTGGTGCAGTACCTGCTCGCCCACCGGGGCTACGCCGTACCGGTCAACAGCGTCTTCGACGCCGCCACCGTCGCCGCCGTGCAGGACTGGCAGTACCGCAACGGCATCGGAGTCGACGTCGACGCCACCCTCACCGCGCCCACCTGGGAGACCCTGGTGCCGGAGCTGGGCAGGGACGCCACCGGCCTGCCGGTCACCGCCGTGCAGTTCCTGCTGAACTTCCGGGGCCACACCGAGGTCACCACCACCGGCGAGTACGACCACCCGACCAAGATGGCCGTCAAGGACCTCCAGCGCGTCCACGGCCTGCCGGCCCACGGCAAGCTGGACCTCGACACCTGGTGCGCGCTCGTCGGCGGCGTCGTACGCCGGTCGTTCCGCCACTGACCACCGCCGCCGGCCCGTGGGGGCGAACCCGCACGGGCCGGCGGGTGGACCTGCTCGTCGAGCCGGTCTTCGACGGGCAGCGCCTCGCCGCGCCGCCGCCGAGCTTCGCCGAGCCGGGCGACGCCGCCGCGCGCGCCCGGGCACCCTGGCCCGCGAGCTCGCGCGGCTGGGCAGCAGCAACTTCAAGGACTCGGACACCGCCATCGTCGACGAGCACGGCGAGGTGGTGCCGAACCCGCTCGCCACCAGCGAGTTGCAGGCGTACTGGTACGCCGCGCTGCGGCACGCCGGGGTGGCCTTCGCCGCGACCGGGCACCCCACGTACGGCGCCGGGCTGGTACGCCGGGCCGCCGCCTGCCGGAGGTGCTCAGCGGCCTGCCCCGCGACGACGCCCACCCGCACCCCGGCGTCTATCCGGACTCCTGCTCCCCGCAGGCCTGGTCTGCCAGCGCGGTGGTGGCGCTGATCCAGGCCCTGCTGGCGCTGTGCCCGGCCGCGCCGCTGCGCACGATCTTCGTTGATCCGCACCTGCCGGAGTGGCTGCCGGACCTCGTGCTGGAGGGCGTGCGGGTCGGCGGTCGCACCGTGGACCTGACCGTACGACGCGGACGCGGCGGGCGTACGTCGCTGCGCGCCCGTGGCGACCGCATCGCGGTGGTCCGCCGGCCCACCCTCCAGGCGTGGACGACCCGCCGCCGGGCCTGACCGGGCGGTCCCGCCGGTGACGGACGAGCCGCACCGGCACCGCACGCTCGCGGGACGGTCGGCCCGACCGACAGGGCTAGGATCCTGTGGTGGCCGATCAGAGGCTCATCGGGGACGACGAACGGTTGCGCCGCATCGAGGCCGTGACCGACGCGACGCTGTCCCGCCTCGACGCTGCCGACCTCTTCGACGAGCTGCTCGACCGGGTCCGGGACCTGCTCGACGTCGACACGGCGGCCATCCTCCTGCTGGACACGCACGCCCAGCAGCTCGTGGCCACCGCGGCCAAGGGGCTGGAGGAGGAGGTCCGGCAGGGCTTCCGCGTCTCCGTGGGCCGCGGGTTCGCCGGCCGCATCGCCCTGACCCGACGGCCGGTGATCGTCGAGGACGTCGTCCCCGGCAGCGTGGTCAACCCGGTCCTGGTGGCGATGGGGCTGCGGTCGCTGCTCGGCGTGCCGATGTTCGCCCGGGGCGAGCTGATCGGGGTCCTGCACGTCGGCACGCTGCACCGACGCCACTTCACCGACGACGACGTACGCCTGCTGGAGCTGGTCGCCGACCGGGCCAGCCTGGCCAGCCTCGCCCGGTCGCACAACCTCGACCACAGCGCCGCCCTCGCCCTGCAACGCAGCCTGCTGCCCACCCAGCTGCCCGGCGTGCCGGGCCTCGACCTGGCCGCCCGCTACGTGCCCGGGCACGTCGCCGGGATCGGCGGCGACTGGTACGACGTGTTCGTCCTGCCGTCGGGCTGGCTGGGCCTGGTCATCGGCGACGTGTCGGGCCACGGCCTTCAGTCGGCCGTGGTGATGGGGCGCATCCGCAGCGCGCTGCGCGCCTACGCGCTGGTCTGCGACGACCCGGCGGAGGCGTTGACGCTCCTCGACCGCAAGGTCGGCCACTTCGAGGCGGGCAACCTGACCACGGCGCTGTACGCCATGATCTCCCCCGACCGCACCCGCATCCGGCTTTCCGCCGCCGGGCACCTGCGTCCCGTCCTCGCCGCGCCGGGGCGGTCGGGCGAGCCCGTCGCGGTCCACGCCGACCCCCCGCTCGGCACGGGTCGCCGGCCGCCGGCCCGGCAGCGCACGGAGGTGCGGTTCCCGCCGGGAGCGGTGTTCGTCTGCTTCACCGACGGCCTCGTCGAACGCCGCCACGAGGTCATCGACGTCGGCCTCGGGCGGCTCGCCGAGGTGGTCCGGCCGGCGCCGGCCGAGCAGGTCTGCGCCACGGTGATGGGCGCGCTGGCCGCCGAGCAGCCGACCGACGACATCGCCATGCTGGTCGTCCACCGCCTGATGACGTCGCCCTGATCCGCGCGCCGTCCGGGTCGTCGACGTCGACCGCGCCTCCGCCGGTCCGTTTGGCGGGGGGCGATCGCGGAAAGAGTGGCGGGCATGAAGTGGGCAAGCCGAGCCGTACCCGCCGCCGTCGCCGCCGTCGCGGCCCTCGCCGCGCGTGACCTGATCCAGCGCGACCACGCGTTGCTGCGTACCTTCCCGGTCCTCGGCCGGGCCCGGTACCTGCTGGAGTCCATCGGGCCGGAGCTACGCCAGTACATCGTCGCGGGCAACAACGAGGAGCGGCCGTTCACCCGCGACCAGCGCCGCTGGGTGTACGCGTCGGCGAAGCAGCAGAACAACTACTTCGGCTTCGGCACCGACAACGACATCGAGTTCACCCCCGGATACCCGATCATCAAGCACCGCACCTTCGGTCGGGCCGTCCCGCCGTCGACGCCCGGCGCCGGGCACGACGTGCGGCTGCCGTGCGCCAAGGTGCTGGGCGCCGCCCGGGGCCGCGCCCACGCGTTCCGGCCCGAGTCGGTGGTGAACATCTCCGGAATGAGCTTCGGGTCGTTGTCCGGCAACGCCGTGGAGGCGCTCAACCGGGGCGCGGCCCTGGCCGGCTGTCTCCAGAACACCGGTGAGGGCGGGCTGTCGCCGTACCACCGCAAGGGCGGTGACCTGGTCTTCCAGATCGGCACCGCGTACTTCGGCTGCCGCGACGAACGCGGCCGGTTCAGCCTCGACCGGCTCAGGGACCTGGTCGCCGGCGCGCCGGTACGGGCGCTGGAGATCAAGCTCAGCCAGGGCGCGAAGCCCAGCCTCGGCGGGCTGCTGCCGGCGGCCAAGGTCTCCGCCGAGATCGCCGCGACCCGGGGCATCCCGCAGGGGCGCGACTGCGTCAGCCCGTCCCGGCACGCCGAGTTCTCCGACTGCGACAGCCTGCTCGACTGGGTGGAGCTGCTCGCCGCCGAGACCGGCCTGCCGGTCGGCATCAAGTCCGCGGTGGGTGACCTCGGCTTCTGGGAGGAGCTGACCACCCTGATGCGTGACACCGGCCGTGGCGTCGACTTCGTCACCGTCGACGGCGGCGAGGGCGGCACCGGCGCCGCGCCGCTGATCTTCACGGACTCCGTGTCACTGCCGTTCCAGCAGGGCTTCGCCCGGGTCTACAAGGTCTTCGCCGAGCGCGACCTGCACGAGCAGGTGGTCTTCGTCGGCGCCGGCAAGCTCGGTCTGCCCGACAACGCGGTGGTCGCGTTCGCGCTCGGCTGCGACATGGTCAACGTCGGCCGGGAGGCGATGCTGGCGATCGGCTGCATCCAGGCCCAGAAGTGCCACACCGACACTTGCCCCACCGGCGTCGCCACCCAGAACCCGTGGCTCGTCCGAGGTGTGGACCCGGGCTCCAAGTCGGTGCGCGCCGCCAACTACATCCGCACGCTGCGCCGGGACCTGGTCAAGGTCGCCGAGGCGTGCGGCGTCGAGCACCCGGGCCTCATCGACACCGACGCCATCGAGGTCCTCGACGGCCGGACCGCCTCGCACCCCCTGCACGAGGTGTACGGCTACCGCCCCGAGTGGGGCCTGCCGTCCGCCGCCGACCGGGCGGAGATCGTGCGGTTGATGACGGCGGAGGCCCCGCAGGGTGGCACCGCCCCGCCCTCGGCGACCGCGATGTCCTGACCTGCCGTCCGGCGCCGGGCCGTGGGGCGGCCCGGCGGCCTCCCACATGCTCCGGTGCGCACCATATTGGCGTGCACCGCGGGCCGCGCCCCGCCTATGGTGACGCGGTGTTGATCAGACGTGAGACCCCCGCCGACGTCGACGCGATCCGGGCGGTGCACCTGGCCGCCTTCGCCGATGCTGGGAAGCCGGACGCCGTACCCGTCGAGGCGGGGTTGGTGGACGCCCTGCGGGCCGACGACGGGTGGCTGCCGGCCCTCTCCCTCGTCGCGGCCGACGACGCCGGGCAGGTGGTCGGGCACGTCGTGTGCACCCGGGGCATGGTCGCCGGCGAGCCGGTCGCGCTGGGATTGGGCCCGCTCGGCGTGCTGCCGGCCTGGCAGCGGCGCGGCGTCGGCTCCGCGCTGATGCACGCGGTGCTCGGCGCGGCCGACGCGCTCGGGGAGGCCCTGGTGGTGCTGCTCGGGCATCCCGACTACTACCCGCGCTTCGGGTTCCGCCCGGCGGTCGACCTCGGCGTCACCCCGCCGCAGCAGTGGGGGCCGCGCTACTTCATGGCCCGCCCGCTGAGCGCCTGGCGGCCGTCGATCCAGGGCGGGTTCGCCTACGCCCGCCCCTTCGACGAGCTGTAGGCGGCGACGCGTTCGGGCAGGTCAGTACCGCTGCCGTCGGGTTCCATGCGAACATGTGTTCGTGTCGCGCGAGGCCAGCATCCTGCACGCCGACCTGGACGCGTTCTACGCGTCGGTCGAGCAGCGGGACGATCCGCGCCTGCGCGGGCGGCCGGTCATCGTCGGCGGCGGCGTCGTCCTCGCGTGCAGCTACGAGGCGAAGGCCCGCGGCGTCCGCAGCGCCATGGGCGGCCGGCAGGCCCGGCGGCTCTGCCCCGAGGCGATCGTCGTGCCGCCGAGGATGGCCGCCTACACGGCGGCGAGCCGCGCGGTGTTCGAGATCTTCCGGCACACCACCCCGATCGTCGAGGGGCTCTCCATCGACGAGGCGTTCCTCGACGTGGGCGGCCTGCGCCGGCTGGTCGGCCCGCCCGCCGACATCGCGGCCCGCCTGCGCCGGGACGTACGTGAGGGGGTCGGCCTGCCGATCACCGTGGGGGTGGCCCGCACGAAGTTCCTCGCCAAGGTAGCCAGCGGGGTCGCCAAGCCCGACGGCCTGCTGGTCGTCCCGCCCGACGGGGAGGTGGCGTTCCTGCACCCGCTGCCGGTGGAGCGGCTGTGGGGCGTCGGGCCGGTGACCGCCACGAAGCTGCGCGAGCGACGCATCCGTACGGTCGGACAGGTCGCCCGCCTCGGCGAGGCGACGCTGGTCTCGCTGCTCGGCGCGGGCGTCGGCCGGCACCTGCACGCCCTCGCGCACAACCGCGACCCACGGCCGGTGCAGGTCGGCCGCCGGCGCTCCTCGATGGGCGCGCAGCACGCCCTCGGCGCGGTCCCGCACTCCCCCGCCGAGCTGGAGGCGATCCTCGCCGGCCTGGTCGACCGGGTGACCCGGCGGATGCGGGCGGCGTCGCGGGCCGGCCGGACGGTGACGTTGCGCCTGCGCTTCGGCGACTACACCCGCGCGACGCGCTCCCGCACGGTGGCCAAGGCAACCGCCGACACGGTCCCGCTGCTCGGCGCGGCGCGCACGCTGCTGCGGGCCGCGCTGCCCGAGATCGAGCGGCGGGGCGTGACCCTGCTCGGCGTGTCCGTCGCGAACCTCGACGACTCCCCCGTCCAGCCGCCGCTGCCGTTCGAGCGCGACCCGGGGGCGGACCTGGACGCGGCCGTGGACGCGGTGCGCGACCGGTTCGGGTCGGGGGCGCTCACCCGGGCGGTGCTGCTCGGCCGTAACCCCGGCCTGGAGATGCCGCTGCTGCCGGACTGAGCGGGCGGGGCGTCCACCGGCGTCGGCTTCGTCGCGGCGTCCGCCACGGTGCTCGGTCCGGCGCGGGTGTTCAGTGCATGTCAGGCCGGTCGGGGTGCGCGTCGTACACGTCCGGCACGCCGTCCCGGTCGCGGTCGACGGCCTCCGCCTCGCGCACCTGCCGGTACAGCCGGCTACGGGCGCGCAGGATCACGGCGGCCAACAGGGCCGAGAGCAGGGAGCCGGTGAGCACGGCGACCTTGACGTGGTCGTCGCGCTCGCTGCCCAGACCGAAGGCCAACTCGCCGACGAGCAGGGAGACGGTGAAGCCGATGCCGCCGAGCAGCGCCAGACCAAGCACGTCGAGCCAGTTGAGGCCCTCGTCGGGGGTGGCGCGGGTGAACCGGGACACCAGCCAGGTGGCGCCCATGATGCCGACGGGTTTGCCGAGGACCAGGCCGACGACGATGCCGATCGCCACCCGATCGGTGAGCGCGCCGGCCAGGCCGGTCAGGCCACCCACCGCGACCCCCGCGGAGAAGAACGCGAAGATCGGCACCGCGACGCCGGCGGAGATCGGCCGGAACCGACGCTCGAAGTGCTCGGCCAGGCCCGGCCCGGCGCCCGGTCCCCCGGCCGCGTAGCTGCCGACGGCCGGAACGGTGAAGGCCAGCAGAACCCCCGCCACGGTCGCGTGCACTCCGGACTCGTGCACCAGCACCCAGGTCAGGGTCGCGAGTGGGAGCAGCAGCCACCAGGACCGGATCCGGCGCTGCACCAGCAGGCCGAAGATCGCCAGGGGGGCCAGGGCACCCAGCAGCGGCACGACCGACAGGCCGGTGGTGTAGAAGACGGCGATGATCACGATCGCGATCAGGTCGTCGACGACCGCGAGGGTGAGCAGGAAGGTCCGCAGCGCCGGAGGCAGGGACCGACCGACCACGGCGAGCACCGCCAGGGCGAAGGCGATGTCGGTCGCCGTCGGGATCGCCCAGCCCTTCGGCGCGTCGCCACCGGCGATCAGGTGGTAGAGCAGGGCCGGCACCAGCACTCCGCCGCAGGCCGCCGCCACCGGCACCGAAGCGCGCCGCGGATCCCGCAGGTCGCCCGCGACGAACTCACGTTTGAGTTCGAGCCCGGCGACGAAGAAGAAGACGGCCAGCAGGCCGTCGGCCGCCCACGTGGCCAGGCTGAGGTCGAGGTGCAGGAGGGCCGGACCGACACGGACGTCCCGCAGTGTCTGGTAGTGCTCGGTCCAGGGCGAGTTCGACCACGACAGTGCCAACAGCGCCCCGACGAGCAGAAGCACCCCACCCACCGTCTCCCGGCGCAGGAGGGCGGAGATTCGGCCGGTCTCCGCCCACGAACGTCGGGCGAACAGGCTGCCGCGGCGCCGGCCGGCGTCGGTCACGGGGTCTCCTCGTCGGCAGGGGACGGTTCGTCCATCGCCGACCGCACCCCCGTGCGCACCGGAACCAGCGGTCTCCGCCGTCCCGTCCGACGACGACGCCGGGTGCACTGGTACCCGGCTGTGGCTCGCCGAACCCGTCCCGCGCGCCTCATCACCGTACGCGAGCACCGGACCGGCGATCCGACCGACGGGTGCGGACGGCGAGGTCGGCGACCCGTCCCTGTTCGGACGCGGTGGCCTACCCGCGGCCACCGGGGGTAGTCATGCTGCCCGCCCGTACCGACCACGCCGGGAGGACGCCGTGGCTGAACTGGGACTGGCCCTGTTGGCGATCGTGGCCTGGCTGGTGGCCGGACTGGTCACCGCGGCCGTCTTCGTCACCCGCGGCGGGCACCGCAACCTGCTCTGGTATCTCGTCGGAGGGCTGCTCGGTCCGCTGTTCATTCCGATCGCCGCGGAGCGCGGTCGGGCCGAGCCACACCGCATCGACGTCCGGTCCCGGGCACCGGCGTCGACCGGGCCCGGCCTGCGCGTGCTGGTCGGTCTGGACGGTTCGCCCGACTCCGACCGGGCGCTGCGCGCCGTCGCCCACGCGCTGGGCGGAACCACCAGCGAGCTGGTGCTGGTCACCGTGACCGACCCGGACGTGGTCGATATCGAGGCGGACGAGGAGCACCGGCGGGCCCGGCGGATGCTGGACGAGGCCGCGCGCGTCCTGCCCGACGAACTGCCCGCCCCCAGTACGGAGGTCGTCGTCGGTCACCCGGCCGACGCTCTCCTGGCGGTCGCCGACGCGCGGGACGTGGACCTGTTGGTGATCGGGAGACGAGGGCACGGGCTCGACGAGAAGCTGCTGGGCAACGTGGCGGAGGATCTGGCACACCGAAGCTCCCGGGCGGTCCTGCTGGGCACGCTGCCCGGTCGCTGATCGCGTCGTTTCCCCGGCACCAGCCCGGCGAGCAGGGGGTGTGCAGGTCGACATCCCGCACACCCCACCGCGCGCGCCCGGTCAGCGCGCCCGCAGGACGGCGGTGCCCTTGCGGTAGTTGCGGCCGTTGCCGTCGGGGCGGTAGCCGTTCTCGACGTTGCCCGCCGAGTCCACCGAGAACCAGTGGATGCGGGTGCCCGCCGGGACGGTGAGCGTCTCCCCGCCCTCGCGGACGCCCGCCGAGCCGTAGAGCGTCGACGCGTACGTGGGGGCGGCCCGGTCGAGGGTGTAGAAGACGGCGGCCGGCTCGCTGGTGGAGAAGGTCACGTCCACCATGCCCGGCGTCGCGCTCGGCGCGACCGCGAGCGTGCTGCGCGGCCGGGTCCGGTCCTTGGCGTGGTCCCGGGCCACCCGCATCAGCTCGACCAGGCCGTTGGCGAACTCCAGCGTCTCGGCGTGCGCCTCGTCCCACTCGGGCTGGAACGAGGTGCCGACCTCGAAGTTCCAGGCGTAGATGCCGTACTTGTACCAGAGCATGTCCCCGGAGTTGCCGGCCGCCGAGTAGAGCACGTCGGAGATCGGGCCGGTGCGCGCCGGGGTGACCGCCATGTTGCGGTGCCGCTTGATGGCGGCCAGGATCCGCGCCGAGGCACCCCAGAAGGCCGACTCCTGGGCGAGCGTCGGGCGGGGCGCGGAGACGCGACCGGGCAGCGCGTACGCCCCCGGCGACCACATGAAGTAGTTGCCTGAGGAGTGCAGGTTCATCGAGAACCGGATGTTGGGGCGGGAGGCCAGCCAGTCGAGGTTGCGGTTCTCCGGCTCGGAGAGTTCGCTCGGGCCGGCGTACGTGCCGCTGGTGCAGCTCGCCGACGCCCCCGAGTAGCCGTCGAAGAGGCTGTACTCGGTGTAGTTGCGGTTGTTGTCCACGCCCCAGGAGTTGCGGGCCAGGAAGTCGGCCGCCCCGGTCGTCGGGCAGTGGTTGGTCATGTTCTTGCGCTGGGAGTTGAAGTCGTAGAAGGAGTAGTGGCCGCCGTCGGGGTTGATCGAGGGAGCGATCCAGATGTCGAGGTTGTCCAGCAGCTGCCGGGTCCGCCCGTCGTGGGCGTAGTTGCGCAGCAGCCGCTCGGCGGTCTCGACGGTCACCAGCGGCGGCACCCACTCGCGGGCGTGTTCCTGGGCGTACGCGAGCACGCCGAGCTTCGAGCCGTCCCGGTGCTTGCCGATGCGGATGGCGTACACCGGATGCGGGTCGCGCGAGACGGTCGCCGGCGCGCTCAGGCCGTCGCTGAGCGAGGTCCGCGCGGCCGGCGCGACCACTCCGGCGCCCGTGCTGCCCCGATAGGTGTACGCCCGCACGAGCGTCCCGGCCTCGGCGTTGAGCGCCGCGACGACCTGGGCGGCGGTGCTGCTCACCGCGCCGTCGCCGTCGGTGCCCAGCGTGACCCGGACGGCCGGGCCGGCGACGGTCACCGACAGCGGCACGTTCGCGGCACCCGGGTCGACGAGTTCCACGGAGACGTCGTTGCCGCCCTCGTGCCCCCAGGCGCGGGAGTCCACCGCGACGCGGCTGTCGGTGGCGGCGCCCAGCACCGCCTGGGCGTGCCGCCGGTAGCCGTTGGTCCGGTGCGGCAGTTCGACGATCTCGGCCAGCCGGGGAAACTCGGCGGCCAGTTGGTGGATCCGCGCGTACAGCTCGGTCGGTGTCAGGTAGCTGGTGACGAAGTCCTTCTGGTAGCCGGGTCCCTCGGGGCCGTCGCCGGGGGTGGGCAGCCACTCCCGCACCTGCGCGACGGCCACGTCGCCGGTGGGGCTGGTGATCCGGATCCGGTCGGGGCGGCTGGTCACCGGGGCGGCGCCCCGGTGGTAGAGGTAGACCCCGGCGTCGACGAAGCGGGAGATCGTCTGCGTCCCGCCGGAGCCGATCTCGGTGCCCGGCCCGCTGTCCCGCTCGACGGTGAGGGCGTCGGCGGCGCTCTGGCCCTGCGCCCACTTCGCCTCGACGGAGAGGACCTGCTCGGTGCCGGAGGTGTAGTAGTCCGCCCGGATGATCTTGACATCGGACACGGCGGACGCGGCCGGACCGAGCGTCGCGGCGGCGAATCGACGGTTCTGCGTGACGTGCCCGGCGATGGTCGCCTCGCGTTGCGCCACCCGGGCCCGGGCGTCGGCGGGGCGGTGCAGCACCTCACCGAGCGTGAACCCGGCCCTGGTCAGCGCCGCCGCCTCGGTGGCGGTGACGACCGCGTGCGCGACGACGCCGTCCTCGGCACGGGTGACGTGGTGGTCGAGGTCGACACCGGTGGCGACGAGGGCGTCCAGTTGGGCCGTGCCGGCGAGCAGCACCTCGACGACGTTCGCCTCCTCGTCGGCACCCCGGACCAGTTCGACGGGAGCTGCGGCGTCGGGCACGACGGCCGACGCCGGGCCGACCAGCAGCACCACCGCCGTGGCGGCGGCCAGCGCGGCCGGGACGGGTAGGCGGCGGCGCCACCGGGGGGCTAGGGGATCACGCATGGGTCCGCCCTTCTGGTGTCGGCAGGGCGGCCGGAACGGGATGGCCGTGGGGGCCGCCCGGGTGCGGCTCCGCCCGTCGGTCGCGCACCACGAGCTGAGGCCATCCTCAGTGCACGCGAACTCTCATGTCAATGCCCATCGATGTGTCGTGCGCGCCGACGGCCGACGTACGACCGGCGTTGAGTAGGAGTGCTCACGCCCCGCCCGGGGAGCACCCACATACTTACCCGAGCAACGTGGACAAGATCGCCGGGAGAAGGCAGCAGGCATGACGAAGCAGCACCGACCGACGTTTCCGATCACCGCACTCGTCCTGCTTCTCTGCACCCCCGTGGCGGCCTGGTGGCTCATCGGCGACCTGACCGGCGACGAGGCCCGGCGACTCGCCGCCGAGGGCGTCGAGTTGGACTACGCGATCCGGCCGGTGAGCCTCGGCGCGACCGGAGACCGCGTCGTCGGCGTGTTGGCATGCGTCGGCGTCGTCCTCGCGCTCGCCTGGCTGCTCCGGGCCACCGCACGCCGCAGTCTCGACCGCCGGTGGTGGTGGGTGCTGACGCCGCTCGTCGCGGCCGGCGTCCTCCTCGGCCTCGCCTGGCGGGTGCTGACCGCTGGCGGGATCGGCGCCAACATCGGAGCGGGGCTCATGGTCATCGCGGGTGGGCCCACCCTGGCGGTCCTGCTGATCGTCGCCGCGGTCGCGGCGCTGCGGATGCGCCGCAACCGGCCGCCGCACGCCCCGCACCACTGAGAGTGACGGGCCCGTTCCGCCGCAGGTGTCGCCGTGGCGGCCTCGTGCGGGCCGGCTGTCCGGTGATCTCGGCCACCCCGCCCCCGCCTGCGAGCCGCCCGGCGCCCTGTTGCGCAGCCTGGAAGGGGTGCCGAGGTTTCGCCGGGGTGGAAACTGGAGAAGGTTGCAGATCGCACCTGCGCTCAAGGGGGATCAACTCGTGTCCGACACCACCGCCCGGTCCGACCGTCAGGCAGACCGTCCCGCCGAGGTGACCGACCCGCTGCTGTGGAAGCTCGCCCTGGACGTGGCCGACGCCCACGAGCCGGACGGGGACGGCGGTTGCCGCAACCTGCTCTGCGCGGGCCAGGCCTGGCCCTGCCCGGCCTGGAACAACGCCCAGCGCGCACTGCGCATGGCCCGGACCGACTCCGGGCAGCCGTCGCCGCACGCGGCACGGCCGACCGGCGGCCAGGGCCGCTCCGACCGTTCGGCGCCCGGATTGGCGCAGCGCACCCGGCCGAACGACCCGCGGGCCGCGTCGGCGGCATAGGCCGTGTCGTAGAAGTGGTCGTGCCGGGGCCGCGAGCCCCTGGTCACCGGCGTCGCTCGGCCCAGGTCGGTCGGGTCCGGCTACTCGCCGGTCCTCGCCACCCTGAGGTACGGCGGCCGACCAGGGCGCTCCTGGCGGTGACGCCGGGTCAGCGGTCCACGCGGTAACGCGCGAAGATCGTGCCCTGCGAGAAGGTGTGCTGGTCGAGCAGGGTCAGGTTGCGCCGGACGCCGTCGGGCAGGGCGCGCGTGCCGCCACCGACGAGCACCGGGCAGATGACGAGGCAGATCTCGTCGACCAGGCCGGCCCGGTGGGCCTGGGCGGCCAGGTTGGCGCCGCCGATCGCCAGGTCGCGCGTGGCCGACTCCTTGAGCGCGCGGACCGCCGCCGGGTCGAACGTGCGCTCGATACGGGTGCGGGCGCTGCGCGGCGCCTCCAGCGTGGACGAATACACGATCTTGTCGGCGGAGCGCCAGATCTCGCTGTAGTCGAGGATGTAGTCGGGGTGCCCGGGCTCCTCGTGAGCGGTCTCCCAGTAGGACATCACATCGTAGAGCCGGCGGCCGTAGAGGTGGGTGCCGATGCCCCGGTCCAGGTCGTTGAGGAAGCGGTGCACCTCTTCGACCGGCTCGCTCCAGCCGAACTTGCCGTTCTCGTCGTTGATGAACCCGTCGAGGGACACGATGTCGGTGTTGATCAGCTTGGCCATCTCTCCGCCTGGGTGCGTGGTCGGGCTCGGGGTGCGGAAGGCGGCAGGCGCGGACCTGCCTGGCCCGCGCCTGCCTGAGAGTTTCAGTCGTCGCGTCCGGCACCGCGATCGGGTGCGCTCATGTCCCCCGTTGCGGGCGTGCCGTCGGCGAGCCCGTAGCGCAGGTAGACGGTGCCGCGCGGGTTGGCCACCGGCGGTTCGAGAAGGGTGACGTTCGTGGGCACCGCGCCACCGTCGAAGACCTTCTTCCCGACGCCGAGCACGATCGGGTGCACCCAGAGGTCGAGTCGGTCGAAGAGCTTCTCGCGCAGGAGGGTCTGCACCAGGTTCAGGCTCCCGACGACCTTCACGTGCTCGTGCCGGTCACGGACCTCGCGCACCGCGCCGACCAGATCCGGGCCGAGCTGGGTGGAGTTGGCCCACGAGAGGTCGGGCCTGCCCCGGGAGGCCACGTACTTCGGGACGCGGTTGAAGAGCGTGGCGATCTCGTTGTCCTCGCCGCCCTCCTGGTGCGGCCAGTGGGCGGCGAAGATGTCGTACGTCCGCCGGCCGAGCAGGAGGGCGTCGGTGCCCTCGTAGGCGGCAGCGACCTGCGCCCCGGAGACCGCGTCCAGCAGGGGCGCCTGCCAGCCGCCGAACGGGAACCCCGCCGGGTCCTCCTCGGGACCGCCGGGCGCCTGCCCGACGAGGTCGAGGGTTGCGAACAGCTCGATGTGGATCAGGCCCATGCCCTACCCCCGGTGAGTTGGTGTCGATCCGGCACTCGACACTCACGATAGATCACGGACCGTGTCCGGACGGGTGACCGCGCGCCCTGCGGCGTAGCGAGCCGGCGAGGACGCCGGTCGGTGTCCGGCCGGGAGGATCCGGTGTCCGGGAACCGGCCGGACGGCGCGGCGTGTCCGCAGCCTGGTCTGCGTAGGCGTGAGCGCGGGGAGAGCCCCGCCCGGCCAGAGGAGAGCCATGCTGAGAAAGAGATGGGCGATCGTAGCCCTCGCCGCCGTAGCCGTCGGCACCGCCGCACCTCCGGCCGCCCCGGCGGCTGCCGCGACGGCCGGGGACCGGCCCGCCGTCAGCGACGCCACGTCGTCCGGGCACCGGGTCACAAGCACCACGGTCCCGGCGACCGGCGCCGGCGCCGCAGCCGGCGCGGCTCCCACCGCCGGCATCAACGCGATCTTCGGTCCCGACACGCGGGTGCCGGTCACGCCGACCACCGCGTATCCCGCCAGCGCCACCGTCCGGCTGACGTTCACCGGCGGCCAGTGCACCGGCTTCATGATCAGCGAGCGTACGGTCGCGACCGCCGGCCACTGCGTGCACTCCGGCGGCTCCAACGGCAGTTGGCGCACCAACGTCGTCGCGTACCCGGGGCACGACGGCACGACGGCACCCTTCGGCTCGTGCGCGGCGGTCCGGCTCTTCGCCCCCTCGGGCTGGACCGGCTCGATCTACGCCCCCACCCCCGCCGACCCGGCCTACAACTACGGGGCGGTGCAGCTCAACTGCACGATCGGCGCCAGGACCGGCTGGCTCGGCCTCGGTTACCCGAGCCAGCCGGTGACCGGGTCCTGCACGACGACCCAGGGATACCCGCTCGACCGGCCCGGCCAGTGGGCCAGCAAGGACGTCATCCGTGCCGAGAGCACGAGCTTCTTCTACGTCCGGCATCCCTTCGTCGGCGGGCAGAACGGCAGCCCCGTCTTCTACACGCCCAACCCGGACGACTGGTGCCCGACGCGGCCGCCGCTGGTGATCCCGTGCCCGTGCCCGCCGCCACCGCCCTGCGTGTGTCCGGTCTCGACGGTGCTGGGGATCCTCGCGAGTGGCCCGTACGGCGCCGGGCCCGGAGCCACCAACAACATCGTCACCCGGATCACGGCCCCGGTCGTCAACAACTACCTGCAGTGGCGTTGACCCGTCCGGCAGCAGACTCCCGGGGCGCGTGGCGGCAGGCCATCGCCCCGGGAGCGCGCCGTGGCGGCTCTGGTGTCGACGCCGCCGTCAGGAGGACCGCGCGGGCGCGGAGCGCAGCCTGTCCCGGATCCGCTCGGCGTCGGTGTGGCCGAGTTGCTCCAGGATCTCCAGCGCACCGCGCCAGGCGCGGCAGGCGGGCTCCGGTGCTCCGGCGGCGCGGTGGCTGTCGCCGAGATGGGTGAGCGTCGTCGCCTCGTAGTAGCGCTCCGCCGCCTCCCGCCACAGCGCGAGCGCGTTGCCGTAGCAGCGGATCGCCTCCGCCTGCCGCTCCAGCCGGTAGTACACGTAGCCGAGGCTGTCCCAGGTGTGCGCCTGCCAGTACCGGTTGCCGACCTGCTGTTGCAGGACCAGCGCCTGCGTGCAGTGGCCGAGCGCCTGCTCGTAGTCGCCGAGCTGGCTGTGGTACCAGCCGATGTTGTTCAGCGCGTTGGCCTTCCCGTTGGTGTTTCCCGCCGCCGTGAACAGGCCGAGGGCCTGCTGCGCGTGGTGCAGCGCCCGCTCGTAGCGGCCCTGACGTTCGGCCACGATGCCGAGGTTGAGGTGGGCCCGGGCGCTGCCGATCGCGTCGCCGAGGTCGGTGTAGAGCCCGAGGGACCGGTGCAGGTGGGCCTGGGCCTGGTCGTGGTCCTCCAGCCGCAGGCAGGCCACGGCCCGGTTGCGGTGGGCCCGGGCCTCGCCGTCCCGGTCGGCCGCCCGTGAGGCGGCGAGCAGCGCCCGCTCCTGGACCGCCAGCTGTTCCTGCCAGGCCCCGAGACGATCGAGGTACGTGTTGACGGTCCAGGCGAGCTGCCAGGCGTGCGTGTCGAACCGGGCGTCCATGGCGAGGCCGACGACGGCCAGGAGCACCCGGTGCTCGCTGGTCAGCCAGCGCCACGCCGCCGTCCGGTCGGTGAGCGCGGTGACCGCCGTGCCCGTGCGCGCCGGGGCGGGGCTGATCGGGTCCCGCTGGTCGTAGAGGAGCACGTCCGCGGCGTACGCGGTGTGCAGGTAGTAGTCGAGCAGCCGCCCGACCGCCTCCCGGCGGGCCTCCTCGGGCTCGTGCCCGGCGACCAGCTCAGCCGCGTAGGCGCGCAGGAGGTCGTGCAGGACGTACCGTCCCGGGAGCGGCTCGGAGACCAGGTTCGCGCGGACGAGCGCCGCCATGCTCCGCCCCGCCCGCGCCACCGCCACGCCGGCGAGACTCGCCAGCGCCGGCACGCAGACCTCCGGCCCGGGGTGCAGCCCGAGCAGCCGGAACGCCCGGGCCGAGGTGGCGTCCAGGTTGCGGTACGACCATGAGAAGACCGTGCGGATGTCGGCGGCCGCGTCACCGTGGCTGAACCGGTCGAGACCGCCCGGGCCGGTCAGCTCGTCGGCGAGCCGGCCGAGGCCGAGGTTCGGCTGGGCGGCGGCCCGTCCCGCCACGATGGCGAGCGCGAGCGGCAGTCCCGCGGCCGTCCGGACGATCCGGTCCACCGCGTCCGGCTCGTCTCCCACCCGGTCCGCGCCGAGCCGCCGCGACAGCAGCTCGTACGCCTCGCTGCGCGACAGCGGGTCGAGCAGGAGCGGACGGGCCCCCTCGATGGTGAGCAGCCCCGGCAGGTGCCCCCGGCTGGTCACCACCACCAGGCACCCCGGCGAACCGGGCAGCAGCGGGCGGACCTGGTCGGCGTCGCCGGCGTTGTCGAGCAGCACGAGCACGCGCCGGCCCGTGAGCAGGCTACGGAACAGCCCGGCGCGGGCGGCCGGTCCCGCCGGGACGCGCTGCGCCGGCACGCCGAGGGCTTCGACGAACTCGCGCAGCACCTCCGCCGGGTCCGCCGGCCCGGTCGCGTCGAAGCCGCGGAGGTTGACGTAGAGCTGCCCGTCGGGAAAACGGTCGGCGACCTGGTGCCCCCAGCCGACCGCCAGGGTCGTCTTGCCGACGCCGGCCGTGCCGCTGATCAGGCAGATCGTCGTCACGCCCGGTACGCCTCCCTGGTGCGGCAGCAGGGCAGCCAGTGCGGCGAGCGCCGCCGTGCGACCCACGAAATGGGGTACGGCCGCCGGCAGTTGCCGAGGTGTCACCTGTCCGAGGACCTCGGCCGGCCGGCCTGCCGGTGCGGGCGGCTCGGGTTGGCCGGCCGGTGCGGCGCCCCCGCCGCCGCGGCGGCTGAGCTGGGCGTGGGCGGCGGAGCGCAGCCGATCCTCCGTACGGGCGGCGTCGGCGATCCTGAGCAGCCGCCAGTGCGCCGCGTCCCAGTGGCCCAGCTCCGCCAGCTCGGCCGGCAGCCGGACACCGACCCGGTCGGCGTGCGCCCGGCAGGCGGTGACGAAGGCGACGACGAACGACCACTCGGGCAGTGACTTGGCGTTGAGCTTGTCGCTCAACGTCGAGCGCGCCAGTGGCTGCCGCAGCGATGCCGAGATGGCGACCAGCGTGTTCAGCGAGGGGGCGCCGCAGAGCTGCCGCAGGCGCCGGAGTTCACCGACGAACCAGGCCAACGCCTCCTGCGCCTCCCGGCCCGGTTCGCTCATCCGTCTGCACCCCTCCGCGCCGGACGAGCGTACCAACGCATGGAAGGTTCCCGATGTCCTGCGCGCACCGCCACGTCGGCCGGACGGCAGGGTGGCCGGCCCCGGGCGGGCCGGCCACCCGGTGGCTCAGCGCCAGGTGTCGGTGCGGGTGCTGGTGCCGCCCGCCGGGGTGGTGAAGCTCCGGTTGCCGCCGGACTCCCAGGTGACGGAGCCGTCGGGGTTCTTCTTCAGGTACTTGTACTCGACGGCGGTGTTCGGCGGCAGGCTGACGGTGGCCCGCCAGACGGGGTAGTCGGCCGGGGAGAGCGCGACGGCGTTCGCGGGGTTCCAGCCGCCGAGGGCGGGCAGGTTGCCGACGACGTACACGTTCTGGCCGAAGGTGGTGGTGGCGGTCGCGTGGAAGGCCGTGGCGACCGGTCCGGCGGTGTCGCCGCGGAAGGTCTCGGTGACGGTGAGGCCGCCGCCCGACGGGGTGGTCAGGCTCCGGTTCGCGCCGGACTCCCAGGTGACGACCCCGGCCGCGGTCTTCTTGATGAACTTGTACTCCACCGTGGTGGACCGGGGCAGGTCGACCACGCCCCGGAAGACCCCACCGGCGGCGGGCAGCCGCACGGCGTTCGCCGGCGCCCAGGTGCCCAGCGCCGGGACGCTGCCGACGACGTAGACCTCCTGGCCGGCGGCCACCGAGGCCGTGACGGTGAACGTCGTGGCGACGGCGTCCCCCACGGGTCCCGGCACGTAGGTGTCGGTCCGGGTCGTCGTCCCGCCGGCGGGGGTGGTGAAGGTGCGGCTGGTGGCCTCCTGCTCGACCACCGTGGTTCCGCTCTTGACCAGGTACCGGTAGGAGACGGCGGTGGTCGCCGGCAGGTCGACCGTCGCCGTCCAGGTGCCGGTGGCGGTGCGGGTGAGCGGCACGGAGGTGCCCGCGTCGCCGTTGCCGAGCGCGGGGGCGTCACCCACCAGATGCAGCGTGCGGTCGGCGGGCAGCGAGGCGGTGGCGGTGAAGGTGGTGGCGACCTTGGCGGCGGGGCCACCGCGGGCGTTGGCGTGGATGGCGACCGCGCCGTTGGCGGGGATGGTGACGGTGGCCCGGCCGCCGGTCACGGTGACCGTGGCGCCGGTGCAGCCGGCGGCGGTGGCGGCGCCGGAGATGACGTCGCAGTACGCGCCGTCGGCGAGGCCGGTGACGAACTGGGCGGTGCTGGCGGCGGCGGAGTCGTTGATGCCGATCCACCCGCGGTCGCCCCGGTGGAAGCCGACGACGTTGCTGTTGACGACGGTGAAGTCCGAGATGGTCTTGACGTTGCGGGCGGTGTTGGCCCAGCCGACCATGCCCTTGATCCCGGTGGACCGGGTCAGGCAGGTCCAGGTGCCGCCGCAGACGGTGTCGGTCACGTGGCCGCTGCCGGTGGCCGGCGGCGACTGGTTGCGGTTCGACCAGGTGAAGCTGTCGTAGACCGAGGGCTTGCCGTGCGGGTAGGCCAGCGCGAAGTAGTTGGCCAGGGTGTAGTCGCTGCCGTTCTTGTAGGACAGCACCACCCCGTCGCGTTCCAGGTCGTGGTTGGTGACCATGGCGAAGACGTTCGCGCTGGGCGCGTCGAGGTTCCAGTTCGGAATGTTCGCGAGGTTCGCGATCGAGCCCTGGAAGCTGGAGCGCAGACCCTTGGCGTACGCGAAGTCGAGCACGTCGCCGTTGCCGATGAACGCCCGGGCCCTGAGCGCGTCGTTCGAGGCGCCGTCGAAGATCTCCTGGGCGACGTACGGGCGCTTGTTCTCCGCGACCGTGTTGTTGAGCTTGCCGATGATGGCCGCGAAGTCGGCCTTCTTGACGTGCTTGACGGCGTCGACGCGGAACCCGTCCACGCCCAGCCCGATCAGGTCGTTGAGGTAGGCGGCGATCTTGTTGCGGACCTGTTCCTTCTCGGTGTAGAGGTCCGACAGGGAGAGCAGTTCGCAGCTGGTCACCTGGGACTCGTTGTTCCAGTCGGTGATGCCGCCGGAGGTCGGGCAGTTGTCGCCGGGATGGTGGAAGTCGCCGTAGCCGTACGGGACCGTCGGGTAGTCGTAGCCGGTGAAGGTCGTGCCGGCGTAGCCGACGGTGCCGGCGGGGTTGTTGACGCCGGCCATGTGGTTGACGACCGCGTCGACGTAGACGCGTACGCCGGCGGCGTGGCACGCGGTGACCATGGCGGCGAACTGCTGCCGGTTGCCGAACCGGCTCTCCAGCTTGTAGGACACCGGCTGGTACACCTCGTACCAGGGGTGGACCCCGTCGGCGGTGTTGGGCAGGCTCACCGACTCCTGGGGCGGCGCGACCTGGACCGCGCCGTAGCCCGCGGGGCCGAGGTGGTCGGTGCAGGCCGCCGCGACGGAGTTCCAGTTCCATTCCCACAGGTTCGCCGTCACCTCGCTGTCGTTGAGGGCGACGGCGGCGCTCGCGGGCGCGGCGGTGCTCGCCACGAGCGGGGTGACGCCGGACGCGACGACGGCGGCGGCGAGGAGCAGGCGGGGGATGCGCACGCGCAGGGGCGGTTTCGATCGTGCCATGACAGAGAGACCTTCTTCCGGGGATGAAGAGGCACTGACAAGAGGGGACGCCGTCCGCGTAGCAAAGACAATGCTCGATCGTTGGCAAGCTCTGCAATACCTTGCAGCAGACTTCTCGAAATTTCATGGCAACATTGCTGACACCCGCCAGCGGCATTGGTCATAGACGTCGAAAGCCGTGAAGCCGGCGATCCATGGTGGATCGCCGACTTCACGGCTTGCAAGTGCTTGCAGCGCCGGGAGGTGTGCCCGGCCGGCACCCTCAGCGGGGCGTCGGCACCGCCTCGCGGGCGAGGATGACCGCGCCGAGCAACGCGGCGTCGTCGGCGAAGCGCGACAGCACCACCTCCGGCGGGTACGGCAGGACCGCCGCCATCCGCTCCCCCAGCAGGCTTCGGATCAGCGTGTTGCCGGCCACCCCGCCGACCAGCACCACCCGCTGCGGGTCCAGCAGCAGGCAGCAGGTGACCAGGTGCCGGGCCAGCTCCTCCGCCCGGGCCGTCAGCGCGTCCCGGGCCGCGCCGGGGCGCTCGGCGGCGGCGGCCAGGCCCCGCGCGCCGCCGGCCACGCCGAGCGACTCGGCGAGCCGGTCCAGCGCCCGCCCGGAGAAGCCCAGTTCCAGCATCGTGCCCGGCCACGGGCCGCCGGCCACCGCGTACCCGATCTCGCCGGCCGTCCCGTGGTGACCGGCCAGCACCGACCCGCGCACCGTGACCGCCGCCGCCACCCCGGTGCCCAGGCCCACCACCAGGCCGGGATCGGCGTCGCGGAGCGCGCCGAGCCGCAGCTCGGCCAGCGCAGCGGCGTTGAGGTCGTTGTCGACCGCCACCACCGGCACCGCCAGCCGGTCGTGCACCGCGTCGGCGAGGCGCAGCCCGTCCCACCCGGGCACGTTCGGGGCCAGGTCGATGCCGTCGGAACGGACCACACCGGGCGAGGCGATCCCGGCCGCCGTGACCGGGGCGCCGACCTCCCCCACCAGCTTCGCGGCCAGCTCCAGGGCGCGGTCCAGGGCCTGCGGGGCACCCCGCTCGGCGTACGTCGGGACCCGCTCGCGAACCAGCAGCCGGCCCTGCGCGTCGGCCACCCCGACCGCCATCTTGGTGCCGCCGAAGTCGATGCCGAGCAGCACGCCCGCGTCGCCGGCCGGCGGCGCGGGCTGGGCGGCCCGGCCGGCCAGTCGCACGCTCACCGGGCCGCCCCCGCCGTTCCGGCCGCCGCGTCGCGGGCCCTCATCGGGCCGCCCCCTGCGCGGCGAAGGCGTCCAGCGCCTCGTCGGCGGCGGCCAGCCGGGCGCGCACGCCGGCAAGCCGGGCGGCGACGGTGTCGAAGGTGCCGCGCAGCACCGCCACCTGGGCGCGCACCGCGTCCGCGCCGGGGCCGTCGACCTGGGCGCGGTCGAGCACCAGCTCGGGACGTACGGCGGCGGCGATCAGGTCGGCGACCGCCGCGTCGGTCAGCCCGTCGGCGATCCCGTCGGCCGCCGCCCGGACGCCCTGCGCGGTCCAGGTGCCCGGTGCCCCGTCCCGGACCAGCCGGCCGACCACCGAGTGGGCGGCCCGGAACGGCACCCCGTGCCGGGTCAGCGCGTCGGCCGCGGCCGTGGTGGTGGCGCCGGAGGCGACGATCTCCTCGGCCGACGGCGGCTCCAGCGGCTCGATCTCGGCGAGGAAGCCGCCGAGCAGGGCGAAGAACCGGTCGGTGCGGTCGTTGCTCTCCCACAGCCGCACCTGCACGTCGGTGGTGGCGTTGTTGGAGTCCTCCCACCAGGCAGCGCCCACGTTGTTGAGCACGCTGGCGGCGTCGGCGGCGGTCGCGCCGGCCATCGAGACGAGGTGCTCCAGCACCACCGGGTTGCGCTTCTGCGGCATGATGCTGCTGCCCTGGGTGAAGTCGCCGGGCGTGCTCACCCAGCGCCAGCTCAGCCAGTCCATCAGGGTGCGGGCCAGCCGGGCGCCGGTCGCGAGGGCCTGAGCGTTCAGGGTGCCGACCCGCACGAGGTGGTCGGCGCCGGCCACCGCCTCGTACGAGTTGGTGACCAGGCCGTCGAAGCCGAGCAGCTCCGCCACCCGGGCGGGGGCGATGTCCAGGTCCGTGCCCGCGAAGGCGCAGGAACCCAGCGGCGAGGTGTTGAGCTGGTCGATCAGCTCGGCGTAGGCGACGGCCTCACCGGCGAGGGCCTCGGCGTAGCCGGCGAGGGCGTGCCCGATGGTGGTGGGCTGCGCCGGCCGGCGGTGGGTGTAGCCGGTGATGACCACGTCGGCGTAGCGGTGCGCGGAGTCCAGGGCCGTCGCGCCGGCGGCGAGCACCCGGTCGAGGACCCCGAGGAGCTGGTCGCGCAGCAGCATCCGGAACACCCCGGCGTCGAGGTCGTTGCGGCTGCGGGCCATCTGCACGTCGAGCTCCGAGGTGGGGATGCCGCACGCCTGCGCCAGCCGCTTCTCCATGAGGTAGTAGGTGTCCTCGAAGGTGCCGTCGAACTCGGGCGCACCGGCGGTGTCGGCGCGCAGTTCGGCCAGCCCGCGCAGCAGCCGGGCGCCCCGCTCGGCGGGCACCAGCCCCTGCTCGACCAGCATCACCACGTGGGCCTGGCTGGCCCGCACCATCGCCGGGAAGAGGTACCCGACGTGGTGGTCGTAGGTCGGCCGCAGGTGGTGCCGCTGGTAGGTGGTCAGCGCGGGTGTGCTCATGACGGTCTCTACTTCCTTCCGTGCCGGGCGCGGCGGCACGCGCCGCGTCCGGGCGTCAGCCGGTCAGTCGTCCAGGCCGAGCAGGCGCTCGGCGTTCCCGGCGAAGATCGCGCGTAGGTGGTCGTCGGGCAGCCCCAGCTCGCGGCAGATCCGCAGCTGGTCGTCGAGGTAGCGGGTGACGTAACCGCGCGGGAACCACGACGAGTCGCTGCCGAACACGATCCGGTGCGGGCCGATGGTCTCGTAGCAGCGCCGGAACAGCTCCTCCAGCGTCAGCTTGTACGGCATCCAGCGCACCCACTGGTTCGACCCCGAGGTGTCGACGTGGATGTTCGGGCAGCCCCAGGCGGCGAAGAGCAGGTCCTGCACGTGCTGGACGCCGAAGTGCGGCACCACCACGGCCAGCTCCGGGAAGCGGCGGGCCATCCGGGCCAGCTCGTCCGGGCCGCCGTAGCGGCCGTGGGACAGGCCGCCGGCGCTGCCGTAGTGACCGATGTGGATCAACACCGGCACGCCGAGGCGCTGGGCGGCGCCCCAGAGCGGGTCGAGGGCCTCGTCGTCGAGCGGGCCACGCAGCAGCGGGGCGAACAGCTTCAGCCCGCGCAGGCCGCGCTCGACGACCGCGCGCTCCAGCTCGGCGGCGGCGTCCGCGCCGTACGGATCGTGGTGGGCGAAGCCGAGCAGCAGGTCGGGGTGGCGCTCGACCACGTCGGCGACGGTGTCGTTGCCGCCGCCGGTGACGAAGACCGCCCGGCGCACGTTCACCGCGCGCAGCTCCTCGGCCCAGCGGTCCGCCTCGTCCTGCCAGCGCGCGGCGGGCGGCTCCGGGTCGGGGAAGCCCCACGCCTGCCGCCACTGCCGCGCGTACGGGGCGGAGCCTGCGGCGCGTACGGCCCGCTCGTGCTCGCCGCCGGGGTGCATGTCGGCGGCGTGCTCGCAGGCCCGGATCGTCTCGTCGGCGCCGATGCGGAAGTGCAGGTGGAAGTCGACGACGTCCAGTCCGCGCTCGACGGTCACGGCGCCTCCTCGGGCTCGGGTCCACCGGCGGTCACGTCGGTGGGCAGCGGGGCGTCGGTGGGCGGGGCGGGCGGCGGGGCGGCCACCCAGGCGGCGACGACCTCGCGCAGGCGGACGGCGGCCAGGTGCCGGACGCGGCGGCCGACCTCCTCGCCGGCCAGCGAGATGTGCCCGGACCAGCCCTGCCACGGGTCGGGCCGGGACTCCACCAGCACGTACGGGTGGGTCACCGGCAGCTTCGGCTTCGGCGGCAGGTCGGCGACCGCGTCGAGGCGCACCGCGTCGGGGTCGAAGCCGAGCACCCCGGAGGTCTCGTACGCCCCGCCGTGCCCGCGCGCGGGCAGCGGCCCGTACAGCTCGGTTGTCTCGGCCGGCGTGACCAGCTGGAACCAGTTGACCAGCAGCAGGCTCGCCGTGCGCCGCCCGGAGACCCACTCCATGGCGGCCCGGACCGTCGACATGTTCGCGTCGTGTCCGTTGACGATCAGCAGCCGGGGGAACCCGGCGGCCACGATCCCCTCGATGACGTCGGCGAGGTAGCCGACCGCGATCTCGGGTCGGATCGCCACGGTGCCGGGCCACGGCCGGGTCTGGCCGGGGCAGGCGGCGTACGGCACGGCGGGAAAGAGGACCCCGCGCGGGCCCGCCGCCGTCGCGCGCCCGCCGGCCG
Source organism: Micromonospora sp. ZG13 (assembly GCF_059359355.1). Taxonomy (NCBI): domain Bacteria; kingdom Bacillati; phylum Actinomycetota; class Actinomycetes; order Micromonosporales; family Micromonosporaceae; genus Micromonospora; species Micromonospora sp. ZG13. The sequence continues at coordinate 127,337 of NZ_JCADBQ010000016.1, forward strand.
GGGTGGTCGCGGTGCCGTCCGGGGTGCCGCCGTCGGACGGCGCCGCGCCGTCGCCGGGGATCGCGCTCTCGGCGGCGAAGCCCTCGGCGAGGATCAGGTCGGTGCCGAGCGGCAGGTGCGGGCCGTGCCACTCCACCGCGCCGACGGGCAGCACCGCGAAGTCCGCCGCCTCGGCGACCGCCGCCAGTTCCCCGCCGGGGATCCGGGCGGCGGGGACCAGCCCGCCGCCCGTCGGCCAGGCCGCGTTCACGCCGTCCACCGGGCCGCCTCCCGACTGGAGCGCCGGCCGCCTTCCAGCCGGCCGGAGACCACCATCACCACGAAGATCAGGACAACCTGGAGCATGCCGTACGCGGCGGCGGTGCCGACCTCGAACGAGTACATCCGGTTGTTGATCTCCACGGAGATCGGCGCCGTCTCGGAGGTGTAGATGAGCACGGAGGCGACGAACTCGCCGACGCCGTGCACGAAGGCGAGCAGCGCGCCGGCCACCACGCCGGGCAGCATCAGCCGCAGCGTGACGGTGCCGAACGCCCGCCACCAGGACGCGCCCAGGTTGCGGGCGGCCTCCTCCAGCGACGGGTCGATCTGCGCCAGGGTGGCCGAGCTGGAGCGGAAGACCAGCGGCAGGAACCGCACGAAGTACGCCAGCGGCATGATCCAGAAGGTACCGATCAGCACCTGCCCGAAGCTGAACGCGTTGCCCGTGCTGAACGCCGAGATCAGGTTGATCGCCACCACCGTGCCGGGCAGCGCCCAGGCCAGCATGACCGCCACGTCCAGCAGGCCCCGGCCCCGGAAGTCCAGCCGGCGCACCGCGTACGCGATGAGCACGCCGACGACGACGCAGGCGACGGTGGCGATGAGGCTCATCTGCAGCGAGTTGAGGATCGGCTGGAACGCCGCCGGATCGGAGAAGATCGTGACGAAGTTCTGCGTGGTGTACGCCGCCGGGATGACCTCGGTGGTCCAGGAGCCGTCCTGGGAGAAGGCCACCAGGGCGATGGTCGCCACCGGCGCGAGCAGGACCGCGGTGGCCAGGATCGAGGCGGCCAGGGCGAGCCACTTGCCCAGCGGGTTGGTGATCTCGCGGCGGTGCGCGGCGACGCCCTTGGACTGGGAGCGGTAGCTGCGCCGCCCCTCGTACCAGCGCATGCCGAGCAGGAACAGCACCGAGACCACGCCGAGCACCGAGGCGTACGTGGAGGCCATCGGCAGGTCGCCGTTGGTGCGGTTGATGTAGATCTGCATGGTCATCGTCTGGTCCACGCCGAACAGCAGCGGGGCGGTGTACGACGCCAGCGAGGTCATGAAGACCAGCAGCGAGGCGGAGACCAGCGCCGGGGTGAGCATCGGCAGCAGCACCGTGCGCCACACGCGGACCCGGCCGGCGCCGAGGTTGTACGCCGCCTCCTCCACCGACGGGTCCATCCCCGACAGCGCGGCCGAGGCCGAGAGGTAGAAGTACGGGTACATGGTGAAGGTGTGCACGACCAGCACCCCGGCGATGCCGCTGAACGGCAGCACCGGGTTCTCGGCGCCGAAGAGCTGCTGGAGGCCGCGCGGCAGGATGCCGGTCTCGCTGTAGAGCAGCTGGAATGAGATCGCCCCGATCAGCGGCGGCAGCGCCGCCGGCACCAGGATGATCGCCTCGATCAGCTTGCGGCCGGGGAACGAGAAGCGCTTGAGCAGGAAGGCCATCGCCACGCCGACGATGCCGCAGAGCAGCACGCTGGCAGCGGAGATGATCAGCGAGGTGACCAGGGAGGACCGGGCGACCCCGCCGCCGGTGACGAAGCTGCTGTAGTTCTCCACCCCGTCCACGCCGACGCTCTCGGCGAAGGTGGCGAACATCGGCTGCACCACGTACCCGAAGAGGATCAGGGCGAGCGGGAAGACCAGGACGTACGGGAACCAGCGCGAGCCGGTGCCGCCGGCGAAGCGGTCGGCGAGCCGGCGGCGCGGGCCGCGCGGCGTCGGCTCGCCGGTGATCGGGGCGACGGTGGCCGGGCTGGGCGTGGCGGGGATGGTGCTCACGGGCGCACCACCCACATCCGCTCCCGGTTGAGCCGCAGCCCGACCTGGTCACCGGCGGCGATCCCGGCCGGCACGTCGATGGCGGCGACCTGCACGGGCTCGCCGGCCACGTCGACCACGAGGTTGGTCGCCATGCCGGTGAACTCCACCTCGGTGACCCGGCCGGACAGCGCGCCCGCCTCGGTGGCCGAGGTCAGCCCGATGTGCTCGGGCCGGACGGACACCAGCGCGGTCTCGCCCTGGCGCAGGCCGTGGTCGGCCGGGGCGGGCGCGGCGATCTCGCCGCCGGCGGGCAGCCCCACGGTGACGCTCTGCGCGTCGGCGGCGACCACCGGCAGGGTGAGCACGTTGCTGCGGCCGATGAAGCGGGCCACGAAGCTGGTCGCCGGGCGGTGGTAGATCTCCTGCGGGGCGCCGATCTGCTGCACCCGACCGGACTGCATGACCGCGATCCGGTCCGACATGGCCATCGCCTCGGCCTGGTCGTGGGTGACGTAGATGGAGGTGGTGCCGGCCTCGCGCTGGATGCGGCGGATCTCGACCCGGGTCTCCTCGCGCAGCTTGGCGTCGAGGTTGGACAGCGGCTCGTCGAGCAGCAGGGTGCGCGGCCGGATCACCAGCGCCCGGGCCAGGGCGACGCGCTGCTGCTGACCGCCGGAGAGCTCGTCGATGCGCCGGTCGCCGTAGCCGGCGAGGTGCACCTGGCCGAGCGCCTCCTCGACCCGCCGCCGCGCCTCGACCCGCCCGACCTTGCGGATCTTCAGGCCGTACGCGACGTTCTGCGCGACGCTCATGTGCGGGAAGAGCGCGTAGTTCTGGAACACCATGCCGGTGTCGCGCTTGTTCGGCGGCCGGCGCGTGACGTCCTCGGTGCCGAACCGGATCCGCCCGGAGGTGGGGAAGTAGAACCCCGCCACCATCCGCAGGGTGGTGGTCTTGCCGCAGCCGCTCGGACCGAGCAGCGTGAAGAACTCCCCGGCGGCGATGGTGATGTCGACGTCGTCCACGGCCGCGGTGTCGCCGCCGCGCGCGAAGCGCTTGCTCACCGACTCCAGCGTGACATCGATCATGAGGTCCTCTCCTTCGTGCGGTACCGGACCTGGTCGGTCGTCAGGTGGGGGCGCGGGGGCGGGACGGGCCCGCCCCCGAAACGCCCGGGCGGTCAGCCCTTGTTCTTGATCTGGCTGTTCCAGTGGTTGATCCACTCGGTCTCGTTCTTGCCGATCACGTCCCAGTTGACGTCCAGCGGCTTGAGGCCGAGCTGGGCCAGCCACTCCGGCTTCTCGGCGATGTCCACGGCCGGGATCTGGTAGTAGTCCTTGGCCAGGTCGCCGCGCAGCTTGTCGTCGAAGAGGAACTCCATGAACTTCTGGGCGCCGGTGGTGTTGCCGCCCTTGACCGCGGCGATGCCGTCGACCAGCACCGGGGCGCCGGAGGCGGGCATCACGTAGCCGAACGGCATGTTCGACTGGTTGGCCTGCAGCAGGACGTCCTGGAGGTTCCAGGCACTGACCACGCCCTGCTGGCGGGAGAGCTTCAGGTAGAGGTCGGTCGGGTTGGCCGCGTACGCGCCGGTGTTGGCGTCGAGCTTCTTGAGCCAGTCGTAGCCGGGCTGCGGGTTGCTGCCGTCCGGGGACTGTCGCATGATCATCGACGCGTAGATCGACCGCATCGTGCCGGACGCGGCCACGTCGCGGATGATGATCTTGTCCTTCCACTCCGGCTTCAGCAGGTCGTCCCAGTCCTTCGGGGCCTGCTCCGGGGTGAGCGCCTTGTTGTTGTACATGATGACCTCGGGCAGCAGGATCTCCCCGAACCAGCGGCCCTCGGCGTCCTTGTACTTCGGGTCCATCTTCTCGGCGAACGCCGGCTGCCAGGACGTCAGCAGGTCCTCGCCGGCGCCGGCGGAGAGCCCCTGCTGGGTGCCGCCCCACCAGACGTCGGCCTGCGGGTTGGCCTTCTCGGCGCGGACCCGCTCCAGGATCTCCTGCGCGCCCAGGTTGAGGATCTCGACCTTGCCCTTGTACTCCGGGTACTTGGCGGTGAACTGGTCGACGACGTAGGTGGAGACCTTCTTGTCGCGGGCCGTGTAGATGGTCAGCTTCTCGGCGCTCGCGCCGCCGGCCGCGTCGTCACCACCGCCGCCACCGCAGGCGGTGCCGGCGGCGAGCACGGTGGCGAGCGCACCGGCGAGGAGAAGTCGACGTCTCATGGGGTGTACCTCCGAGGGGTGTGGGGGGAACTGCGGTGTGCGTGGTGTGTGGTCAAGGGGCCGGCAGCAGGGTCGGCATCCCGGCGGCGGCCGCGGAGAGGGCGTAGCTGACCGCCCCGTGCAGCACCGCCCGGTCGCCGAGCACCGCCCGGCGTACCTCGGTGGCGCTGGGCGCGGCGGCCGTGACCAGCGCCTGGAGCCGGTCCACGGCGGCGTCGTCGAGGTGGGCGGCGGCGCCGCTGAGCAGCACCCGCCCGGGATCGACGACGCAGACGCAGGAGACGATCAGCCGCGACCAGGCCGCGAGCACGTCGTCGAGGTAGGCGGCGGCCCGCTCGTCGGTGGCGGCCAGCGCCACCAGGTCGGCCACGGGCGAGTCCGGCCGCCGCCCGGGGGCCAGCGCCACCATCCGCTCGGCGATGGCGTTCTCCGACCAGCGGGCCTCGAACGGGCCGATCCCGTCGTGGCCGCGGTCGGTCGGGTCCAGCGGCAGGAAGCCGACCTCGCCGGCGGCCCCGCCGGCGCCCCGGCGGACCTGCCCGTCGAGCACCAGACCGGCGCCGATGCCGTCGGCCACGTGCAGCAGCAGCAGGTCGGCGACGTCGCTGCCGGCGCCGACGGCGTGCTCGCCGGCCGCCATCAGGTTCACGTCGTTGTCCACCACCACCGGCACCCCGAGGTGCCGCTGCACCGACTCCCCCACCGGCCGCCCTTCGACGAGGCCGACCGAGGGGGCCAGGCGCACCGCACCGCCGGTGGAGACGCCGGGCGCGGCGATGGCCACCCCGCGCAGCGCCGGCAGGCCGTCGCCGGCGAGTTCGGGCACCGAGCGGCAGATGGTGTCGACGATGTCGCCGGCGAGCCGGACGGCGCGGTGGGCGATCACCGTGCCGTCGCTGTCGGCGATCTCGCAGCTGATCCGGGACGGTTCCAGGGAGACGGCGGCGACCAGTTCGGCCCGGGGGTTGAACTCCAGCATCGCCCGGGGCCGCCCCGTGCGGGACGTCCCGGGGCCGCGCTCGATGAGGTAGCCCTCGGCGATCAGCTCCCGCACGAGCGGGGTGAGCGTGGCGGGGCTCAGCCCGGTGAGCTCCGTCAGCTCGGCGCGCGAGAGCAGCCGCACCTGGCGGGCGGTGGAGATCACGGACAACCGCTTGATCTCCTTCGACCGCTCCCGGCTCACCGGGCTCGTTGGTGGCGTCACCACGTCTGTCACACTTCCTTCCTACGGCGAACGAACTATCGAGTCAAGTAACGAAACCGTCTCGTTACCTTGCGGCCTCCTCCGTGAGCAGCAGAAACGCCCTTACTTCGCGCCCTCTCGGGGTCGACGGTCGGGCGACCTCACCGCCGGCATTCTCTCGCCTGGCGGGGAGTTAGTTTCTTTCGCAAATTAAGAAAGACCTTGCAAAGCATTGACGGGCCGCCGCGCCGGTCCCTAGCGTCACCGGGCGAAGGCCTTCCAGTGTGTACGGACCCCCGTGCCGCTGCGTACCTGAGGTGACGCCGGCGCTCCTCGGGCCCGGCGCCCCTGCCCGCCCTCTCACCGTCCGACCGCGACCCCCACGTCGACGCCCGTGCGTCCGATGTCGCCGGCCGCTGCGCGGACCTCGCTCCACGCGAAAGGATCTGCATGCGTCTCAAGGCGTTCCTGCTACCCACGGCGCTCGCCCTGGCCCTGTCCGGGACACCGGCCGTGGCCCTCGCCGCCCCCTCCGACGCCCGGCCGACCGACGCCGTCGACCTGGACGTCCTCTTCGTCAGCGCGCACCCCGACGACGAGGCCGGCAGCCTCGCCACCCTCGGCCAGTGGAAGGAGAAGCACGGCGCCAAGGCCGGCGTCGTCACCATCACCCGGGGCGAGGGCGGCGGCAACGCCGTCGGCCTCGAGGAGGGCCCGCCGCTGGGCATCATCCGCGAGCGCGAGGAGCGCACCGCGATCGGCCGCGCCGGGGTGGAGAACCTCTACAACCTCGACCGCGTCGACTTCTGGTACACCGCCTCCGCGCCCCTGTCCGAGCAGATCTGGGGGCACGACGACACGCTGGGCCAGATCGTCCGGGTGATCCGGCAGACCCGGCCCGAGATCGTCATGACGATGAACCCGTCGCCGACGCCCGGCAACCACGGCAACCACCAGCAGGCCGCCCGGTTCGCCGCCGAGGCGTTCCACGCCGCCGCCGACCCGAAGGCCTTCCCCGAGCAGATCACCAGGGAGGGGCTCACGCCCTTCCGGGCGGCGAAGTTCCTGCGTACCGGCGGCACCGGCAGCTCGTCGACCGGGCCGCAGTGCGCCGCCGGCTTCGTGCCGGCCGTCCCGACCGACCAGGTCTTCGGCGTCTGGGAGGGTGCGCGCAGCGCCGGCGGCAAGACCTGGGCCGAGGTCGAGGTCGACGCCCGCCGGGACTACGTCACCCAGGGCTGGGCCAACACCGCCTCCGCCCCCACCGACCCCGCGAAGATCCGCTGCGACTTCTACACCCTGGTCGACAGCCGCGTCCCGTACGACCCGGCGGACACCTCCCCCGAGGCGATCCTGCGCGGCTCGGTGCTGCCCCCGGCCGCTGGCGGGCTGCCCCGGGGCACCGAGCTCTACCTGACCGCCGACCGGTTCGACCTCGCCCCCGGGCAGAGCGTCGAGGTCACGGCCCACGTGCGGGCGCCGGGCAACCGGGCGCTCACCTCGCCCCGGGTCTCCCTGCGGCTGCCGCAGGGCTGGACGGCCACCGGCTCCGGCGCGGTGCGCGGCGCCGTACCGGCCGGCAAGGAGCGGACCGTCACCTTCACCGTGACCGTCCCCGCGGGCGCCGACACCAACGCCCAGCACCTCGTCGGCGCGTCCCTGACCACCGGGCAGGGCACCGGCCGCACGGACCGCGCGGTCCGGGTGGTCGCCGACGTACGCGGCACCCTGGAGCCGCTGCCCGAGGTGGGGCTGTTCCGCAGCTGGGCCGGTGACAGCGGCTACCCGCAGCTGGACACCCTGATCAAGCCGGTGCTGACCATCGGCTCCGGCAAGAGCCGGACCGTCCGGGTCGACCTGCGCAACCACGGCGAGACCGCCCAGAGCGGCACGGTCGCCCTCGGCCTGCCGGCCGGCTTCACCGCCGACGCGGCGACGAAGAGCTACGCCGCCCTCGCGCCGGGCGCGACCGGGGCGGTCACCTTCACCGTCACCAACAGCGACGCCAGCCTGCCGACCGCCAACGAGGGCGGCGACGGCGGCGACTACGGGATCACCATCACCACCACCAGCGGCGCGGGCAGCACCGTGGAGACCGGCGCCCTGGAGATCGTGCCGACCAGCGAGGTGCCGCACGCCGGGCACGACCACGCCGTCGACGGGGTGGCCTCCCCCGGCGAGTACCCCGGTGAGGAACTGGACCTGTCCCGCATCTGGGAGGGGCAGGCCACCACGCCACAGGACGCCTCGGCCACCGGCCGCATCGCCTATACCGAGGACGCGCTCGTCGTGTTCGTACAGGTCACCGACGACGTGCTCGGCAAGAAGGTGGTGCCGCAGGACTGCAAGCGGCAGCGGCGCACCGACAGCGTGGAGATCATCGTCGACCCGAAGGGGAACTCGACGGACACCTCCACCGTGTTCAAGGCGGGCATCTTCCCGGTCACCGACGACCCCGCCAACGGCGACCCGCCGTGCTGGCAGCGCGACGCCGACAACCGGCAGGGACCGGGCGCCACGACCGCCCCGGGGATGACCGTGGTCAGCAAGGTCACCGCGCCGTACACCGGCTACACGATCGAGGCGCGCATCCCGTTCGCGGTGCTGCCCGACGCGATCGATCCGGCGCGGATGGGCTTCAACGTGCTGGTGTACGACTCGGACACCCAGGACCTCAGCTCCCAGTCCCGGCTGGGCTGGTCCACCTTCACCGGCGTACGGGCCGACCCGTACCGCTACGGCCTGGTCACCCTGCCCGGCCTCACCCCGGCCCAGCGGCAGCCCAGCGCCCCGGTCTTCCCGGACACCGCCGCCCGCAGCGTGCACAGCCCGCAGACCATCGCGCAGTCGGCGGTGGACGGCGTCGCTCCGGCCGCCGTCACCCGGCTGCCCGAGCGGGCGCTGCGGCTGACCGACCAGCGGCAGGTGGCCGGTGGCGTGCAGGTGACCGTCCGGGCCGACCGCGCCGGCACGGTGTACCTGCACACCTGGGACGGCGACCGGTCGCTCGGTGAGCGCTCGGTGCAGGTGCGCTCCGGCCGCCCGGTGACCGTCGTGGTGCCGACGACCGGTGGCACGCCCACCTCCGTCCTGGCCGCCTTCGAGGCCGGCGGTGCCGCGCTCGCCCGCCAGGTCCCGCTGAGCTGACCGGCGCGGCACGGGCCCCTGTCATCCGAGCGGGTGGCAGGGGCCCGTCCCGTCGTCGGGGCCGGATCTCGCCAGCGTCGGTCGAGCGCGGCAGCGCGGTCTACAGGACGTTGCGCCCCAGCAGGAACAGCCCGAAGAGCACCCCGAACGCGACGACCACCGCCCTGAGCGGGCCGCCGGGGAGTCTGCGGAGCAGTCGGGCACCGACGTAGCCGCCGACGACCGTGGCCGGGGCGAGGATCGCCACCCCCGCCCAGTTGACGTTGCCGAACAGAACGTAGAGCACCACCGCCGTGAACGAGATGACGGCCGACAGCAGGTTCTTCAGGGCGATCGTCCTGGTGAGCGGTTCGTGCTGGAGGAGCGCCAGCCCGGCGACCAGGACGATGCCGAAGCCGGCGCCGATGTAGCCGCCGTAGACGCCGCCCAGGGCGACGGACACCTGCAGGGCCGCCGGGTGTTCCCGCCCATGCCGCAGGACGGAGCGCCGGACCAGCCCGTCCAGCCGGTCCTGGAGCCCGAGGACGGCCGACGCGGCGAGCACCAGGAACGGCACGATCGCGTCGAAGACGCGGTTGGGTGTCACCAGCAGCAGCACCGAGCCCGCGACGCCGCCGAGGACCGCCGCGGGCAGGACGCGCCGGACGTCTCCGCGGGGCGGCAGGTCCCGGTACCCTCCGGCGACGCTCGCCACGTTGCCGGGAAAGACGGCGACGGTGCTGGTCAGCTTGGCGGTGAGCGGCGGTATGCCGGCGGCGATCAGCGCCGAGAAGGCGATCAGGGAACCGCCGCCCGCGACCGCGTTGAAGGCACCCGTGGCGACACCGGCGGCGACGAGCAGCGTCGCCTGGATGGGATCCATCGGGTCCCAGGCTAGTGGCGATGCCGGGCGGCGGGGCGGGTGTCGGCCGGGCCGACCCACGCGCCACGGCGGGCGGTGCGGGGCCGGCCGGCAGCGAGCGCGGCCCGGTGGGTCCGCTTCGGCGAAGTTCACCCTCTGTGGGTGAGGCGGTAGCGGCGTTTCCGGGGAATCGTGGCCGGTGAGGAGGGGTCGCGATGGCGGATGTCACCCGGGATTTCTTCCACGGCCTTGCGCGCCGTGGGCACGACCGCCGGCTGAGGGCGATCGACGAGGGCAGCGTGCGCTTCGACATCAGCCGCGACGGCCGGACCGACCACTGGCTGGTCTCCATCGAGAAGGGCGACATCAGGGTCTCCGAGGAGGCCACGGCCACCGGCGGGGACGCGGTCGTCGAGGCGGACCGCGAGGTCTTCGACCGGATCGCCAGCGGGGAGGCCTACTTCCTGACCACCGTGCTGCGCGGCGAGGCGGCCGTGGCGGGCAGCCCTCGGCTCTTCGCGACCGTCCGGAAGCTGTTCCCGCCGCCGCCCGCCTCGGCCGACCCACGACGCCGGGGAGGTGGCCATGGATGACGAGCAGGTCGGCATCCTGGACGGCACGACCTTCATGGTCTGCGACCGCGCCGGCGACATCGTCCCGTCACCGGACACCCCCCTCGGGCTGTTCGCCCACGACACGCGCCTGCTGTCGAAGTGGGTGCTGACCATCGACGGGGAGCGGTTGAGCACCCTGGCGATCGACGACATCCACTACTTCGAGAACCGGTTCTACCTGGTCCCGGGCCGCCAGGACGTCTACGTCAACAGCACACTGTCGGTGCGTCGGATACACACGCTCGACTCCGGCCTGCACGAGGAGCTGTGCGTCATCAACCACGAGGACCGGCCGGTCGACGTGACCCTCCGGGTCGAGGTGGACGCCGACTTCGCCGACGTCTTCGAGGTCAAGGACGCGACGGCGCGGAAGAAGGGCCGGCACTACCGGCGCGTCGACGACGGCTGCCTCGTGCTCGGCTACCAGCGCGACCGCTTCCGGCGGGAGACGATCGTCTCCGCGGCGACGCCGGCGGAACTGGACGACGACGGGCTGACGCTCAGGGTCCACCTCGAACCGCACAGCCAGTGGCGGACGCGGCTGACCGCCAAGCCGGACCTGCCGATGCCGCGAGGACTGGAACGACTCACGATCCCCGCGCGGGCGACGCGCAGCCAGGACAAGGAGCGCCGGCTCAAGGACTGGCTGGCCGAGGCGCCCCGGCTGGAATCCGGCTGGGAGCCGCTGCGCGGCGCGTACCGGCGCAGCCTCATCGACCTGGCCGCGCTGCGGTTCAGCCCCTTCCTCGCCGAGGACCGCAGCGTGCCGGCGGCCGGCCTGCCCTGGTTCATGAGCCTGTTCGGCCGGGACAGCATCCTCACCAGCCTCCAGACGCTGCCGTTCGCGCCCGACCTCGCCGCCACCACGCTTCAGGTGCTCGCGTTCCGGCAGGGCAGCCGGGTCGACGACTTCCGGGAGGAGGAGCCCGGCCGGATCCTGCACGAGATGCGGTACGGGGAGATGAGCGTGTTCGAGGAGACGCCGCACACCCCGTACTTCGGCAGCGCCGACGCCACTCCCCTGTTCCTGGTGCTGCTCGACGAGTACGAGCGCTGGAGCGGCGACGTCGAGCTCGTCCGCTCAGTCGAACAGCAGGCGCGGGCGGCGGTCGACTGGATCGACCACTACGCCGACCTGACGGGCAGCGGCTACATCTCCTACCAGCGGCGCAACACCCGCAACGGCCTGGAGAACCAGTGCTGGAAGGACTCCTGGGACGGCATCTCGTACCGCGACGGGCGACTGCCCGGCTTCCCCAGGGCGACCTGCGAGTTGCAGGGGTACGCGTACGACGCGAAGATGCGCACCGCCCGGCTCGCCCGGGCCGTCTGGCACGACCCGGCGTACGCGGACCGGCTGGAGCGGGAGGCCGCCGACCTCAAGCGGCGGTTCAACCACGACTTCTGGGTCGCCGACGGCGAGTACATGGCCCTCGCGCTCGACGGCGACGGCCGCCAGGTCGACGCCCTGTCGTCCAACATCGGCCACCTGCTGTGGAGCGGCATCGTCGACGAGCCGAAGGCCGCCGCCCTGGTGCGCCACCTGATGTCGCCCGCGCTGTTCAGCGGCTGGGGGGTGCGTACGCTGGCCGAGGGCTCGGGCCGCTACAACCCGATCGGCTACCACGTCGGGACGATCTGGCCGTTCGACAACTCGTTCATCGCCTGGGGGCTGCGCCGCTACGGGTACGCCGACGAGGCGGCCCGGATCGCCGCCGGGATCCTCGACGCGGCGGTCTTCTACGACGGCCGCCTGCCCGAGGCCTTCGCCGGCTACCGCCGCGACGAGACCAAGTACCCGGTCAACTACCCGACCGCGTGCAGCCCGCAGGCGTGGTCCGCCGGTGCCACCCTGCTGCTGCTGCGCACGATGCTCGGACTCAACCCGGTCGGCGAAGACCTTGTGATCAGGCCCGCTCTGCCCGCTAGTCTCGACTTCGTGGCGCTGCTCGACATTCCCGGGCGGTGGGGGCGCCTCGACGCGTACGGCAGAGGGCCGGCCGGCGCGGGCGGACGGGGCTACCAGCCGACGCCGCAGCAGCTCTCCGCCCCGTGACGGGAGGGACGATGCGAGAACTCGACCCGATGCGGACGGCCGTCGTCGGCGTCCACTGGCAGCACGAGGTCGTCAGCCCCGACGGCGTGTTCGGCCCGTTCTTCGCCGAGCAGGTCACCCGGCACCGCGTCGCCTCGTACGCGGCACAGGTCGCCACGGCCGTACGGGCCAGCGGCGGGCTCGTCACCTACACGCGGGTCGCCCACCGGCCCGGCTACCCGGACCTGATCCCCAACACGCCCAGCTTCGCGATGGTCCGGGAGCGGCAGGCGTTCCTCGAAGGCGCGCCGAAGGCCCGGATCGTCGACGAACTCATGCCGGAGGCCGGCGACGTCGTCATCACCCACGTCCGCCTCACCGGCTTCTTCGGCACCGAACTCGACACGGTGCTGCGCCGCCGGGGCGTGGACACCCTCCTGTTCACCGGCGTCGCCACCAACCTCTCCGTCACCGGCACCGTGTTCGAGGCCGTCAACCACGGCTACCGGCCGGTGGTCGTCGCCGACGCCTGCACCGCCGCGACCGACGAGACGCACCGGGCGAGCCTGGAGACGCTGGGTCAGCTCGGCGAGGTGGTCACCGCCGCCGAGGTCGTCGACCGCCTGTCTAGGTGAGCCGCCCCGCCGTCGAGGCGGCTGCCGGCGGCCAGGCCCGCCGCGGGGCGGGTCCGGCCGGGTCCCGCCCGAACCAGCTCCCGCGAGAGGCCTGACCGGCCCCAACAATGGCCCGGAGAGCCCCTAGCCCGGCCCGATTCCATTGACGACGCGCGTGCCGCGCTGGCAGCATCCCGCGCATCATGATCAAGGAAAGCGGTTGGTCAGCGAACCCCGTCCCCGCCCGGTCGCCCGCCGAGGTCACGCCACGCCACGCGGACCTCGTCCATGAGGTGATCGCCCGGCATCCCGACGACGCGCCGGCGCTGGGCACGGACGACGCCCTGGTCACCTACGGGGAGCTGCGCGCCCGCAGCAACCGGCTGGCCCACCACCTGCGGGCCACGGGGGTACGCCGCGGCGACCTGGTCGCCGTCCTGCTGCCGCGCGGGGTCGACGGGATCGTCAGCGTACTGGCGGCGCTCACCGCCGGCGCCGCGTACCTGCCCATCGACGCCGGCTATCCCCCGCAGCGGGTCCGGCACATGCTCACCGACTCCCGGGCGCGGGTGCTCGTCACCGTACGGTCGCTGGTCCGGGCCGACCTGGTGGTCCCCGGAACCCCGGTCGTCCTGCTCGACGACGACCGGGCCACGCTCGCCGCGTACCCCGACGGCCCGCCCGCCGTTCCGGTCGGCCCGGGCGACCTCGCCTACGTGATCTACACCTCCGGCTCCACCGGCCTGCCGAAGGGGGTCATGGTGGAGCACGGCTCGCTGCGCGGGCTGGCCGGCTGGCGGGCCGACGCGGAGCGGCTCGGTCCCGACGACCGCTGCCTGCACCTCTTCTCGCCCGGCTTCGACGCCTCGGTGTGGGACATCTGGGCGCCACTGGTGGCCGGCGCCAGCCTCTGGCTGCCCGACGAGGAGACCCGGGTCGATCCCGACCGGCTGGTGGACTGGCTCACCGCGCACGCGATCACCTCGGCGACCCTGCCCACCCCGCTCGCCGAGGAGGTGCTGACCCGGCCGGCGCCGCCCGAATGGGCGCTGCGCATCCTCGGCGCGGGGGGCCAGCAGCTGCTGGCGCGTCCCCGGCCCGAGCACACGTTCACCACGGTCAACCTGTACGGGCCGACCGAGGCCACCGTGCTGGCGATGGCCGGGGAGGTGGCGGTCGAGGGCGACGGCCCGCCGTCGCTCGGGCTGCCGGCCGCGGGCGCCGTCATCCGGCTGCTCGCCGACGACCTGCGCCCGGTGCCGGCCGGCAGCCTCGGTGAGGTGTTCATCGGCGGGCCGGGCGTGGCGCGCGGGTACCACGACCGTCCCGCCCTGACCGCCGAACGCTTCCCGCCCGACCCGTACGGGCCGCCCGGCAGTCGCCTCTACCGCACCGGTGACCTGGCGCGTCAGCTCCCGGACGGCACCTACCACTTCGCCGGCCGGGTCGACGACCAGGTGAAGCTGCACGGTCACCGCATCGAGCTGGGCGAGATCGAGAGCGTGCTGCTGCGCCATCCGGACGTGCGGGCCGCCGCCGTCGGCCTGCACCAGGGCACGGCGGGCCCCCGGCTCGTCGGGTACGTCGTGCCCGAGGCCGGCCCGGACGACGCGGCGCTGGCCGAGCACGCGGCCCGGTACCTGCCGGCCACGATGGTTCCCGCCGCGTGGGTCCGGCTCGCCGCCCTGCCGCTCACGCCGCACGGCAAGCTGGACCGGGCCGCGCTGCCCGCACCGGCGGAGCGGGTCGGCGAGGCGCCGCGCGACGAGCTGGAGCGGCGGGTGGCGCAGGTGTGGACCGACGTGCTCGGCCAGTCGCCGAACCGGGACGACAACTTCTTCGCCCTGGGCGGGCACTCGCTGCGGGCCACGATGGTCGCCGTCCGGCTACGCGAGCGGTTCGGCCTGCCGGTCTCGGCGGCGATCGTGTTCGAGGCGCAGACCGTGGCCGCGATGGCCGAGCGCCTGCGGGCCGAGCTGGCCTCGGCGCCGGCCCCGGAGGAGGACGTCCGCACCGCAGCGGGGCCGGATCCGGTCCCGCGCGACGGCGGGCCTCCGGCACCGGGTCGGGTGTTGTCGTTCGCGCAGCAACGCCTGTGGTTCCTGCACACCCTCGACCCGAAATCCACCGCCTACAA
>NZ_JCADBQ010000017.1:0-138707 GCF_059359355.1 Micromonospora sp. ZG13
GCGGCGTAGGCGGTGGTGACGGGGCCGGCGATGGCGCCGCCGGTGAAGGCGAGCCCGGCGGCGGTCAGGGCGGTCTTACGCAGGATGTCGGTACGCATGATGTCGGCACCTTCCGATCGGGGGTACGCGGACACACGCCAAAGGGGGGGACGGGTGCCGCGGGTGAGGAAAGGGGTCGAAACCAGAAAGGGGTGCGCCCTACGACGAGAGGGTGGGGCGTGTCCCGGGGGGATGCAACGACGCGGACCCGGCCGGCATTCCGACCTCGGCCCGGCCACCGCAAGGGCTCCCGGGGGTCACGCGCTCACGATGGATACAACGACCGGGGCCCCCGACCCATGCCCACCGACCCGGTGACCCGCCCCACCCCAAACCCCCGCAGACCGGACGAGCGCGCCTGGACGCGCCACCCGCGAACCGGAGAGAACGGACGCCATCCCCGAACCGGACAGCGCGCCCGAACCGCACGCCATGCCCAGACCGGTACAGCACCCCCGAACGGCACATCCACCTATGCCGGCCTGTCCGCCGCCCGCCGCCGGGCCGCAGCCTCGCGAGCGCGCGATGGCCGCATCGTGATCAGGACCCCGTGGACCCTGAAGCAGCCGGATAACGCCCATGGGGTCCTGATCACCGTGGCTGAGTGCCGTGGACGGCAGCGGAGCGGGTGGAGGCTCGCGGGAGCAGCGGGGAAGGGGCACCGGGTGCCCGGCCCGGCGTGCACGCCGAGGCCGGCAGACCCCTGATGAGCGCTGAGAGCGTGAGCTGGTGCCGATCATGCGCTCCCACAGCAGCACTGTCAGGAGGGTGGGGGGAGGCGGCGTTCGATGGTGACGGTGGTGCCCTCGGCGGTCGACATCAGCCGCACGTCGCCGTACGCGTTCATCAGCGTGGCGCCCCGTCCCCGGTCCATGGCGGGGCGGCGGTCGCGCCACGTGCCGAAGTCGCGCACCGTGATCCGTACGGTGCCGTCGGCCACCCGTAGCCGTACCCGCACCTCGGGGCGGGTCGGGCGTTGGGCGTGCTCGACGGCGTTGTTGACCGCCTCGGAGGCGGCCAGCAGCAAGTCGGCCACGGTGTCCGGATCGACGTCCAGCCCCTCCAGCGAGGCGCGTACGTCCCGCCGCATCGCGGCTGCCGACGTGGGCTGCGACGGATACGTCCAGCCCTCGTCCACCGCGGCCGGTTGCTCGGGAGCCTGGCGCCGGGCCCCGTTGTGCGCGTACCCGACGTTTCCGCCGTCGGGCGCGGAGGGCGGGACCTCCGTCGCAACGGCGTCCCCGGTCGGCGAGCCGGCGGGGACGTCCTGCCGTCCCGGGGCGCCGCCGTGCGCGTCCGTGGTGCCGCCGCGCGCGTCGGGGGTCGAGTCGTCGCGACGGTCTCCCCGGCTACGGGCGCCCTGCAGGGTGGCCCGGATCCGGGCGATCAGCTCGGCCGCGGCGAAGGGCTTGACGACGTAGTCGTCGGCGCCCAGGTCGAGCCCCTCCACGCTGGCGTCCCCGCCGGCGCGGGCGGAGAGCACCACCACCGGCAGGGTCCGGGTGTCGGCCTGCCGGCGCAGCCGGCGGACCAGTTCGAAGCCGTCGACCTCGGGCATCATCACGTCGGTGAGCACCAGGTCGGGCCGTTCCCGGCGGATCGCCTCCAGTGCCTGCCGCCCGTCGCCGACCGTCTGCACCCGCCAGCCCTGCTCGCCCAGCAACCGGGCCAGGTACGCGCGCATGTCGGCGTTGTCGTCGGCGACCAGGATCCGCGCGTGCCGCGACGCGTCCTCGTCACCGTACGCCGACACCGGTGGCCCGGCCGGCGCGGACGCCCCCGCCCGCGCCGGGTCGGCCAGCCAGCCGATCGCCTCCTGGGCGGCGGCCCGGGCCGCGCCCCCGACCCCGTCGACCTCGGCGACCGGCCCGGCGGTACGCCCCGCGGCGGACCAGGGCAGCGCCACGGTGAACGTCGTGCCCGTCCCGATGCGGCTCTCCACCCGCACGTCGCCGCCCTCCAGGCGGGCCAATTCCCGGACCAGGGCGAGTCCGATGCCGGTGCCCTCGTGGCTGCGCGACCGGGCGCCCTGCACGCGGTGGAAGCGTTCGAAGAGCCGGGGCAGGTCCTCCTCGGCGATGCCGATGCCCGTGTCGGCGACGGTCAGCCGGATCTCCTCGTCGTCGGCGGCGAGGGCGACCCGGATCCGGCCGACGAAGGTGTACTTCAGGGCGTTGGACAGCAGGTTGGTGACGATGCGTTCCCAGTTGACCGGGTCGACGCAGACCGGGCGCGGCAGCGGCGGACAGTCGACCTCCAGGCGCAGCCCGGCGCGTTCGACGGCCGCCCGGAAGACGCTCGACAGCTCGGCGGTCAGCCCGGCCAGGTCGACTTCGCGGGCCTGGCTGTGTGCCTGCCCGGCCTCCAGGCTGGAGAAGGTGAGCAGACTGTTGACCAGGGTGAGCAGCCGCGTGGCGTTGCGCCAGGCGGTGTCGACCCGCTCCCGCTGCGCCGTCGGCAGGGGGTGCTCGTTGTCGTTGAGGGCGTCGGCCAGCGGGCCGAGCATCAGCGTCAGCGGGGTGCGGAACTCGTGGCTGACGTTGGTGAAGAAGCTGGTCTTGACCCGGTCCAGCTCGGCGAGCGTCTCGGCCCGCCGGCGCTCCTCCTCGTACGCCTGGGAGTTGCGCACGGCGACGGCCACCTGCTGGGCGAGCAGCGCGTGGAACGACCGGTACGCCTCGTCCAGCCCCCGGCTGGGGCTGACCCCGACCAGCAGCACCCCGAGCGGCTGGCCCGCCTCGGCGGAGGGCAGCGGCAGGGCGAGGGCGGTACGGACCGGGTCGCCCCACGGCCCGGCGGGCAGGGTGAGCCACCGCTCGACGCCGGCCACCTCGGTCGTCGTGCCGCCGGCGGCGGCCGCCAGCCCCCACCCGTGCTCCTGACCCGTGGACAGCGTGGCGGGCAGGGCGGCGGCCACCGGCTCCCCGCCGACGCAGGCGGCGCGGCGCAGCAGCGCGCCGTCGCGCAGGTAGATCGCGGCGAACGGGACGTCCAGCGGGTGCCCGCCGATGGCCTCGGCGAGGCGGACGCAGGTGCTCTCGACGTCAACGGTACGCCCGTCGCCGCCGACGGACAGGTCGCGCAGCAGGCGCAGCCGGCGCTCGCCGACGACCTGCTCGGTGACCTCGCTGCACACGGTGAGCACCCCCACCGTGCGTCCCTCGTCGTCGCGGGCGGGGGCGTGCGAGACGCTGAAGTACGCCTCCTCGCGGTAGCCGGCCCGGTCGAGCAGCAGTTGCAGGGCCGGTACCCAGCTGGCGACCCCGGTCGCCATCGCCTCGTCGATCAAAGGGGCAAGCACGTCCCAGCCCTCGGCCAGGGTGACCCGGACGTCTCCGCCGAGCGCGTCGGGGTGCTTGTCGCCGATCAGCGCCGAGTACGCGTCGTTGTAGAGCTGGGTGAAGCGCTCGCCCCACAGCAGCAGCATCGGATAGCGGGAGGAGAGGACCATCCGGACCGCCGCGCGCAGGCTCTGCGGCCAGCCGTCGACCGGGCCGAGCGGAGTGCCCGCCCAGTCCAGGCGCGCCATCAGCCGCCCGGTCTCACCGCCGTCGGCGAACAGGTCCCCCGTGGGTCGCGTCACCCTCGGTCGCACCTCATCGCAGCCCTCACTTCCGGGCCCCGACGACCCTTGCTGGCGTTACCCGCACATCCTGGCACCCGGCCCGAGCTGCATGCCCGCCGGCACCCCAGCGCGTCTCTGTACCCGGGCGCCCGCGTTTCCACACCTGCCGGTAGCGGATTCGGCGAACCGTCGGAGCCGACGCCGGTCAGTCGCGATCGGCCGCCCGACGACGCAACAACTCGACCGCCTCGTCGACCCGGCCGCGTTCGGTGAGCAGCGTCAGCAGCAGCGGAAGGTGCCGCCACCCGCCGCCGTCGACAGCCTGCCGCAGCAGGGCGACCGCCTCCTCGTGCCGGCCCCCGGCGGCCAGGAGGGTCGCCAGTTCGTCGCGGGCGCGGGGATCACCCTGCTCGGCGGCGATCCGCCAGTACCGTTCCGCCTCGTCGGTGCGGCCCTGCTCGGCGCGCAGCGTGGCGAGCCGGGCGGCGGCGTGCCAGTCGCCGTGCTCGGCGCGTACGCGCAGCTCCTCCGTGCGTCCCCGGTCGGCCAGCAGGTCGACAAGGATGCTGCCCGCCCCGTCCGCGCCGGCCCGGTCGAGGTCGCGCAGGTAGCCGGTCGGGTCGGGCACCGCCACCAGGCCGGCGGACTCGGGGCCGAAGAAGCGGCTGCCGCCGAATTCGCGCCGGAGCTGGTCGTCGAGGTCGTCCGCGAGCGCGATCATGGCGCGCAGGGCCAGCAGCAGGTGGGTGGGCGCGAAGTCCTGCCCGAAGACGGGGATGGACGCCCAGACGGTGTCCCCGGTGCAGTACACCCGACCGATCACGAGCCCGTTGGTCAGGTCGGAGAGGCGTCGGTACAGCGACTCGGTCGGGTCCACCCCCGTGAGCAGCGGGGAGAACACGTCGACCAGTGGCGGGTCGTCCTGCGCCCGTACGAAGATCATGGCGGAGCCGGCGCGGATGCCGACGTCGCCGTCGGCGTCGACCCGCAACTGGTCGGTGGTGACGCCCAGGAGGCCGGCGAGCACCGCCCTGACCCGGTGGGTCAACTTCCCGTCGCCGTCGTCACCGGTCCCGGGGCCGGGGAGCGGGTCGACGGTGCGGGCGGCGGGGGTCACGGGACGCGCGGCCAGCGCGGCGGCGAGCCTCGTCCGGGCCGGTACGGGAACCGCCGTGACGGTGGTGGCCGGGCGGGCGGCCAGCGCGGAGACGAAACGGGCCAGCAGGCTCT
This sequence comes from Micromonospora sp. ZG13, assembly GCF_059359355.1. Classification (NCBI taxonomy): domain Bacteria; kingdom Bacillati; phylum Actinomycetota; class Actinomycetes; order Micromonosporales; family Micromonosporaceae; genus Micromonospora; species Micromonospora sp. ZG13. Next base: position 4,835 of record NZ_JCADBQ010000017.1, read on the forward strand.
CACGCGGCGTCATCGTGCTCGCCGCCCGTGTCGCCCGTGCCGCCTCGACCCGTGTCGGCCGGTCGGTCCGCCACCCGGACCTGGTCGAACATCTTGGCGATCACCAGCGGCGCCGCGACCCCGAAGGTGAAGCTGGCGAAGGCGGTGGTGGCCAGCCCACCCGCACCGGCCGCCGCGGCGAGGCCGGTGCCGGCCACGGTCCTGAGCAGCACCGCGAACACGACGATCGGGGCGTCCCGCCGGTCCCGCCACGGCCACTGCCACCGTCCTGCGGACTCGCTGGTCGGGCGCATCATTCCGGAGAGGTTCAGCGCCTCGGCCACCGCGCTGCCGACCAGTCCCCACATCGCGGCCACCCATAGAGACACATCCCTACCGTACTGACCGCCCACCGTGGCGGTCACACCAGCCCTCGGCTCGTCCCGGCGGCCCCGTCGACGCCGTCCCCGACGGTAGGACGCCGGGGCAACGCGCCGCCTGGCGCCGCGCGGTCCCGTCGTCCCGCCGTCGGCGACGGCTCGTATCCTTTCCGCGAACCTTCGGTGGGCTTTCGAGGATGAAAGGACACGGTGTGAGCAACCGGGCCGAGACGTTGGAGTTCCAGGCCGAGGCGCGTCAGCTGCTCCAGCTGATGGTCCACTCGATCTATTCGAACAAGGACGTCTTCCTGCGTGAACTGATCTCGAACGCCTCGGACGCGCTGGACAAGCTGCGCCTGGCGTCGATGGTCGACAAGGATCTGGAGGTCGACACCTCCGACCTGCACATCGAGATCGAGGTCGACAAGGCGGCGCGTACGCTGACCGTCCGGGACAACGGCATCGGCATGTCCCGCGACGAGGTCGTGCAGGTGATCGGCACGATCGCCAAGTCGGGTACGGCCGAGCTGCTGCGCAAGCTGCGCGAGTCCTCCGACGCCGGGGCGCGGCAGGAGCTGATCGGCCAGTTCGGCGTCGGCTTCTACGCGGCGTTCATGGTCGCCGACCGGGTGGAGCTGGTGACCCGCCGGGCGGGGGAGAGCGGCGGCACCCGCTGGGAGTCGGCCGGCGAGGGCACGTACTCCGTCGAGCCGGTCGAGCAGGCGCCGCAGGGCACCTCGGTGACCCTGCACCTCAAGCCGGCCGACGACGAGGACAACCTGCACGACTACACCGCCGAATGGACGATCCGCGAGATCGTCAAGCGCTACTCGGACTTCATCGCCTGGCCGATCCGGATGACCGTCGAGCGTCCCGGCGAGGGCGACGAGACCGGCACCGAGACCCAGACGCTCAACTCGATGAAGGCGCTCTGGGCCCGCTCCCGCGACGAGGTCGACGAGGCCGAGTACAAGGAGTTCTACAAGCACGTCAGCCACGACTGGGCGGACCCGCTGGACATCGTGCACATGAGGGGCGAGGGCACCTTCGAGTACGAGGCCCTGCTGTTCATCCCGTCGCACGCGCCGCTGGACCTGTTCGCCCCGCAGGGCCGCCGTGGCGTGCAGCTCTACGTCAAGCGCGTCTTCATCATGGACGACTGCGAAGCGCTCATGCCCAACTACCTGCGCTTCGTCAAGGGCGTCGTGGACGCGCACGACCTGTCGCTGAACATCTCCCGGGAGATCCTCCAGCAGGACCGGCAGATCCAGGTCGTCCGTCGCCGCCTGGTCAAGAAGATCCTGACCACGGTCAAGGACATGAAGGCCAACCACGCCGAGCGCTACCGCACCTTCTGGACCGAGTTCGGGGCCGCCGTCAAGGAGGGCCTGATCGACGACACGGAGAACCGGGACACCCTCCTGGAGATCCTCTCGGTCGCCTCCACCCACGACCCGGCCGAGCCCACCGACCTCGCCGGCTACGTCGGTCGGATGAAGGACGGGCAGAGCGACATCTACTACGCCACCGGCGACTCGCGCACGATGATCGAGAACTCGCCGCACATGGAGGCGTTCCGCGCCAAGGGCTACGAGGTGCTGCTGCTCACCGACCCCGTGGACGAGGTGTGGATCGAGCGCGTCGGCCAGTACGACGGCAGGACGCTGCGCTCCATCGCCAAGGGGCAGGTGGACCTCGACACCGAGGAGGAGAAGAAGGAGGCCGAGGCCGAGCGCGAGCAGCAGCGCAAGGACTTCGCCGACCTGCTCACCTGGATGGGCACGACCCTCGCCGACTCCGTCAAGGAGGTCCGCCTCTCCTCCCGGCTGACCACCTCGCCCGCCTGCGTCGTCGGCGACGCCCACGACATCACCCCGACGCTGGAGAAGATGTACCGGGCGATGGGGCACGAGGTGCCGGCCGTCAAGCGGATCCTGGAGCTCAACCCCGGGCACCCGCTGGTCACCGGCCTGCGCAAGGCGCACGAGCAGGGGGGCACCGACGAGTCGCTGAAGGAGACCGCCGAGCTGCTGTACGGTCTCGCGCTGCTCGCCGAGGGCGGGGAGCTGACCGACCCGTCCCGGTTCACCCGCATCCTCGCCGACCGTCTCGCCCGTACCCTCTAGGCGGATCTCCGGCGCCGGGTGCCGCGTGGCGGTGACCGCCGCACGCCGCGGTCTCCGGTGTCCGGGTCCTCCGACCAGGAAGGCCCCGGATGCCGGAGACCTCGCGGCCGACGAGGCGGCACCGCACCGACCGGCGGGCGGGCGGGCGTGGAAACCTCGCCGGCCGGGTACTCCCGGCGGTCATGAGCACGAGCAGCACGGCGGGCGACGGACCGGTGACCGCGGCCCCGGGGGGCACGGTCGCGGTCGTCGCCCACCGGAAGAAGACCCTGGGCGGCGGCCTCGACGAGCTGCGCGCGGAGCTGGCCGGCGCGGGGGTCGAGCACCTGATCTGGTACGAGGTGCCGAAGAGCCGCAAGGCGCCGAAGAAGGTCCGCAAGGCACTCAAGAAGGGTGCCGAGCTGGTCTTCGTGTGGGGCGGCGACGGCATGGTGCAGCGCTGCGCCGACGCCCTCGCCGGCTCCGGCGCCGCCATGGCCATCGTGCCCGCCGGCACCGCCAACCTCTTCGCCGCCAACCTGGGCGTCCCGGAGGACCTGCCCGAGGCCGTCCGCATCGGCCTGCACGGCCGCCGCCGCGCCCTCGACCTGGGCAGGATCAACGGCGAGCACTTCGCCGTGATGGCCGGCGCGGGCTTCGACGGCGACCTCATCCGGGAGGCCGACCGCAAGCTCAAGGGCCGGCTCGGTCGCCTCGCCTACATGTGGACGGGGCTGCGGCACGTCCGCGGTGAACTGGTGCGCACCCGGATCACGGTCGACGGCACCCGGTGGTTCGACGGCGACGCGAGCTGCGTGCTGTTCGGCAACGTCGGCACGATCACCGGCGGCATCCCGGCGTTCGACGACGCCCGCCCCGACGACGGCTGCCTGGAGATCGGCGTGTCCACCGCCGACGGCGCGGTGGACTGGGCGCGCACCCTGGGCCGGATGGCCGCCGGCCGCTCGGAGGAGTCGCCGTTCGTACGGATCACCCGGGGCCGCAGGATCAAGGTCCGGCTCGCCGCCCCGCGCACGTACGAGCTGGACGGCGGCGCGCGCGGGGAGACCACCAGGCTCAAGGTGCGGGTGGTGCCCGGGGCGCTGACCGTCTGCTGCCCCCCGACGCACTGACCGACCGCCCGTCGCGGGCGACACACGCCCTAAGCCTGGACGTTCCGCGTCAGGTGAGCCGGGCGCCGGCCGGAGTGGCGGGCACCAGGCGGCGGGTGATCCACAGCGGCGAGGTGACGGCGTTGCCCATCACCACCGCGTGGGCACCGGCTGCGAACGCCGCTCCGATCTGCTCGGCGCTGCGGTAGCGCCCCTCGGCGATCACCGGCACCGTCAGCACATTGGCGAGGCGGGCCAGCAGCGTCAGGTCCGGCCCGTCGGTCGGTGGGCTGGCCGGGGTGTAGCCGGCGAGGGTCGTCGCGACGGCGTCCGCGCCGGCCCGCACGGCGGCCACGCCCTCCTCGACGGTGGAGACGTCGGCGAGCACCAGCGCGTCGGTCCGTTCCCGCAGCGCCCGGACCGTGTCGGCGAAGGTGCGACCGTCCGGGCGGGGACGGTCGGTGGCGTCCACGGCGACGATGTGGGCGCCGGCCGCGGCGACGTCGAGCGCGTGCGCCGCCGTCGGGGTGATGAACACCCCGTCGACGCCCTGCTTGTGCAGCCCGATGACGGGCACGTCGACGGCGGCGCGGATCGCCCGGACGTCGGCGGTGCCGTTGGCCCGCACGGCCACCGCACCGCCGCGTACCACCGCCGCGGCCACCCGGGCCTGCACGTACGCGTCGCGCATCGGGTCGTCGGGGTCGTCGAGCAGCGGCTGGCAGGAGACCACGAGGCCGCCGACCAGCTCGTCGAACACGTTCACGCTCTCGTCCTCTCATCGGTGGGCACGGCCGGGATGCCGTCCGCCTGCCCGTCGTGGCCAGGCTGGCCGGCCAGCCGGGCGGCGCCCACGACGACCGCGTCGGCGCCGAGCGCCGCGGGGAGCAGGGGCACGTCCGTCCAGGCCGTGGGCAGCTCGGCGGTGAAGGCGGCGCGGGCCGCGGGCAGCAGGGCGTCGGCCGCCCCGCCGGCGAGCACCACGGCCTGCGGGTCGAGCAGGGCGACCAGCCCCGCGAGCGCCCGGCCGAGCGCCGTCGCGGCGCGCTCCACCACCTCGCGGGCGACGGGCTCGCCGGCCGCCGCCCGCTCGGCCACGTCCCGTCCGCTGATCCGCACGCCGGTCTGAAGGGCGTACGCGGCGGCGAGTCCCGTGCCCGAGGCGATGCCCTCCAGGTGCCCGTACCGGCCGCAGCCGCAGCGCAGCCGCTCGGCGCCGGGAGCCGGCAGGTGCCCCACCTCGCCGGCGCCGCCCCGGGCGCCGGTGGAGATCCGACCGTCCCGCAGCAGCGCGCCGCCCAGGCCGGTACCGACCGCGACCAGCAGCAGCTCCCGCCGGCCCCGGGCGGCGCCCACCCAGCTCTCGCCGAGCCCGGCGGCGTTCACGTCGTTGGTGACCCGGACCGGTCGGGCCAGCCGCGCGGCCAGCTCGTCGGCGACCGGCGTACCGGACCACCCGGGCAGGCTGTCGGTGGCGTACCGGATGGTGCCGGTGCCCGGCTCGACCGTGCCGGCGGTGCCCACGCCGACCGGGCCGGCGTCGCCCGGATCGAGTAGTTCCCGGGCGAGCCGCGCGGCGGTGTCCAGCACGGCCGCCGGCCCCGACCCGGCCGGGGTGGGTGCCAGGCGACGCCCCAGCACCTCGCCGTCGGCACCGACCAGCGCCGCCGCCGTCTTGGTGCCGCCGATGTCGACGCCCACCCGGGCGGTCGGCACCGTCATCCCTTGAGCCCGGTGTGCGCCAGGCCCTCGACGAACTGCTTCTGCGCGATGACGAAGACCACCAGGACCGGCAGGGCGGTCATCGACGCCGCGGCGAGCTGGACGTTCCACATCGGGCCGCCGTAGGCGTCGACGAACTGGGTGAGCGCCTGCGGCAGGGTGAACTTCTCCGGCGAGGAGAGGAACACGATCGGTTCCAGGTAGAGGTTCCAGCTGTGCAGGAAGGTGAAGATGGCGACCGCGCCCAGCGCGGGCCGCGACAGCGGCAGGGCGATCTTCCAGAAGGTGGCGAACCGGCCCAGCCCGTCCACCCGGGCCGCCTCCTCCAGCTCGCCGGGGAGGCTGATGAAGAACTGCCGCATGATGAAGGTCGCCAGCACGCTCGGCGCCCCGAGGATCGGCACCAGGATCAGCGGCCAGTGGGTGTCGACCAGGCCCAGCTTGAAGAACATCTGGAACAGCGGCACGATCGTCACCTCGCTCGGGATGAGCAGGCCGGCGAGGATCACCAGGAAGAGCACGTTCTGGCCGCGGAAGCGGATCCGCGCGAAGGCGTACCCGGCCAACGCCGCCACCGCCAGGGTACCGACGGTGACCACCAGCGCGATGTAGAGGCTGTTCAGGTACTGCTGGCCGAACGGCTGCAACTCGAACACCCGCCGGTACGCGTCCAGCTCCGCGTCGACCGGCAGCAGCTTCGGCGGGAAGGCGAAGATGTCCGACACCGGCTTCAGCGACGAGGTGACCATCCACCAGGTCGGGAAGACGAACGGGACCGCCAGGACCATCAACACCCCGTAGAGCAGCAGCTTGGTCCGGCGCGACAGCTCACGACTCATGGTGGACCCACCTCTTCCGCATCTGCCACTGGAGCACGGTGAGCGCGAGCACGATGACGAACAGGACGATCGACAGGGTGGCGCCGTAACCGAAGTGATGGAACTGGAACGCCTGCTGGTAGAGGTAGTAGACGAGCACCGTGGTCGAGGTGCCCGGGCCGCCCTGGGTGAGTACGGCGATCTGCGCGAAGACCTGCAACGAGCCGACCACCGTGATGATCGACGTGAGCAGGATCGTCGGGCTGATCATCGGTACGGTGATCCGCCAGAACTGGCGCAGCCGGCTCGCCCCGTCGACCTCGGCGGCCTCGTACAGCTCGGCCGGCACCCCCTGGAGCGCGGCCAGGAAGAGCACCATGTTGAGGCCGACGTTCTTGAACACCTGCACCACCACGACCGAGAACATGGCGGTGCCCTCACCACGCAGCCAGTTCGGCCCGTCCACGCCGATCGTGTCGAGCAGGCCGTTCACGCCGCCGTTGTCCTGCAACAGGAACCCCCACACGATGGTCCAGGCGACCAGCGAGACGACCACGGGGGAGAAGAACAGGGTGCGGAACAGGATCGTCCCGCGCAGCTTCTGGTTGAGCAGGACGGCCAGCAGCAGGGCCAGGCCGAGGTTGAACACCACGAGCCCGACCGAGAACAGGCCGGTGGCCCGCAGCACCGAGCCCAGGTTGGTGTCCTCGGCGAGGGCCGCGTAGTTCTCGGTGCCGACGAAGTCGAACGTGCCGGCCAGCACGTTCCACTCGTGCAGGCTGTACCAGACCACCAGGATCAGCGGCAGGATCACGAAGACGGCGCTGCCGAGCAGTTGGGGAGCGATGAACAGGTAACCGGTGAGCTGGTCGCGGCGGCGGCTGGTCCAGTACGGCCGCGACCGGTCCCGGGTGGGCGGGGCCTCGACCCCGCCCACCGTCGTGTCCGTCTGGGACATGGTCAGGTGCCCTACTTCGCCAGCAGCGGCTGGATCTTGGTGCAGACGCCGTCGAGGACGGCCTTGACGTCCGCGTCCGCCTTCCAGAGCGGGTCGAGCCCGGCGCGCACCTGCTGGCTCAGCTCGGCCTGCCCGGCGTGGCTGGGCTTGACCACGCCGTTGGTGATGCCGTCGATGACGACCTTCTGCAACTGCTCGGGCTTCAGCGTCGGGTTCGACTTGGCCAGCGTCTCCGCGGTGAGCTGCGACTGGCGCGGCGGCGGGAAGAACTGGGCCAGCTTGGCCGAGTTGGTGGGGTTCGTCAGGAAGGCGAGGAAGTCCGCCGCCGCATCGGCGTTCTTGCTCTTCTTCATCACGCCGACGCCGGCCTGGCCGACGACCGAGTAGCTGCCCTTCGGCCCGGCCGGCAGCGGCACCAGGTCCCAGCCGAAGCCGTCCGGCTTCAGCAGCGAGGCGCGGGAGATCTGGGTGACCGTCATGGCGGCGTCACCGGCGAAGAAATCGGCGGTCGTACCCGGGCCGGGCAGCGCCTTGCCGGTGAAGATCGCCTTGTGCAGGGTGGTCATCGCCTCGACCATCTCCGGGGCGGCGAAGCCGCAGGACTTGCCGTCCTCGCTCCACGCCTGGGCGCCCCAACCCGTCCAGACGGTCGACAGGTTGTCCCAGCCCTTGTAGTCGAAGTCGCGGATCACCAGGCCGGCCTTGCCGGTCGCGCCCGCGGTGGCGCCGGCGACGGTCAGCGCCGTGTCCCAGTTCCACTGCCCGGCCGCGATCAGCTCGGCCGGGGTCTTCTGCCCGGCCTTCTTGAGCAGGTCGGTGTTGACGAAGACCCCGAACGGCGAGGTGGAGAACGGGTACGCGTACAGCTTGCCCCCGTTCTGCCAGAGCTTGAGCGTGGCGGGGGAGATGTCGTCGTACTGGTAGCCCTCGGTCTTCTTGAGCTTGTCGTCCAGCGGCAGCAGCGCGCCGGAGGCGACGAAGTCGGGCGCCGAGTTCTCGAAGACCCAGGCCAGGTCGGGCGCGTTGCCGCCGGCGATCTGGGTGGTCAGCGTCGTGGTGTAGTTCTCGAACGGCAGCGGGTCGAACGTGATCGCCGCGACGTCCGGGTGGCTCTTGCGGTACTCGTCGGCGATCTCGTTGAACAGCTTGAGGTGCGCCTCGTTGGCCGACCAGACGGTCATCCGCAGACTGGCCGGACCCTTGTCCCCGGCCTCGTCACCGCCGCCGCAGGCGGTCAGGGCGAGGACGCCGGCCAGTGTCGCCGCGACACCGCGCACAGCCTTTCCCAATCTCATGATCTTCTCCTCAACGGGGGTGTTCAGTAGCCCGCGACCTGGGGCCAGCGCAGTTCCACGCCAGCCGCCGTGAGGCGGTCCTGGAAGTCGGCCAGCAGGCGGGGGGTGCCGCGGACCGCGCGCGGGGACTCGCCCCGCGCCAGACAGAAGTCGGCGAGCAGGCCGGCGACCTCGCCGACGTTCCACTCGACCGGGTGCAGCCGGTAGCTGCCGTTGGTGATGTGGGTGGTGCCGATGTTCTTGCCGGCCGGGAGCAGGTTCTCGACCCGCTGCGGGATCAGCGCGCCCAGCGGGATCTCGAACGGGCACGACCCGACGTCGATGTAGTTGTCGCCGCCGGTGGAGGGGTGCAGGTCGATGCGGTACATCCCGACGCCGATCGCGTCCGGGTAGGCGACCGCGCCGTGCTCGCCGCGTACGGCCAGCGACAGGTCCTGCTCGACCACCGTGTACTCGGCGCGGATGCGGCGCGACTCCCGGATGTAGGGCGCCTGCGCCAGCCCGTCGCGGCTGCCGGTCACGTCGCCGCGCAGACGCAGGCCGGGGAAGCCGGTCCCGCCGTCCGGCCGGGGCGCCTCGGTCTGCATCCAGTAGAGCACCGAGTACGACAGCTCGCGGGCCTTGCTCAGGTGCCACGACGCGTTCGGCACGTCGATGACGGGGCCCTCGAAGTAGTCGATCATCGGCCAGTTCACCAGCGTGATGTCGCTGTCGTACGCGCCGTCGGTGAAGTTGCGCCGGGCGGCGATGCGCCGGAACGTCCAGAGGTTGCCGTCGCCGGGGTTGAGCCGCTGGTCGGCGTTGACGGCCAGCGGGTCGTCGTCCGGGTTGGGGGTGAAGCTGCGCTCGACGATCTCCAGGGTGCGCGGGTGCGGCGAGCGCCAGGACAGCAGCCGGTCGCCCCAGAAGTCGGGCTTGTAGTCGCGCCAGAAGTCGTAGTTCGCCGGCCGCTCGATGGTGTGGTCGCCGTCGACGTGGTCGAGGGCGAAGCAGACGGAGACGGCCTGCATGTTCATCGGCTGCGCCTCGGCCGGGGCGCTGGGCTCGCCGGTGTCGGCCTGCGACTCGAAGCCGGTGACGTACTCGGTGCCGGTCAGCGGCAGCAGCTCGCCGGTCTCCGTCGCGTCCAGCACGTACGGGGCGACGAGGTCGATCCGCTCGTCCCGGTCGCGGTGTGCCACGGTCACCCCGACCACCCGGTCCCCGTCGGTCTGCGCGGCCACCGGCCGGTACGGCTGGAGCACCCTCAGCCGCCCGGAGCCGAGGAACGGCGCCAGCATCTGCTCGATGACGGCGACGGCCACCCGGGGCTCGTGGCAGACCCGGCTCACCCAGCCGGCTCCCGGGTTCAGGTCGCTCCAGGCCCGGGACCGTTCGGTGAGCGGGTAGTGCCGGCGGTAGTAGTCGCGGATCCCGGTGCGCAGGGCCCGGTAGCTCGCGGTGGCGCCGAACTGTTCGATCCAGGAGTGCTCGTCCGGCGGGACGGCCTGGCTGGTGAGCTGCCCGCCGAGCCAGTCGAACTCCTCGGTCAGGATGACCGACCGGCCGGCCCGGGCCGCGGCGAGCGCCGCCGCCACCCCGCCCAGCCCGCCCCCGACGACGAGGACGTCCGCACGCATCTGTACCACTTGCTTCCTTCCGGTTGCACGGTCACCGCCGAGCTGCGGTGGACCGCCGATCAGGGGGTGCCGAGGGTGTCGCCCTCGACGAGTTCGCAGGGCAGGAGCCGCTGCTGGACGCCGACGGCGCTGCCGTCGATGACGCCGGCCAGCACCTCGACGGACTGCCGGCCCATCTCCTCGCGGGGGATGCGGAACCCGGTGAAGGCCAGGTCGGTGGGAACCGGGACCGTCGGGTCGCCGAGGGTCAGGATCGACAGGTCGGCCGGGACGCTCAGGCCCCGCCGCCGGGCGGCCTGCTCCAGCGCCACGGCGGTGGCGAAGTCCTCGATGAACGCGACGGTGGTCCGGTCGGCCAGCAGGTCGTCGAGGATCGCCTCCGCGTCGCCGGCGACGGCCGTCAGGTGGCGGGCGCTCTCGGCGGCCGTCGCGGCCGCGACGAACCCGCGCCGCCGGTCCGCCGAGGACTCCGCGGTCAGGTCCGTGTTCAGGTAGGCCAGGCGCCGGTGGCCGCGGGCGAGGGCCAGGGCGACCAGCTCGCCCACCGCCGTGGCGTAGTCGGCGCCGACGTACGGCACCGGTCCGCCGGCGTCGTCGCGGCGCCCGACGGCGACGTACGGGAAGCCGTCGCGGTTGAGCCGGTGCAGCTCGGCGGCGTCGATCTCCCGGCCGAGCAGGATGCACCCGTCGGCCAGGCGGAGCCGGTTGTCCTGGTGGAAGATGCGTCGCCGGCCGTCGACCACCGGGGCGCTGGTGAACAGCAGCAGGTCGCAGCCGGCCCGTTCCGCGTACTCCTCGATGCCCAGCAGGAAGGGGTGGAAGAAGTCACGGCTGCCGCTGGGGAAGGCGGGCTCGTAGGTGAACACGCCGATGATCCGGTTGAACCGGGCGGCGAGCCGGCGGGCCACGGGGTCGGCGGCGTAGCCGGTCTCGGCGATGGTCCGCAGCACGCGGTCGCGGGTCTCGGGCGCGATGCGCACGTCGGCGTCGGCCCGGTTGTTGAGCACCAGCGACACGGTCGCCTGACTGACGCCGGCCAATCGCGCGATGTCACGCTGTGTGACGCGTCGGGGGGTAGAGGGCACGACTGGTCCTTCCGGTGCGGCTAATGCGTATTAGCGCTCGGCGTTGGGGAGGAGCCTGGCGGGCCGACCCCGCTTGTGTCAAGGGGTGGGCGAAGAGATTTCGTGGAGATGAAGTCGCAGGAGTAATGCGGATTAGCTCCGGGCCGGCCACCCGGTGGCCCGGCGGCGGCCGAGCCTCCAGCGGGGCGGTGGGGGCATCGCGCCGGGCGGCGGCCGAGCTCTTGACAAGACCCTTTCGGGTCAAGCAGCATGCGAGATGTATAGATGGTAATACGTATTAGCAATCGACCGGGTGGTCCACTTCGCCGCTGCGGTCAGCTTGTTGTCTCACCCAGCGTGACATCGTGCCGCCCTGCGGCCTGTCGCGCGACGTCCACAGTCGTCACCGGTGCGGGAAACCGTCCGCACCCCTGACCCGTCCGTCGACGGCCCCGCGCGCCGGCAGTTCGCCAGAGCGGCCGGGGCAGCCCCCACCTTCCCCCGACAGAGCAGGAACAGCGATGACGAAAGCACCCGTCCGAGTGCCCGCTCGCGCCGCCGTGGCGGCAGCCAGCGCGGGCATGCTGGTCGCCACCGTGGCCGGTGTCGCTCCGGCCGCCGCCGACCCGGCCCTGGACTTCCCGCGCTTCACCTACGCGGGCACCGCGTTCGACAAGAGCGACCTGACCTACAACCCGACCAACGAGTTCATCTTCCCGAGCGTCATCCGGGCCGCCGACTACTTCCCCAACCCGCTGGGCACCTACTACCTGTACTACGCCCCCCACGAGCGGCCCGGCGGGATCGCCCTGGCGTACGCGGACTCGATCGACGGCCCGTGGACCGAGTACCGGGCCAACCCGCTGATCGCCAACACCTGGCTGCCGCACTACTCGACGGTCAGCCACGTCTCCTCCCCGCATGCGATCTGGGTCGAGGGGGAGCGCAAGCTGTTCCTCTACTTCCACGGCGAGAACTCGATCACCCGGTACGCCACCTCCGAGGACGGCATCCACTTCAGCTACGGCGGGACGGCGATCAGCCGCGACGACAGCACCGGCGGGGAGACCTCCTACGCCCGGGTGTTCGAGCACGCCGTGCCGCGCCTGGGCAGCCGGTACCTGATGCTCTTCATGGACAACCCGACCGCCGCGCCGCCCGGGCCGACGGGGCCGGTGTCCCGGCGGATCCGCTGGGCGGTCTCCCCGGACGCGCGGACCTGGGCGATCCAGCCCGACCCGATCGTGACCCCGCGCGGCATCCAGGGCCCGAACGCCTCCGGCCCGTTCTTCCTGCGCTGGAACGGCCGCAACCTGGTGATCTTCCACGCGGCCGACGGCAACATGCACGCCGTGGACGTCGGCGACGACTTCGACCGGGAGGTCCACCTCGGCGTCGTGCACGACTCGATGGTCGCCGCGCCCGACCTGGGGCGCTCGGCCGCGCCGACGTTCTACTTCGACGGCCGCACCGTGCACATGTACTACGAGGCCGGCGGGCGACTCACCGCGACGATCGGCCACGCCGTCGCCACCCTGGACCAACCGGTGCCCACCCGCGAGGTGGACTGCGTGGTGGACCGGCCGGTGCTGTGGCCGCCGAACCACCAGATGGTCGACGTGACCGTGACGGCGGACCTGCGTGACGGGGTCCTCGGCCCGCACGCGCTCAACCTGACGGCGGTGACCGGCGGCGACGCCGCGGACGTCGGCGACTTCACCGTCGGCACGCCCGACACCAGCGGGCGGCTACGGGCGGAACGCGACGGCGCCGGGGGGGGACAGGGTCTACACCCTGACGTACGCGGGCCACGACGAGATCGGCCGCCCCATCGGCTGCACCGTGACCGTCACCGTGCCGCACGACCAGGGCCGTGCCTGACCGCGCCGTGAAGGGCGCCCGGCCGTACCGCACGGTGCGGCCGGCCGCCCGTGCGTGGACCCGCCCGGCGCGGCCGGATACCGTACCCGCGGCGCGGATCACCCCGCGTCCCGGCCGTCGAGCGGTGGGAGGCATCCGATGCGCCTGCACGTGGGGTGCGCCATGTGGACGCACAAGTCCTGGCAGGGGCGCTTCCTGGCGCACCCGCTGCCGGCGAACGAGCGGCTGCGCGCGTACGCCGGCTGGTGCACCGCCGTCGAGGGCAACACCACCTTCTACGCGACCCCCACCCGCGAGACGGTCGCCTCCTGGGCGCAGCAGACCGGCCCCGACTTCCGCTTCGTGCCCAAGCTGCCGAAGATCGTCACGCACGAGCGCCGGCTCACCGGCGCCGACGAGGAACTCCGGGCCTTCCTCGACGCCGTCGAACCCCTCGGCCCACGGGCCCACGCCCTCTGGATCCAGCTGCCGGGCTCGTTCGGGCCCGGCGACGTACCCGCGCTGGCCCGTTTCCTGCGCGGGCTGCCCGCCACCCACCGGTACGCCGTGGAGGTCCGCCACCCCGCGTTCTTCGACGATCCCCGGGCGGCGCGGACGCTGGAGGAGGCGCTCGCCGCGGCCGGCGCGGAGTGGGTGCCCTTCGACACGACCGCGTTCTTCCGCACCCCGCCGACCAGCGACGCGGAACGGGAGGCGTGGACCAGGAAGCCGCGCACCCCGCTGCGCACCCGCGCGCTGACCGACCGGCCGATCGTGCGCTACCTCGGCCGCGACGACCCCGCACGCACCGTCGAGGGCTGGCAGCCGTGGCTCGACGTGGTGACCGGCTGGCTGCGCGAGGGACGCTCGCCGACGATGTTCGTGCACACCCCGGACAACGCCGACGCGCCCGGGCTGGCCCGCCGGTTCCACGACGAGGTCCGGGCGCGCCTGCCCGGGATCGAGCCACTGCCGGAACCGGAGCCGGCCGGACCGTCGACGCTGTTCTGACCGGACCGACGTACGCCGATCCCACCGGACGGCTACCCGGAGAATCAGGCGGGGGAGGTGCCGCCGTGCTCATCGGCCCCTGGCCCTCGACAGCCCGGCGGCGGCTTCGACGGGTGCCGCCCGCCGGCGGACCCGGGCCGTCGGCGCGGGCAGGGCCCGCCGGTCGACCTTGCCGTTCGCGGTCGCGGGCAGCTCCGGCAGGGCCACGTACCGCAGGGGCACCATGTGGTCGGGCAGTTGCCGCGCCAGGAACGCGCGCAGCGCGGGCTCGGCCACGGCGTCCGGGTCGGCGTCGCGCTCGGCCACCACGTACGCCACCAGCGTCGCGGCGGCGCCCAGGTCGTCGCGCAGCAGCACGACGCTGTTGGCGACGAGGGGGTGCCGGTTGAGCACCGACTCGATCTCGCCGAGTTCCACCCGCTGCCCGCGGATCTTCACCTGGGTGTCGATGCGCCCGCCGTAGTGCAGGTGCCCGTCCGGCGACCACCAGGCCAGGTCGCCGGTGCGGTACACCCGCTGCGGCCACCCGGCGACCGCCACCTCGACGAACCGCTCGGCGGTCAGGTCCGGTCGCCCGGCGTACCCCCTGGCCAGGCAGTCCCCGCCCAGGACCAGTTCCCCGGGCATGCCCAGCGGGGCCAGCTCGCCGCGCTCGTCGAGGACGTACGCGGCGACGTTCGCGATCGGCCGGCCGATGGGGACGGTGTCCTCGGGCTCGGGGCGGCGGCACGGCCAGGCGGTCACGTCGATGGCGGCCTCGGTGGGCCCGTACAGGTTGTGCACCTCGACCTGCGGCAGCGCCGCGGTGAGCTTGTTGACCAGCTTCGGCGGCAGCGCCTCCCCGCTGCAGATCACCCGGCGCAGACCGGCGCAGCGGGCCAGGCCGGCCTCCTCGACGAAGAGGGCGAGCATGGACGGCACGAAGTGCACGGTGGTCACCGACTCGCGGGCGACGACGTCGACCATCTCCTGCGGGTCGCGGTGGGCCTGTGCCTCGGCGGTGACCAGCGTCGCGCCGGTCATGAACGCCCACAGCAGCTCCCACACCGACACGTCGAAGGTGTACGGGGTCTTCTGCAGCACCACGTCGCCGGGGCCGATGCGGTACGCGTCCCGCATCCACACCAGCCGGTTGGCCAGCGACAGGTGCGTCATCTGCACCCCCTTGGGCGCCCCGGTCGAGCCGGAGGTGAAGATGACGTACGACAGCCCCTCGACGACCTCCTCCGGCGCCCGGTAGCCACGCCAGTCGACGGGCGCGGCGGGCAGGTCGCCGCCGGTCAGCGGTCGTACGGGCACGGACGGCTCGCCGCCGGAGCCCAGCGCGGCCCGCCCCGCGTCGTCGGCGAGCACCAGCGCGGCGTCGGCCGCGCGGAGCATGAGGTCCAGCCGCGGGCGCGGGTGGGACGGGTCCAGCGGCAGGTACGCGCCGCCGGCCAGCAGGACACCGAGCACCGCGACCACCATCTCGGGGCTGCGCTCGGTGCACAGCCCGACCACCGACCCGGTTCCCACGCCCTCGGCGCGTAGCCGCCCGGCCAGCGCCGCCGCCTCGTCCAGCAACTCGCGGTAGCTGCGCTCGCGTCCGTCCCCGCGCAGCGCGGCTGCCTCCGGGGTGCGCTCCGCCTGGCGGCAGATCGTCTCGTGCACGGGCGTGCGCGGCGCGGGGGTGGGCGCCGGGTTGAATCCGAGCAGCGTGCCGCGCTCCACCGGGCCGACCAGCGCGGCCTCCCGCACCGGCCGGTCCGGATGGGCGGTGAGCCAGGCGCGCAGGGTGTCCAGGCGCTCCCGCAGGTACGCCGGCTCCCCTTGCTCGCGGGCGAACCGGACCGGCACCCCGCCGAGGACCGCCGACGCCCCGGCGACATCCGTCCCGGGCGTGGCCAGCAGGACGTCCACGGCACCGCCCGGCGGGGGCGGGTCCGCCGCGCCGGCCGCGACGACGGCATCCGGTCGCAGGCGGCGCGCCTGCTCGCGTACCCCCGTCAGGGTGCTGTCGGGGGACACCCGCACCAGGACGTCGCCGCGCGGGCCGCGCACCGCGACCGAGGTCGCGCCCGACAGGCGGTGGCAGAGCACGGCCGCCACCGCCGCGACCAGATCCAGCTCGTCGCGGCCGGTCACGCCGTCACCAGCCCGGCCAGCGCGCGCGGCGTCGGATCCGCCGACAGCGCGTCGGCGGGGATGCGTACCCCGAACCTGCGCTGCACCTGGCTGATCATGCGGATGAACAGCAGCGACTCGCCGCCGAGGGTGAAGAAGTTCGCGTCCGGCCCGATGTCGGCGCAGCCGAGCATCCTGCCCCACAGCTCCATGATCTCCTTCACCACCTCGTCCTCGCCGGTGGCGGCGGGCTGCGGCGCCGGTTCGGCGACGGCCGCGCCCGGTGGTGGCGGCGCGGCGTCGAGCCAGTGCCGGGTGCGGGCGAACGGGTACGTGGGCAGCGGGACCCGCCGTGCGTCGCTGTCGCCGCGCACCGCGGCCCAGTCGACGGACGCCCCGGCGGTCCACAGCCCGCCGAGCCCGGCGAGTACGTCGCCGGCGTCGGCCCGCTCCGTCGGCCGGGGTTGCAGGGCGAATCCGGGCGTCCGCGACCCGCCCTGCCGGGCCATGCCGGTCAGCGCGGTGCCCGGCCCGACCTCGACCAGGACCGGGTCGGGCAGGCCCAGACCGGTCAGCAGCGCGTCGTGGTAGCGCACCGGGCTGCGCAGCTGCGCGCCCCAGTAGCCCTCGGTGCGCGGCAGCCCCTTGCCCAGCAGCATGCCGTCGACCGTGCTGATCACCGGGACGGTCCGGGGCCGCCGGGCGACGCCGTCGGCCTCGGCGCCGAGCAGCCGCGCCGCGTCGGCCATCATCCGCGAGTGGAAGGCGCGCTGCGCGGGCAGTGCCCGGCAGTGCACCCCCGCCGCGTCGAGGCGTTCCCGCAACGCGGCGAGTGGCGCCACCGGCCCGGCCACCACCGTGAACTCGGGGGCGTTGCGGGCGGCGACGTCGAGGTCGTCCAGCCCCGCGAGGTGCTCCTGGAGGGCCGACGGTGGCGCGAGCACGGCCAGCATGGCGCCCTCGGGCGCGTCCTGCATGAGCCTGCCGCGGGTCGCGACCAGGCGCAGCATGTCGTCGGCGGCCAGCTCGCCGGCCAGCGCCGCGGCCGCGAACTCGCCGACGGAGTGACCGATCAGTGCCGCCGGGCGTACGCCCCACGACACCAGCAGCCGGCCGAGCGCGAGCTCGTGCAGCGCCAGCGCGGGCTGGGTGACGTCGGTGCGGTGCACGAGCCCGTGCGGGTCGTCGTCGACCAGCACGTCGCGCAGGTCCAGCCCCAGGAGCGGGGCCAGCAGCGCGGCGCCGCGGTCGAGCTCCGCCCGGAAGGACGGGAAGCGGTCGTAGAGGCCCCGCGACATGGCGGGGAACTCGGCCCCCTGGCCCGGGAACAGGAACAGCACGCTGGGCCGGCGCGCGGCCTCGCGTACGGGCGCCCTGCGCAGCCGGGTCAGCGCCGCCGGGACGTCGCGCGCGGCGACCGCGAGGCGGTGCGTGAAGTGCCTGCGGTACGTCTGCGACGTCAGCGCGACGTCGGCGACGGCCAGGTCGGGGCGCTGACGCAGGTGCTCGCTCCACTGCTCGGCGGCCGCGTGGACCGCCTCCGGGTCGCGCCCGGACAGCACGATCAGCTCGGTGCGACCGTCGGCCGCCCCGGGACCGGACCCGGCCGGGCCGTCGGCCTCCTCCAGCACCACGTGGGCGTTGGTGCCGCCCAGACCGAAGGAGCTGACCGCCGCCCGGCGCGGCCCGTCGGCGTCCCACGGGCGGGCCACGGTGTCCACCGTGAACGGGGTCGACCCGTCGAGCAGCTCGGGGCGGGCCTGCTTGAGGCCGGCCAGCGGCGGGATCTGCCGGAAGTGCAGGGCCAGCGCGGCCTTGATGAGCCCGGAGACGCCGGCGGCCGCGTCGAGGTGGCCGACGTTGGCCTTGACCGAGCCGATGGAGCACGCCCGCGCGCCCCGGCGGAACACCTCGCCCAGCGCCGCCAGCTCGATCGCGTCGCCCACCTCCGTGGCGGTGCCGTGCGCCTCCAGGTAGCCGACGGTGGCGGGATCGACGCCGGCGGCGGCGTACGCGCGGGTCAGCACGTCGATCTGTCCGGCGACGCCGGGCGCGGTGTAGCCGACCTTCATGCCGCCGTCGTTGTTCACGGCCGACCCCTTGATCAGCGCGTAGACGGTGTCCCCGTCGCGGCGGGCGTCCTCGGCCCGTTTGAGCGCCACCATGGCGACGCCGTTGCCGGGGACGGTCCCGGCGGCCGAGGCGTCGAAGGGTCGGCAGGCGCCGTCCGGCGACATGATGCCCTTCGTCTCGTAGAGGTAGCCGGCCTGTTGCGGCACCGCCACGCAGGCCCCGCCGGCGAGCGCGACGTCCGAGTCGCCCGTACGCAGGCTCTGGCAGGCCAGGTGCACCGCCACCAGCGACGTCGAGCAGGCGGTCTGCACGGTCACGGCGGGACCGCCCAGGTCCAGCCGGTACGCGACCTTCGCGGCGAGGTGGTCCTTCTCGTTGCCCAGCACCACCGAGAGCAGTCCCTGGGTGTCGACGAGGCCGGGGTGCGGGTACACGTGGTGCAGCGCGTAGTAGTTGAACCCGGCCCCGGCGAACACGCCGACCCGGCCGAAGGGTCGCCCGGTGGCCGAGCCGGCGGACTCCAGGGCGGCCCACGCCGTCTGCATCAGCAGCCGGTGCTGCGGGTCCATGGTCTCGGCCTCGCGCGGCGTGATGCCGAAGAAGGCGGCGTCGAACAGGTCCGGGTCGGCCAGCACGCCGCGCGCCGGCACGTACGCCGGGTCGTCGAGCCGCTGCGCGGGCACGCCCGCCGCCAGCAGCTCCCCGCGCGTCAGCTCACTGATCGTGATCTTCCCGGCGACCACGTTGGACCAGTACTCCCAGACGTCGGCGGCACCGGGGAACCGGCCCGCCAGGCCTACGATCGCGATGTCGCCGTTCATGAGGATGCGCCTGCTCCTTCGGTCTGTGCGTGCAGATGCCGGGCCAGCGTCTGAACGGTGGGGAAGCGGTAGAGGTCGGTCAGCGGGATGACCCGGCCGGCCAGCCGCTGCTGGAGCAGCCGGCGCACGATCGCCAGCCGCAGCGACTCGCCGCCGACGTCGAAGAACGCCTCGTCGACGTCGAAGTCGTCGGTGCCCAGCGCCTCCACCCAGGCGCCCGTCACCAGCTCCTCGAACTCGGCCAGCGACGCCGAGCGCGCGGCGGGCGCCGGTTGCGCCGCCGCGCCGGTGCCCGTCGCGGCGTCGGGCGGCGGCGCCCCGGCCAGCGCGGCCAGGGCCCGCAGGTCGACCTTGCCGTTGCGGTCGAGCGGGAACTCGGCCACGGTCACCCACTGCTGCGGCCGGGCGTAGGGGGCCAGCTCGGCCTCCACGGCGCGGCGCACGGCGTCGGCGTCCAGGCCGTCGGGCGCGGGCTTGAGGGCGGCGCAGAGGCGTACGCCCGTGACCGGGTCGCCGGTGGTGAACACCACCGCGTCGCGCACCCCGGGTCGCGCCCGCAGCCTGCGCTCGACGTCGACCAGCTCGACCCGGTGCCCGGCGATCTTCACCTGGCGGTCGTTGCGGCCCAGGAAGCGCAGCTGCCCGTCCGCGCCCCAGCGCACCAGGTCCCCGGTGCGGTACAGGCGCACCGGCGGATCCCCGTGCCGCACGAACGACGCGTCGGTGCGGGCGGAATCGTCGAGGTAGCCGTCGGCGAGGCCGGTGCCCGCCGTGCGCAGCTCGCCGATCGCGCCCGGCGGGACGGGGCGCCCCGCCGGGTCGACCACGTGCAGGTCGGTGCCGCGAACCGGCGCGCCGATCGGCAGCGGGTCGGGCGTCGCGTCGGCGTGCTCGACGGACCAGGTCGTGGTGAACGTGGTGTTCTCGGTGGGGCCGTAGCCGTTGGTGACGCGTAGCCCCGGGCAGGCCCGCAGCACCCGGCGTACGTGCGCCGGGGAGACCACGCCGCCGCCGGTGAACACCTGCCGCAGCCCGGCGAACGCGTCCGGACGGTGGTCGGCGACCAGGTGGAACACGCCGGAGGTCAGCCAGGCGTGCGTGACGTCGGTGGTGTGCAGGAACTCGGCCAGGCCGCTGGGCGTCGGCTCCCCGGGCGGGAACACCACCACCGTGTCGCCGTTGGCCAGCGACACCAGCAGCTCCAGTGTGGACGCGTCGAACGCCAATGGCGACAGTCGCAGCATCCGCATGCCCGCCCGGTCGGCGAACAGCCCCGGGTCGTCGGCCAGCCGCAGCACCGCCCGGTGCGGGACGACCACGCCCTTGGGCACCCCGGTCGAGCCCGAGGTGAAGGAGACGTACGAGGTGCGCGCCGGGTCGGTCGGGGCCGCGCCGAGCGGGTCGTCGTCGCCTTCCGCGCCCCCGGGCCGCGCCACGCGGTCCGCGCCGGCCGGGGCGCCCGGGCGGTCCAGGTCGGCCAGGGCGCAGTCGGGGACGGTCGCGTACTCCGGGCCGGCCGGGGCCGCGCCGAGGCGGGCGCGCGGCGCGACGGTCGCGGCCAGGTGCGCCCGCCACTCGCCGGTGGCGTGCTGGTCGACCGCGACGTAGTGCGCGCCCAGCCGCAGCACGCCCAGCACCGCCACGGCCTCGGCGGCCGAGCGCGGCAACTCCAGGAGCACCGCGTCGCCGGCCCGTACCCCGCTGGAGTGCAGCAGCCGCGCCTGCGCGACGGCGCCGTCGTGCAGTTCGCGGTAGGTCAACGTGCGCCCGGCGTGCGCGTCGACCAGCGCGATCCGTTCGCCCGCGGATCGCGCGTGCGCCGCGAAGCGGCTCCACACGTCGTCGGCCGTGTCGTGCGACCCGCCCGTGCCCAGCGCCCGCAGCCGCGCGCGCTGCCCCGCCGACAGGGTGGTGACGTCGCGCAGGGCGGCGCCCGGCCCGGCGGCCAGCTCCCGCAGCGCCGCCTGGAACGACTCGGCCAGCTCGCCGGCGTCGGCGGCGGTGAGCGCCGACGTCGCGTACTCCAGGGCGAACCGGGGACGGTCCGACCACGACTGGAGGTAGAGCAGCGCGTCGAACACCGCGCCGTGGCAGTGGCCCTCGTGCACCCGCCAGGCGCGGCCCCCCGCGACCAGCTCGTCGGGCACCAGCTCGTGGTGGGCGGCGAAGCCGAGCTGCGCCAGCGGGTTGCGGCCCGGGTCGGTGGCGACGTCGAGCCCGGAGACGACCCGCTCGAACGGCACGTCGGCGTCGGCCGCCGCCTCGGCCAGCGACGCGGCCACGGCGCGTACGTAGTCCTGCGCGTCGACGTCGTCGCCCGCCGCGCAGCGCACCGGGACGACGCGGGTGCACAGGCCTACGATGCCGGCCATGCCCGCCTCGAACCGGCCCGCCGCCGGCACCCCGAGCACCAGGTCGGTCAGGCCCGCGTGGCGGGACGCGGCCAGCGCCCACGCCGCCATGGCCACCGACGTCACGGTCACCCGACAGTGCCGGGCCAGCGCGGTCGCGGCCCGCGTCGTCGCCGCGTCGAGGTGGAAGCGCAGGCGCGCGCCGTGGCCGTCGGCCTCGACGACCGGGGGCAGGTCCGTGGGGAGCGTGACCGTCCACGGCGCGCCGTCCAGCCGGGCCGCGACCCGCGCCAGCGCGCCGTCCAGCGCCCCGGACGCCTCCTGCGCGGCCAGCCGCGAGCAGACCCAGTCCGGCGACGGCGTGGGGCCGGTCGGGCCGGCGGCGGCGTAGAACTCGGCGAACTCGCGCCAGAGCACCCCGATGCTCCAGCCGTCGGCGACCGTGTGGTGCACCAGCAGGGTGAGCAGGTCGCGCCGCCCGGCGCGGGTCAGCACGAAGACGACCGGCGGCTGTGCGAAGGGGCGCAGCAGCCGCGCGGCCGAGCGGCCGTACAGGTCGTGCACGGCGCGTACCGGGTCGTCGTCGGGCAGCGTCTGGTGCAGCAGCCGCGGCTCGTACGGCGCGGGCAGCACGATCCGCGCCTGACGCGGGTCGCGCACGAAGAGCGTACGCAGCGCCTCGTGGCGGGTCGTCAGCTCCCGCAGCGCCGTCCGGGTGCGGGCTTCGTCGAGCGGCCCGTCCGCCTCCAGCGTGAACATCAGGTGGTACGGCGCGTCGCGCTCGAGCAGGTGCGCGGCGAGCATGGCGCGCTGGCCGGGCAGCAGTTCCAGCTCGGCCGGCCGGCGCGCGGCCACCGGCGGGGCGGTGTCCACGTGCGCCACCGCGCCGGCCAGCGCCCGCGCCAGCGGCAGCACCGACAGCAACCGGGCGCTGTCCACGTGCGCCCCCAGCTCGCGCTGGCCGAGCGAGACCAGCGCGATGGCCTGGAGCGAGGTGCCGCCCAGCCCGACGAACGATTCGGTGGCCGCCGCGTCGCGCAGCCGCTCGGGCGCGAGACCGAGCACCCGCGCGGCGAGCGGCGTCCAGGCGGAGAGATCCGGGGCGGCCATCACACGGTCTCCGCCACCGGCTTGTCCAGCGGCACCTGGCCCGCGACGTCCCGCAGGTCGGCGAAGCGGGGGTTCTCCAGCACGTGGCCGAACATCACCGCGAGGTTGAGTTCCTGGCGGATCAGGGTGCTCAGCCGCAGCGCGCTGAGCGAGTGGCCGCCGAGGTCGAAGAAGTCGTCGTCGTCGTCGACCGTGTCGACGCCGAGCACCTCCATCCAGAGCTGCTCGAACTCGCCCACCCAGGTCCGGTCGTGTACGTCGCGCATCAGTGCTGCCTCTCTGAGTCCAGTCGGGTCGCGGGGGCGTCCAGGTAGTGCCGGGTGGCCGCGAAGGGGTAGGTGGGGGCAGGCAGCCGGCGGCGGCCCGCGTCGTGCACGGGGTCCCAGGCGCCGGCGAGGCCCCGCTGCCACAGCGCGCCGACGATCGCCAGCAGCCGGGCGTGCCGGTCGGTGGGCAGCGCGGGCGCGTCCGGGTCCAGGTGCGCGGTGACGCTCGTACCGACCTCGATCCAGAGCGCCCCGTCGAGCTGCGGCGGCGCCGTCGGCGCGAGCGGCTCGGCCGCCCGCGCCCGCCAGTACGCGAGCGCGTCCGGCCCGTTCGGTGGCTGCCCGCCCGGCACGTGCACGGGCAGGTCGGCCGGGCCGAGCCGGAGGCCGTCGACGTCCGCGCCGCACACCAGCGCCAGCGCGTCCGCGACGGACATGACCCCGGCCACGACCGCGCACGCCACGGCGCCGAGGCCGGCGCCGGCCAGGGCACGTGGGGCCACGCCCCGGCTGCGCAGCGACCGCGCCAGGCCGACGCAGGCCAGCAGCCGGGTGCACCGCTGTCGTACGGCCTCGTCGAGGTCCCGGTCGCGCAGCAGCGCCACGCCCTCGTCGACGACCCGGCGGTACACCGGGTCGGCGTCGTAGTTGGGCCGGTTCCCGGTCAGCTCGCCGGCGCCGGTGAGGTGCAGCGCCACCCCGCGCGCCCGCGCCCTCGCGTCGACCTGCCGGGGCACGGCCGGCGCGCCGTACGACCCGGTCAGGAACGCGGCCCGCCACGGCAGCTGTGCCCGGCCGGTGCGCAGCGTGTACGCCAAATCGGCCAGCTCGCCGGGCGCGCTCTCCGCCACGCAGGCGACGGTGCGGTCCAGGCTGTCCTGCGCCACGGCGGCGGTCTTGGCGGAGACCAGGACCAGCTCGGTGACGTGGCGGCGCGACCGGGGCCGGGCGGGCGGGGCCTCCTCCAGCACGACGTGGGCGTTGGTGCCGCCGATGCCGAAGGCGCTCACCCCGGCCCGGCGTACGCCGTCGATCGGCGCCCAGGGCCGGGCCGTCGCCGGCAGCTCGAACACGGAGCCGTCCAGCCGAACCGCGGGGTTGGGCGTGGCGAGGTGGGCGATCGGCGGGACCACGCGGTGCTTCAGCGCCAGCACCGTCTTGATCAGGCCGATCACTCCGGCGGCGGTGTCCAGGTGCCCGACGACCGACTTGGCCGCGCCGAGCGCGCAGGGCGCCCGGTCGGGCCGGTCGCTGTCGAAGACCTGCCGCAGCGCCGCCACCTCGATCGGGTCGCCGAGCGCGGTGCCGGTGCCGTGGGTCTCGACCAGGCCGACGCTGTCCGGGTCGACGCCCGCGACGCCGATCGCCGCGGAGATCACGTCGGCCTGGCCGGTGGGGCCGGGCGCGGTGAAGCCCGCCTTGCGGGCACCGTCGTTGTTGACCGCCGAGCCGCGGATCACGGCGTACACGGTGTCGCCGTCGCGCAGCGCGTCGTCGAGCCGCTTGAGCACCACCACGCCCGCGCCGTCGCCGGGCACGGTGCCGTCGGCCGCCGCGTCGAACGTCCGGCACCGGCCGTCGGCGGAGAAGATCCCGCCGGGCTCGTGCAGGTGCCCGCGCCGCGTCGGCGGGGCCACCGTGGCGCCCCCGGCCAGCGCCATGTCGGCGTCGTACGTCAGCAGCGCCTGCACGGCCTGGTGCACGGCGACCAGCGACGTCGAGCAGGCGGTCTGCACCGTCAGCGCCGGGCCCTGCAGGTTCAGCTTGTACGCGATGCGGGTGCCCGCGAAGTCCTTGTCGCTGCCGATGATCAGCCCCAGGCCGCCGGCCGCCTCGACCGCGCGCTCGTCGGGCCACACGTTGTCGAGCAGGTAGACGTTCAGGCCGGTGCCGACGTACACCCCGATCCGGTTGCCGTCGGTGGCGACCGGCGGGTGCCCGGCGTGCTCCAACGCGGCCCAGGCGCACTCCAGCAGGATCCGCTGCTGCGGGTCCATCAGCGCGGCGTCCGACGGCGAGTAGCTGAACAGCCGGTGGTCGAAGCGGTCCGCGTCGTGCAGTACCGCCCGGGCGGGCACGAAGTCGGGCCGCTCCACCATGTCCTTGGGCACGCCCCAGCCGAGGAGCTGCTCGGGGGTGAAGAAGGTGACCGCGTCGATGCCGTTCACCACGTGGTGCCAGAAGAGGTCCAGGTCGCGTCCGGCGCCGGGGACCCGCACGGCCATGCCGACCACGGCCACCGCGCCGTCGTGCGGCTCAGCCACGGCGACCTCCCGTGGTCCGGCGCCGCTCCGCCAGCAGGGCCCGTCCCCGGTGACGCTGCGCCACCCGCGCGTCGGCGACCACCGGTGCCGCCCGTTGCAGGTGGGCGGCGCAGCCGGCGACGGTGCCGGCGCGGAACAGGTCCGTCACGGATACCTCCAGTCCCTCGTCGGAGAGCCGTTGCTGGAGTGCGATCAGCGCGAAGCTGTGCCCGCCCAGGTCGAAGAAGTTGTCGTGCAGCCCGACGTCGGCCCGGTCGAGCACCTCGCTCCAGCAGGCCCGGATGCGCTCCTCCAACCCGGTGCCGGCGGTGTGCCCGCGCGGTGCGGCGGGCACGGTGGTGCTGCGGGCGGCCCGGCTGTCGGCCAGCAGGCGGGCGGTGTCCACCTTGCCGTGCGCGGTGAGCGGGACCGCCGCGACCGACAGGATGCGCGACGGCACCATGTACGCCGGCAGCGTCGCCCGGACGTGGGCGCGCAGCTCGCGTTCGGCGTCGGGGCCGAGGTCGCCGACGACGAAGGCGGCCAGCTCGTCGTTCTCCGCCGCGACGGCGCACGAGCGCACCGCCGGGTGGGTCAGGAACGCGCTCTCGACCTCGGCCAGCTCGACACGGTAGCCGCGCAGCTGCACCTGGGTGTCGTTGCGGCCGAGGTACACCAGGTTCCCGTCGAGGCCCCACCTGACGACGTCGCCGGTCCGGTACATCACGCCCCCGCCGTACGGGTCGGGCAGGAAGCGCGCCTCGGTCAGCTCCGGGTTGCCCACGTAGCCGTGCGCCACGAGCACACCGCCGCAGTACAGCTCGCCGGGCACGTTGCGGCCGGTCGGCCGCAGGTCGTCGTCGAGGACGTAGCAGCGCCCCGACGGCAGCGGCACACCGATGGTGCCCTCCCTGACCCGGGCCAGCTCCGCGGTGGGCGCCTCGAAGATCGTGACGTGGATGGTGCCCTCGGTGATGCCGTACATGTTGACGAAGACCGCGCGCAGCCCCGTCGCGCCGGCGACCAGCGACGCGACCCGCGACCAGCTCAGCGCCTCGCCGCCGAGGACGACGTAGCGGATGGGGGAGACCTCGTCGGCGTCCAGCAGCCGCAGGTACGGCGGCAACAGCCGGTAGAGCGCGCCGGGGGTCTGGAACAGCACGGTGACGCCCTCGCGGCGCACCAGCGCGGCCAGCCGCTCGCGGTCCACCAGGTCGGCCTGGTCGGCGACGACCAGTCGCCCGCCGGTGCTCAACGCGCCCCACATCTCCCACACCGAGGCGTCGAACGAGAACGAGCTGGCGGCCAGCCACACGTCGTCGGCGGTGACATCGAGGCCGGCGGGGGTCGGGTCGTTCAGCGCGTCCAGGCCGCCGTGCCCGACCATGACGCCCTTGGGCACCCCGGTGGAGCCGGAGGTGTAGATGACGTACGCCTGTTCGCCGGGCCCGGGGAGCGTCGGCGCGACCACGGACACCCCGTCGAGGGTGTGCGCGTCGGCCAGCCGGATGGCGCGGCCCCGTGCCAGCGCCCCGGCGGTGTCGGCGGTGGCGGCCTCCACCAGCATGACCGGCAGGTCGGCGTTGGCCGTGATCAGTTCGAGGCGCTGTCGCGGGTACTCGGGATCCAGCGGAACGTAGACGCCGCCGAGCTTCCACACGCCCAGGATCGCCGCGACGATCGCGGGGGAGCGGCGCAGCAGCAGCCCGACGTGGTCGCCGCGGCCCACCCCCCGGTCGGCCAGCCCGGCCGCGATCCGCCCGGCCCACCGGTCCAGCTCGGCGTAGGTGACCTCCACGTCCCGATGGCGTACGGCCACCGCGTCGGGGGTGCGCGCCACGTGCTCGGCGAAGCGGCGCAGCACCGACGGGTGCTCGGCCGGCCGCCGCGTGACCGGCGGGTTCATCCCCTCGGTCAGCAGCAGCCGCTCCGCCTCGTCCACCATGCTCGGCTCGGCGTCCGGCCCGTCGACGACCGACCGCAGGAAGGTCAGGTAGTGCGCGAGCAGCGTCGCGACGGTCTCCGGGGTGAACAGCTCGGTGCTGTACTCGGCCCGCAGGAACGGCGTGGCGGTGGAGACGTCGAGGGCCAGGCCCAGGTCGAACTTGGTCACGTCGACCTCGACGTCGACCTCGGTGAGCGTCACCCCGTCGAACTCGGGGAACGCGAAGGGGAAGTTCTGCACCGTCAGGGAGGTCTGGAACAGGGGCGCGTGGCTGAGCTGTCGTTCGCCGACGGTGGCCGCCACGATCTGCTCGAACGGCACGTCCTGGTTGGCGAACGCGGCCATGCTGGCCCGGCGGGCCCGCTCGACCAGCTCGGCGAAGCCGGGCCGGCCGGACAGGTCGAGCCGGATCGGCAGCGTGTTGACGAGGCAGCCGACGACGCGCTCCTCGGCCTCGTCCATCCGGTTGGCCACCGGCACCCCGATGACCACCTCGTCCTGGCGGGCGTAGCGCGACAGCACCGAGGCGTACGCGGCGAGCGTCACCGTGAACAGCGTCGTGCCCCGCGAGCGGGCCCACGCGGTCAGGCGCTCGACCAGCCGTGGCTCGACGGGGCGGCGCAGCACCGCGCCGTCGGCGCGGAGCACGCTCGGCCGGGGAAAGTCGGTGGGCAGCGCGAGCTGCGGGACGTCGCCAAGCTCGGCGCGCCAGAAGTCCAGCCCGGAGCTGTCACGCTCGAAGCAGTCGCGTTGGCGCTGCGCGTACGCCAGGTACGACTGCGCCGGTTCGGCGTACGCGGCGGGCGTCCCCGACAGCGCCGCGTGGTACTCGGCCGCGAGGTCGCGCAGCAGCAGCCCCACCGACCAGCCGTCGCAGGCGATGTGGTGCACCAGCACCGCGAGGGTGTGCTCGTGCGGGCCCCAGGAACGCAGGAAGGCGCGCAGCACCGGGCCGTCGCCGAGGTCGAACGGGCGTCGGGCCTGCTCGGCCACCAGGGTGTGCAGGAAGGCCTCCTGGATCTCCCGGTCGGCCCACGCGCCCGTCTGCACCTCGACGTGCGCGTGCGGGGTGGGCGACACCCGCTGGGTG
Organism: Micromonospora sp. ZG13; assembly: GCF_059359355.1. Lineage (NCBI taxonomy): Bacteria > Bacillati > Actinomycetota > Actinomycetes > Micromonosporales > Micromonosporaceae > Micromonospora > Micromonospora sp. ZG13. The sequence goes on from NZ_JCADBQ010000017.1 coordinate 32,760, forward strand.
AGTACGCCGTCGACCAGCGCGAATGTGGTGCGCAGCGCGTCGTGCCGGGCGACCACGCGGGTCAGCGCCGCGCGCAGCGCCTCGGGCCGCAACGCCCCGTGCAGGTGGACGGCGAACGCCACCACGTACGCCGGGTTGCCGGGCTGGAGCTGGTTGAGGAAATAGAGGCGTTCCTGAGCGAAGGAAGCACGACCGGTACGAACCATGGCTCGATGGTGGTCTGTGCGACGTCCCGCCCGGCAGAGCGAGCTTCCCCGCCTGAGCAGGGAAAACCTCCCGGTCGGGTGCCGGACACCCCACCCCCACCCCGGGACGCGGCGCGGCCCCCGGTCCGACGGGGTCAGCCGTCGGACCGGGGGCCGGTCGGGGTGTGTCGGGGCGGCCGCGCGGGACCACCCGGTCGGGGAGTGCCTAGTACTCGCCGCGCCCGAAGGCGGCCAGCTCCGCGGAGTGTCCCGGGTTGCTGACGTACGTCGCGCCGATCGGGGCGGTGACCCGGCACCACGCGTCGAGCCGTGCCACGTCGATGCCGGCCGCCGCGGCCAGCTCGTCGCGCCGGCGCAGCATCTCCGCGCGGTCCAGGCCCTCCAGCACGTAGTCGACCGCGTCGAAGCACGGGTCGCCGGCGCAGGCCATCGGGTCGATGGCGACCAGGCCCTTCGCGCCGCCGGCGAGCACGTTGCCCAGGTGCAGGTCGCCGTGCAGCAGCACGGTGGCGGTGGGTGCGGCGAAGAGGTCGTCGCGCAGCCGCTTCGACCCGGCGAGGTCGGCGCCCCGCCGCGTCGCCGAGTTGAACAGCACGTCGATCCAGTCCTCCAGCCGGCGCGGGGCGGCGGCCGGGTCACCCGCGCCGTGCAGGTCGTTGAGGAACGCGGCGTACTCCTGCGGCGACGGCGGTCGCGGCATCTTCTCCACCAGCGTGCCCGGGTGGATCGACTCGAGCAGCACCGCGCCCTTCTCCGCCGCCAGCACCGCCGGCACCCGCCCGCTGGGCGCGAACTGGCGCAGCATGTCGACCTCCTCGCGTACGGCGTAGCTGTCGGGCGACAGCTTCAGCACCGCCTCGCCCCGCGGGTGCCGGCACCGGAACACCACCGAGGAGTTGCCGGACTTGACCGGCTCGCCGAGGTCGAGCTCCCATCGCGCGACGAGCTCGTCGAGGCGTCGGGTCAGCGTGCCGACCCAGCGGTGCGCCGCCCTGCCGAACCGCGGCTCCAGCCGCTTCGCGACGGCTTCCAGATCCAGGGTCATCCCGCTCACCTCTCCGTCGATCTCGCGCCGGCGTACGCGGCGGAGCCGCCCGCCGCCGGCAGGGGGGTGCCGCCGTGCGCCCGGACCGACGGGGCGCCGCCGCCGGGCATCGGGTGGGAGCCCGGCCCGTACGACCCGACGCGCTCCAGCCTGGCCTTGCGGGCGACCTCGATCGCCTCGTGCCGGTCCGACACGTTGAGCTTGCTGAAGATCGTCGAGATGTGGTTGCTGACCGTCTTCGGAGACAGGTTCAGCCGGGTGGCGATCGCCCCGTTACGCATGCCGGACGCGATCAGCTCCAGCACCTGCCGCTCGCGCGTGGTCAGCTCCGGGAAGAGCTGCTGGTTGCGTGGCTCCCGCCCGAGCTGCCTGACGAGCTGGTCGGCCACGCGGGGGCCGAGGATCACCTCGCCCGTCGCCAGGCCCCGGACCGTGCGGACGATCCCGTCGCCCGGGCAGCTCTTGAGCACGTAACCGCGGGCGCCTGCCCGCATGGCCGCGAAGACCGACGCCTCGTCCTCGACGGCGGTGAAGACCAGCACCGCGGTCGACGGTGACATCCTGGCGATCTCCTGCAACGTCACCCCCACCTGGAAGCCCGGCAGTTCGACGTCGAGCACGAGCACGTCGGGGCGCAACGACGCCACCGACCGCATCGCATCCCGCGTGGTGCCCGCCTCGGCCACCACGGTCACCTCAGCCGAGGGCGACAGCAGGGCGTGCAGGCCTCTGCGTACCACCGGCTGGGCGTCGGCCAGCACAACTGTCACGGCGCGACGTTTTGCGCCGTCCGCGACGTCTCCCGGTTCCCGACTCATCGTATGAGCCGGTTCCGGGGTCGAGCCAACGCTGACCATTGCCACACCCCACCCGTCCTAACTGGTTCCGCGACGCCTCCCGGTCCGGAAGGCGTCGCGGAAGCGCCGACCATGATCGGCGTGAACATTCTGACGGGCAATAGAACAACACATGAACTCGGTGCGACGACAGCCATGTCAATCATCTGACGCATTTCCCGCGACCAATTAAATGAAAAGCGTCGAAGGCGATTCTCGGTCTGAATGAGGCAGGCCGCGACAGAACGGGAATGCCGGGACGAGGCGCCCGAAGGCCTGCTCCCGCAGCCACGGAGGGCCGACCCGGCCGCCCCGGCTAGCGCATCGCCCGCCGGGCGTCCACGGGAGACCTTCCCTGGTCAGCCGGGAAGTCGTCCCGTGCGCTGTCCGCCGTACGCCCTGTCCCGCCCGGCGTCTTCGCCCGGAGGATTGACGCGACCGATCCATCACACCAGGATGTGCAAATATGCCGTTGTCTCGACTGCTCGATTATTCGTCGCGTCTGGTGCCGGCCGATCCGCTGCGCAGGAAATTGATCGCGATCCGGCTGGCCGAATCGATCGGCAAGGGAGTCTTCCTCAGCGGCAGCGTCGTCTACTTCACGCTTCGCGTCGGGCTCGACGCCCGACAGGTCGGTCTGGGCCTGTCGGCGGCGGGGCTGTCCGCCTTCATCTCGTCGGTCCTGTTCGGCGTCGTCGCCGACCGGGTGGGCGCGCGCCGGCTGCTCGTCATCCTCTTCGCCGCGCTGGCGGTGGGCTTCGGGCTCTACACCCTCGTGGACGGCGCGACCCACTTCTTCGTCCTGGTGGTCGCCGTCGGCTTCCTCGAGTACGGCACCGGCCCGACCAACGGCGCCCTCGTCGGCAACCTCGTGCCCGCCGAGGAGCGGGTCAAGCTCAAGGCGATGATGCGGTCGGTGTTCAACATCGGGTTCAGCATCGGCATCGGCGTGGCGGCCGTCGCCGCGCTCGACCAGCGGCTGCTCGTGCTGATCCCGCTCAGCACCGCCGCGCTGATGGCCGGCGCCGCGCTGCTGGTCACCCGCCTGCCCGACGTGCCGCCGCGTCCCGTGCCGGTGGGCTTCAAGCGCTTCGCCGCCGTACGCGACCCGCGCTTCCTCGCCGTCATCGGCGTCTCGACGGTGCTCGCCTCGCACGTCACCGTCATCCTGGTCACGATGCCGCTGTGGGCGCTCAACCGCACCTCGCTGCCGCACTTCCTGGTCCCGCTGCTGCTCATCTTCAACACGGTGTTCGTGATCCTGTTCCAGGTGCGGGCCAGCCGTGGCGCGGACACCGTCGAGGGCGCCGGCCGGCTCGCGCGGCGCTCCGGCTACTGGCTGGCGGGCGGCTGCGCCGTCATCGCGGTGAGCGCCCTCGGCGACAACGTCGTACTGGTCTGCGTCGCGATCGTCGCCGCGGTGCTGATCCTGTCGGTGGCCGAGGTCATGCAGGCGGCCTCGGGGTGGGGCCTCGCGTTCGGCCTCGCACCCGAGCACGCGCAGGGCGAGTACCTGGGCGCGTTCGACCTGCACGTGATCACGCAGAACATCGTCGGCCCGGCCGCGCTGTCCGGCCTCGTCATCGCCTTCGGCTTCTGGGGCTGGCTCGGCATCGCACTCGCCGCGCTGGCGGCGTCGGCGCTGATCATCCCGGTCGCGCACCGCAGCCGGGCCACCCTCGTCCCCGAGGCGGCCACCGCGACCGGCTCGTAGCCGCCGCCACGGGCAGGGCGTGCCGCCGCCGGCCGGGTCGTCGGCCGGCGGCGGCACGGGCGGGCGAAACATACTTTCATTGCCGGCAGGTCAACATGTAGACAATCTTCTACGTTCTGTCTATCGTCAGCACCACTTAGCGATGTCCTTCGATTTGAAAGAGGTCGTCAATGGTGCACATGAGACGATGGGCCGGCATCGCCACCGCCCTGCTGGCGACGGAGCTCCTGGTCGCGGGCACCGCCGCGCACGCCGCCCGGCCCACCCCGGATCCGGTCCGCGTGAGCGTCGAGGACGCCGTGGCCGCCAAGCTGCGCGCACAGGTCGACGCCACGGCGGCGGAGCACGCGGACAGCCCCGCGGCGGAGGACGCCGAGAGCTCCGAGACCCGCGTGACCGTCACCCGCAGGAACGGCCAGTGGGCCTTCGGTACCGCCGTCGCCGTCACCACCCACGAGAAGGACGTTCACCCGACCGGCGCGATCTTCATCGCCCGCGCCGAGGCCGGAACGTGGCGGGTGAACTTCGACGGTGAGGCCGGCTTCAGCGAGCTGGCCGCCGAGTCGCCCCTGGTGAACAAGCAGGAGAAGGCGACCTTCACGCGTACGCCGGGCACCATGTACGCGGGCGGCGACTACCGGACCGGGATGGCCCTGCCCTTCGCGGTCGGCCAGACGTGGACGCTGACCAGCGGCCCGCACGGCTGGGGCGGCTACGAGGCGCCGTACAGCTCGATCGACCTGGCCGGCGGCGACCAGGTGGTCCGCGCGGCGCGGGCCGGCACGGCGTACACGATGTGCACGGGCTGGATCCGGGTCATCCACGACCGGGGCTACTCGACCGACTACTACCACCTGTGGAGCAGCATCTCGGTCAACGGCGCCGCCGTCGGCCAGGGCGCCTACCTGGGCTACACCGGCACCGACGTCACCTGTGGTGGCGCGGCGTCCGGCCGGCACGTCCACTTCGGGCTGCGGCAGAACAGCGCGTACGTGCCCATCGCCGGCCACGGCATCGGCAAGTGGGAGTTCGCCAACGGCGCCTCCGCCTACCAGGGTGGCGCGCGGCACGGCTCGACCTGGCGGGGTGCCGGCGGCGCGCTCTACAACTACGGGGCGCTGGGCTTCAACCAGGCGGTGGTCGACGCCAACGGCGGGGGCGCGGTGAACAAGCGGGGTGGTCCCGGCACCGGCTACGCCCTGCAGGGGTCGGTGGGCGACGGCGCGACCGTCACCGTCTCCTGCTCCGCCAACGGCACCACCCACACCGGGCGGTACGGCAGCACCGCGCTGTGGAACCGGCTGAGCGACGGCACCTGGGTGTCCGACGCCTACCTGTGGACCGGGGTGAACGGCCCAATCAACGGCTGGTGCTGACCGCACCCGACCGAAGCCTCCGAACGCAGGGCCCCCGCCACCTCGGCGGGGGCCCTGCACGCATCCGGGGGCCAACCAGCCGCGACCGTCTCGGACGGGGCGCCGGCCGGGTGGATCCGCGCGCGTGAGGGACTGGCGCCAATAGGTTTGTTATGGAAACCTATTGGCATGACTTCAGATGTGGTTCCTGCCGGCGGCGATCCCCGCCGGCTCCTGGCCGACGTACGCGGCCTCTCCCGCCGGGCACGCCTGGCCCGGCGGGTGACGTGGCTGCCGCTGCTGGTGCTGGCCGTGGTGACCTTCGGCGCGATTCCCGCCTCCGGCGGGGGACCCACGATCGTGAGCGACTGCCGGGCGGCCGACGGCGGTGAGGTGTGCAAGGTCTGGGAGCCGGTCGCACAGCTCTACTGGCTGGTCGCGCTGCTGGTGGCGTACGCGGTGATCGCGGGCGGGTATCTGCGGGTCGCCCGGGCCCGGGGAGTCGACGCCCGGGTGCGGCCGTACGTGCTCACGGGTGTCGCGCTCACGGTCGTGCTGTTCGCCGCCGTCGCGGTCGGCGCCGGCGGGTGGATGGTCCCGGACCCGCAGCTTCTCGACCCGCCCACCTTCGTGCAGGTGCTGTTCCGGCTGCTCACCCCGATCGGCGGGATCGGGCTGGCCCTGCTGGTGCTGGCCTGGCTGGAGCGGCATCGCGCCCTGCTGGCGTTCGCCCTCGCGTACCTGGCAGTGGTGCTGGTGCCGATCGACTTCGGGTGGGGAGCCCACTGGGGCGGCCGGTGGCAGTCCGCGCCCATGCTGGTCATCACGGGCGGCCTGCTGCTGTTGGGCAGCGCCGGCTTCGCGCTCGCCCAGCGGCTGCGGCGGCCCCGATGAGCGACCCGGCCGACACCCCGGCGCCGGACGGGTCCGCGCCCGCGCATCCGGTCACCGACCTCGACGACGTGGTGCACCAGCGGGTCCGCCTCGGCATCCTCACCATCGCGCACGAGGCCCGCCGGGTCGAGTTCGGGTTCCTGCGTACCCAGCTCGAGTTGACCGCCGGCAACCTCTCCAAGCACCTGAGCGTGCTGGAGGCGGCCGGCCTGATCGGGGTGGAGAAGGGCTACCAGGGTCGACGCGGCCGCACCTGGATCACCCTCACCCCCGCCGGCCACACCGCCCTGGCCGAGGAGATCGCACGGCTGAAGGCCCTCATCGCACGGGTCGAGAACACCGGCACCCCGCAGGACCGATGACCACCCGACACGGCCCCCGGCCGATCAGGGCAGGATCTGGACGTACCCGTCGGTGGCGTGCAGGCGGATCCGCTGCCCGTCCCGGATCAGCCTGGTCGCGTTCTCCACCCCGACGAGGGCGGGCAGGCCGTACTCGCGGGCGACCACCGCCCCGTGGGTCATGAGGCCGCCCACCTCGGTCACCAGTCCCTCGATCGCGACGAACAGGGGCGACCAGCTCGGGTCGGTGTAGGCGGTGACCAGGATGTCGCCCGGTTCGAGATCGGCCTCGGCCAGGTCCAGGACGACGCGCGCGCGCCCCTCGACGATCCCGCCGGAGACCGGGAGGCCGACCAGCGCGCCGGTCGGCACGTCGTCGCGCCGGTACGCCCCGGTGATGCCCTCACCCTCCGAGGTGAGCACCCGGGGCGGGGTGAGCGTCCGGTACGACCTGAACGCCTCCTTGCGCCGGTGGATGAGCTGGTCGTCCACCACGTTCGTGCGTACGACGTCGTGCAGTTCCTGGAACGTGAGGTAGAAGATGTCCTCCTTCTCCCGGAGCACGTCGGCCCGTACGAGGCGCTCGGCCTCCGCCAGCAGGGCCTGCTTGTAGACGAGGTAACGGCTGACGATGGCGTACTTCGGGTACTCCCGGTAGCCGATGAAGGTGCGGACCCGGTCGATCATCCGCTTGGTCTCTGCCGCCTTCCGCTCCCCGTCCGGCAGGGCGCGCAAGCGCTCCAGGACCTCCCGTTGCTTCTGCTGCGCCCGCCGGCGTCCCTGCTCGAAGCGCCGCTTGCCGGCACCCGGCTCGAGGTTTCTGATGTTGTCGAGGATGACGGGCACGAGCGTGCCGGGGCGCTCGCTCCAGCGTGGCCTCGTGATGTCGATCTCGCCGACGCCGCGCATGCCGTACCTGTCGAGATATGCCTGGATGGCGTCGCGCGCCTCCCGGCCGCCCGGGAGCTCGACCAGCCCATCCAGGAAGTTGTCGTCCCCGGCCTCCCGCAGGAAGGCCACGACCTGCGGATGCGGGCGGATGACGTCGGCGACGTCCAGGAGCGCCAGCCCCATCTCCGACGTGACGTTGTGGGGCGCGGACAAGGTGAGCGTGTCGGCCGCGTTCCGCTCGCCCAGCCACGCCTGCAACCGCTCGTTGAGCCACCAGGTGGCATCCATCCCCGCCATGATCGCCTGCATGCTCAACGGATCACCTAGGGCGCGCCTGTGCTCCTCGAAGGCCGCCAGGAGGAAGTCGAACAGCGCCGGCCCGGACACCGCCCGGATGTCGCGTCGCAGGGTGGCGATGGACGCCTGGCTGCGTTCGATCAGGTCGGTGACGATGGCCGGATCGGTCTCGATCGGGGCGGGCGCGCCGCCCCCCGGCGGTCCGGCCGGGCCCTGGTCGGGCAGCGACGGAAGGAAGTCGCCCCGGTCGACGACGCTCTGCAGCGCGTCCCGGACCAGCGGATCGGATCGTCCCACCATCTCCAGGAAGCCGGCGCGGCCCGCCGGCGAGGCCAGGGCCCGGGTGGCGTCCACGAACAGCCGCCCACCGGCCTCGTGCATCGGCGCCATGGCGGTCAGCCGCCACACGGAGACGCCCAGGGGCTTCATGGGATCGGTCATCATCTGCTGGTGGCCGACGGAGACGTAGACGCGGTTTCCCGCGTCGCCGGCCTCGGGGACGGGGAACAGCGTGGTGATCGGTCGGCTCTGGACGATCTCGAAGTCGTCGTCGACCAGGCACCATTCGATGTCCTGGGGATGGCCGAAGTGGGCCTCGATCCGCCGGCCCAACCGCACCAGCCGCACGACCTGCGCATCCGTCAGCGCCGGCTGCTCCTGCCGCTCGGGGTCGATCGCCCGTTCCCGCGTCCCGCCGGTCGGCAGGGCGTGGACGGCGAGCCGCTTGGCGGCGATCGTCCTGCCGATGATCTCGTCGTCGCGCACCCGGTAGGCGTCCGCGTTCACCAGGCCGGAGACCAGGGCCTCGCCGAGGCCGAAGCTGGCCTCCACGGAGGCGACCCTCCGGTTGGACGTGACGGGGTCGGCCGTGAACAGGACGCCGGCGGCCTGCGGGAAGACCATCTCCTGCACGACAACGGCCATCTGGACCTCGCGGTGGTCGATGCCGTTGCGCTGGCGGTACGTCACGGCCCGCTCCGTGTAGAGCGAGGCCCAGCACCGGCTGACGTGCTGAAGGACCGCGGCCCGCCCCACGACGTTGAGGTAGCTGTCCTGCTGGCCCGCGAAGGAGGCGGTCGGCAGGTCCTCGGCCGTCGCGCTGGAACGCACGGCACAGGCGGTTCGCTCGCCGAGGTCGCGGAGAGCCCCGACGATCGCCGCGGCCACGTCGTCGGGGAGGACGGCCCCTTCGATGCTCCGGCGGATCTCCGCGCTGAGCGTACGGATCGCCTCCCGGTCGTCCGCGTCCAGGCGCGACAGCCGATCGAGCAGCTCGTCTGCCGAGGGCACTTCGGCCATGATCCGCCGGAAGGCGTGCGTCGTCACGCAGAAGCCTGCCGGCACCCGTACGCCGTCGATCCGCGACAACGCCCCCAGGTGCGCGCCCTTGCCGCCCACGACGGCGACCTGCTCCTCGTCGACCTCCCGCAGAGCCGACACGTAATGCGCGGTCATCGCGATACCTCCGGGGCGGCCGTCCCGCGTCGCACGCCACCGGCCGGGCGGCGGATCGCCGACGGCTCCGATCCGGCCGGCCACCGTGCCCATTCGGGCGACGGGCATCTCCGCGATTCCGCGCCGGCCGGCCGTGCCCGCATCCCCGATGCCACCAGCGATTCGACGCCACCGCGATTTCCGTCAGTCGGCACCAACACCTGCACGTCGTGCCCCATTTCTTCGGTTGATCCGGGTCCGGCCGACGATTCTGCGGCAAGACCCGGGTCTTGCCGCAAGCCCCCGGGTGCGATATACGTTTAAGTGGGATCGAGTTCCCTTTCGTTTTCCGCCGCGCACTGAAACCATTTCGCGAAAATGGCGCGGGCGGTGTCATCCAGACTTCGGAAACGCACCCGATGCGGACGCCGTGCCGGACGCCCCGACCAGTTCGTGGACGGCGAGCGGCACGGCGTGGGTCCCGGAGGTGACCGGTGGTGGTCCTCCGGCGTCGGCCGCGGTCCCGGGAGCAGGGGCGTGACACCAGGCGTACGGGACCGCACGGTCGAAGGTGCGCGCACCCGCGTACGCCGTCGAGGATGTGAATCTCGGGCGTACCGCGACTATGGAGGGCGCTGGGATGGAGCCGTTCCGTATCGAGATTCCGCAGGCCGACCTCGACGACCTGCGCCGACGACTTGCCGACACCCGCTGGCCGCACGAGCCGTCCGGGGACGGCTGGGAGCGCGGCGTGCCGCAGTCCTACCTGCGCGAGCTGGCCGAGTACTGGGGCGGCGGGTACGACTGGCGGGCGGCCGAGGCGCGACTGAACGAGTACCCCCAGTTCGTCACCGAGATCGACGGCGCCACCGTGCACTTCCTGCACGTACGCTCCCCGGAGCCGGACGCGACGCCGCTCGTGCTCACGCACGGCTGGCCGGGCAGCTTCCTGGAGTACGTCGACCTCGTCGGGCCGCTGACCGATCCGCGCGCCCACGGCGGCGACCCCGCCGACGCCTTCCACGTGGTCGTCCCGTCCCTTCCCGGGTACGGCTTCTCCGGACCGCTGACCGAGGCCGGCTGGGGTGTGCCGCGCATCGCGGCGGCGTGGGCCGAGCTGATGGACCGGCTCGGCTACGACCGCTACCTGGCGCAGGGCACCGACTTCGGCTCGTGGGTGACGATCGCCCTCGCCGCGATGGACGCCGGGCACGCCCTCGGGGCGCACGTCAACTTCCTCATCACGCCGCCTCCCGGCGACCCGCGCGAGCTGGGCGCGCTCGACGAGGACACCGGCCGGCGGCTGGCCCGGCTGGCCCACTTCGTCGACGACGAGTCCGGCTACATGAAGATCCAGGCCACCCGCCCGGTGACGCTCTCGTACGCCCTGACCGACTCGCCGGTCGGGCAGCTCGCGTGGATCGTGGAGAAGTTCAAGGAGTGGACCGACTCCGGCAAGAGCCCCGAGGACGCCGTGGACCGGGACCGCCTGCTGACCAACGTGTCGCTCTACTGGTTCACCCGGACGGCGGGCTCCTCCGCCCAGCTCTACCACGAGACGGCCGACATGCTCCCGGTCAGCGCCGCGCCGCGGCAGCTACCCCCGGTGCCGGTGCCGCTCGGGGTGTCGGTCTTCCCGCACGACCCGTCGCAGCCCGTCCGGGCCTGGGCCGAGCAGTCCTTCCCGAACATCGTGCAGTGGACCGAGCACGACCGTGGCGGTCACTTCCCGGGGCTGGAGCAGCCGGGTCTGCTGGCCGACGACATCCGCCGGTTCGCCCGTACCCTCGCCGGAGCCTGAGTCCCGGGACACCGGACCGGGCCGGCGCCAGTTTCCTCGACGGGCGGCCGGCGGTTGTACGAGACGTGACGGGAACCTCGCGATCCATCATCGCCGCCTCGGCGGCGGCGCAGCCCGAGTGGACGATCAGGTGGGCGGAGCGCGAGAACGACCGGCGACGGTGCGCGTACGACGCGGAGGTCGCGGCCTGGCGGCGGCACCACGACCACCTGGTCCGGCTGCGGATCGAGGCGGCCGGGTTCCTCGGCTGCACGCAGCCGAGGGCCGGCCTGCCGGTGGAGCTCGACGGCGACGAGGTCGTCTACCGGGTGCTGCCGGTCGCGGACCTGGTCGAGGTGGACGCGCGGCACGGCACCGGGCTGCCCGCCCCCGGTCCGACCGTCGTCACCGACGACGTCGCCGGCCGCGCCCTGCCGAGGGGTGTGCGGTGCGTCGCGACGGGCATGGCCGTGGTGACCAACCACCGCGTCGCCTTCGCCTCGCCGCGCGGGCGGCGGCGCGAGTGGCGGTACGCGGACCTGGTGGGGCCCGCGCACCATCCCGCGGCCCCGCTCACCCTGCTGCACGCCACCGACGGGCGCCGGCTCGCCGGGCTGCGGGTGCCAGCCGTCGCGGCCGTGAACTTCCGCTTCTACCTCACCCTGGCCTTCGCCGCCGCCACGGGCGGTCGGGCCGCCGTCGTCGGGCAACTCGATGCGCTGCTGGCCGCCCACCGGGGCGCGCGGCCGGCACCACCGCAGCCGGTCCACCCGGATCAGGCGCCGCCGGGCGTGCTGCCGGCCGGACGTCGCGCGGCCCTGGCTGCCGCCGTCGTCGCGGTGGCGTTCGTGGCGCTGTCCTCGACGGTCCCGGTGTCGCCGTCCCGGGCCGGCGCTCCGGTCCCGACCGTCAGCCCGGCTCCCGCCACCGCGCCGCCCGCACCGCGACAGCCCACCCCCGGCCTCCGCGTGGACGTCGCGCTGCCGCTGGCCCGGTGGTACGCCTGCCCGCCGGACGGTCCCGGCGCCGACCCGGCGGCGATGCCGCCTGCGGCGGTTCACGCGGTCACGGTGGCGATGAACGCGGCGACGTTCGCCACGGTCCGCTGGATCTTCTCCTCCACGGTGAGCGACTCGTGCAGCCGGGCGCCGGCGCCCGCGTCCTTCTTGCCCCGCACGTACAACGAGCAGGCGAGGTCGCTGCACATGTAGGTGCCGACGGTGTTGCCCTGCTGCCCGGCCCTGCCCGCCCTAGGCGCGACCATCAGCGAGACGCCGCCGGTGGGGGAGGTCAGGCACATCGAGCACATGCCGCGCCGTGGCTGCGCGGGGGCGGGGCTGGGGCAGCGCAGCGCGAGGGCGCGGGGCCGGCCGTCCAGCTCCGTGACGAGGTACGCGCGGTGGGGGGCGCGCGGATCCCGCCAGCCGAGGTAGTCCAGATCGTCCCAGGGGCGCTCGGCCAGGTCACGCGGGACGGACAGGCGCCTGGCCTCGCCCTTGGTGCAGTTGACGAAGGCGGTGCGGATCTCCTGCTCGGTCAGCGGCTTCATACAACGCACGCTAATTTGCCTAAAGGTATTAGGCAAATGCATAATGAGTCATGCCGAGCGGGCGGAGGAGCATGGGCCGCGCAGGACTGACCACGGAGCGCCTGACCCTGGCGGGCGCCGAGCTGGCCGACGAGGTCGGCTTCGACCAGGTGACCGTCTCGGCGGTCGCCAGGCGGTTCGACGTCAAGGTCGCGAGCCTCTACTCGCACCTGAAGAGCTCCCAGGACCTCAGGACCAGGATCGCCCTGCTCGCACTGGAGGAACTCGCCGACCGGGCCGCCGACGCCCTGGCCGGCCGCGCCGGCAAGGGCGCCCTGACCGCCCTCGCCGACGTCTACCGCGACTACGCCCGGGAGCACCCCGGCCGCTACGCCGCCGCCCAGCTCCGGCTCGACCCGCAGACGGCGGCTGCCAGCGCCGGCGGCCGGCACGCCCAGCTGACCCGGGCGCTGCTGCGCGGCTACGACCTGAGCGAGCCGGACCAGACGCACGCCGTCCGGCTGCTGGGCAGCGTCTTCCACGGCTACGTCAGCCTGGAGATGGGCGGCGGGTTCAGCCACAGCGCCCCCGACACGCAGGAGACCTGGTCACGGGTCCTGGACGCCCTCGACGTCCTGCTGCGCAACTGGCCCGCGCCGGACGGCACGACGCGCTAGAGCCGGTGCCGGACCCAGACGTTGGGCTCGACGTAGACGGCGTGGTCGTGCGCCACGTCGCAGTGCACCGGCACCAGGGCCCCCGGCACGTGGACCGGCCCGCTGGTGTCGAACGGCAGGCCCGTCCAGCGACGCCAGTCGGCGAGCGTCCCGCTGATCGTCATCGACCTGGGGGCGACGCGCTCGATGCGCCCGCCCGCGCGGACGTGCACCCGCAGCCACGGGTCGACCGGCAGGCCGTCGTCGCGGACCTGCGCCGCGTACCGCACCATCGGCAGCTCGGGCAGGGTGTGCTTGCCGCTCGGCCGGACCGGCGCGACCAGCGTGTCGTAACCCAGTCCCGCGACGGCCTTTCGCATGGCGGCGAGCATCACGGCGGACAGCCCGGTGCCGCGGTGGTCCGGCCGCACGCAGATCTCCAACGCCGACACCATGTTCGGTTCGGCGCCGGTGAGGCGGTTGACGGCGGCGCGCTGGATCACCCGGTCCCAGCCGCCGTCGGGAAGCTCGGGCTCCGTCCAGCGCAACGGCACCGCGTACGCGCGGGCGACCGCCCGGGCGGGATCGGCGGGGTCCACGGCCGCGAACACGAACTCGGGATACAGGTCGTGGGCGACGGTGTAGTACACCGCGCCCATCGGGTCCCACAGCATGAACGGTGGCCACGCCCCGTCGAAGTCCTCGTCGAGGCTTCGGCCGAGGTCGGGACGGTCCGCCAGGCTCACGATGTCGAGGGTCACGGCGGAAACGTAGAGCGTCGGCCCCGCGCCGCGCACGCCGATTTCCTACGCTGTGCGCCGGGTCACGGCCGCCCCGACCGACCCGGCGAGCCGCCGCCGGGCCCGCGACCCGACGGCCGTTGGCCGGTACGCGGAGCTTCGGTCTATGGTGGCGCCGTGATCGTCCCCGGCCCCTCCCGGCAGCGCCGCACCGCGGCCCGCCAGGACCTCTGCGCCCCGTCGCGCACGGCCGCGACGGTCGGTCCGCGGACCCACCCCGTGGCGGGTACGACCACCCGTCGCCTCGTCGTGCCGTCGGTCGCCCGCCGGGGCGCCGTCGCGCCGCCGACCCGGCGGGCGCCTCGCCCGCGCCGCCCGCCACCACCCGGTCGAGATCCACAGGACCGGCACCGGCGGGCGGAGCGCATCAGCGCTCCGCCCTTTCTTTTCGCCCGAGCAGGAAGAGGAACCGATCGTGTACGTCGTGAACAGGCAGGCCGAGCTGGGGGTGCTCCGACTCGTCCTGGAGGAGCAGTACGAGCGGCACAGCACCCAGCTGGCGTTGCTGGCCCGGCAGGCGCGCCGGACGCGCTCGGACGGCGCGGACGTCGAGGCCGCCTCCGCGTTGACCGCCGCCACGCGCCGCGCCCTGGGTGACATCGCCCGGGCGCTGCACTACCTGGAACAGGGGCACTACGGCACCTGCGAGGGATGCGACCGCGACATCCCGATCGAGGAGCTGGCGCACCGCCCGGCGGCCCGGTACTGCGCCCCCTGCCAGCGGGTGTCGCACCGGCGATCCGCGCCTCTCGCCGCCCTGCGGAGCGACGTCCGATCGTTGCGCGCCTCCCGTGGAACCTCCGGCGCGCCCGGCTCAGCGCAGCGGGTCGAAGGGGCGAAGCTCCACGGGCTGCCCGCCGCCGGTGATCTGCTCGGCGAGCAGTTCGCCGGTGAGGGGGCCGAGGGTGATGCCCCACATGCCGTGGCCGCCGGCGGCGAAGACGCGCGGTGACCTGGTCCGGCCGATCAGGGGAAGCCCGTCCGGGGTGCAGGGTCGCGAGCCGACCCACTCGTCGGTACGGGCGTCCAGGTCGGCGCCCCGCAGCAGCGGTCGGGCGGCCTCGGCGATGGCCGAGACGCGGCGCCCGTCCAGCGGCGCCTCGGCGCTGCGGAACTCCATCATCCCGGCGACGCGCAGCCGGTCGCCCAGCGGCGTGCAGGCGACGCGCTGGGCGGGGAAGTAGACCGGCCCGGCCGGCAGGTGCTCGATCGCGACGCTGAAGCTGTAGCCGCGGCCGGCCTGCACGACGGTGCGGACGCCGAACCGCCGGGCGAGCTGGCCGAGCCAGGTGCCGGTCGCCAGCACCACCGCGTCGTAGCGCTCGTCGGTGCCGGCGGAGGTCACCACCCGCACGCCGCCCGCCTCGTCGCGGACGTCCACGACGTCCACCCCGGCCACGATCGCGCCGCCGCGCGCGCGGACGGAGTCGGCCAGCGCGTGCACGTACTGCCCCGGGTTCACGTAGCGCTGGTCGTGCAGGCGGATGGCGGCGCCGACCGCGTCCGACAGGGAGGGCTCCACCTCGCGGGCCTCGGCCCCGGTCAGGACGTCGAACTCGATGCCCTGGCCCGCGGCGTGGATGTGCGCCAGCTCGTCGAGCAGCACCGACCGTTCGGCCTCGGTCCGGTACGCCGCGAGGAACGACTTCGCCTCGTGCGTCGGCGCCGCGACCCCGCCGGCCGTCAGCGCGTCGAACGCCGCCAGCGCCCGCCGGTTCATCGGGATGAGGGCCCGCATCGCGCGCTGCCACCTCGACGGCGTGCTGTGCCGCGCGAAGCCGGCCAGGAACCGCAGCAGCCTGGCGTCCGCGCGCGGCGGCACGTAGACCGGGGAGGACGGGCTGAGCACGGCGCGCACCCCGTAGCGCAGCACGGCCGGCTCGGGCAGGGGAGTGGTGATGCCGGGGGTGAGCCAGCCGGCGTTGCCCCACGACGCGCCCGCCGCCACGCCCGTGCGGTCGAGCACGGTGACCCGGACCCCCCGCTCCTGAAGGAACCAGGCGGTGGCCAGCCCGACCATCCCCGCGCCGACGACGGCGACGTGCTGGGGGGCGGGCACTGACTCGACGGGGGACATGTCGTTTTCTCCTTCAGGTGCAACGGGGATTGCGGCCAATCCTGTCCCCGCCGGACCGAGAGGTCATTGTCCGTCGCGGCCAAGGATCGCCCAGGTCGTTGGCCGGGTGGCACAAGAACGAGGCACAATCGCGGCATGCTCACCGTGGCCGGCGTGGTGGACGCGGCCGGCGCCGCGTTGCTCAAGGTCGTCGTTCGCGCCGGCGAGGCGGAGGTACGCGACGTGACCCTCGCCGAGCTCGACGACGCCACGCCCGGCCAGAGCGGCGACCTCGTCCTCGGCGCGGGCATCGCCACCCGCGAGCAGGCACTCGCCGTCGTCGCGCGCTGCCACGAGGCCGGGGCGGCGGGCCTCGTCCTCAAGCCCCCGCTGGCCGCGCACCCCGACGTGACGTCGGCCGCCGCCGAGCGGCGCCTGACCCTGGTGGAGTTGCAGCGCCACGGCTCCTGGGCCCAGCTCGTCTGGCTGCTGCGCGGGGTGATCGACCGGGCCGTCGCGCCCGGCTCGCCGGAGACCGGGGAGCCCGGCGTGTACGACGAGCTGTTCGCACTCGCCGACGCGACCGCCGCCGTCGTCGACGCGCCGGTCACGATCGAGGACGCCCAGTCCCGGGTGCTCGCCTACTCGTCGCGCCAGGACCGCACCGACCCGGCGCGCGTGTCGACGATCGTGGGCCGCCGCGCGCCCGGCGACGTGATCGCCCACTTCCGTTCCCGTGGCGTCTTCCGCAAGCTCGCGACGGGCAGCGAGCTGATCTTCGTACCGCAGGGCCCGGACGGGACGCTGCCCCGCCTCATCATCCCGATCCGCGCCGGAGGCGAACTGCTCGGCTCGATCTGGGCCGTCGTCGAGGGCCCCGTGCCGGAGGGACGGCTGCGCGATCTCCAGGGCACGGCGTCGGTGCTGGCCCTGCACCTGCTGCGCCTGCGCGTACAGGCCGACGTCGCGCGCCGGGTGTCGGCCGACCGGCTGCGGGCCGTCCTGCGGGCCCCCGGCGGCATCGGGCGCGAGGAGCTGGCGCTGCCCGAGGGGCCGTGGCGGGTCGTGGCCCTCGGCGCGCACGGCGGTACGGGGGAGATGGTCGACAACCTCGCCCTGTGGGAGTCGATCACCCGCCGCCACGGCTGGCGCCAACCGCTGCTCGCGGACGTCGGCGACGTCCTGTTCGCCGTCCTGGTCGACGGGGGCACATCGCCCGGGTCGCGGCGGTGGATGGAGAAGCTGATCCACGACGTCGCCGTGCACGACCCGGGCCTGTACGCCGCGTCCGGCGGCGTCGCCCGGGACCTGACGGAGCTGCCGCGATCGCGCGCCGAGGCGGCGGAGCTGCTCGCGTTGTGCGCCCCGGCGGGGCGACGCGGTCCGGTGCTGCGGTTCGAGGACCAGTGGGCCGAGGTGGTCGTGCACCGGGTGGTCGGCGCGGTGCCGAGCGGCGACCTGCTGGTGGGTGGGCCGCTGCCCACCCTCGTGGCCCACGACCGGGAGCACGGCACCGACTACGTCGCCACGGTGGCCGCCTGGCTGGACCAGCAGGGCGACCCGAAGAGGGCCGCCCGACAACTGCACGTGCATCCCAACACCCTCCGGTACCGGCTGCGCCGCCTCACCGAGGTCGTCCCCGTCGACCTCGGGTCGCCGCGCACCCGGCTGGCGTTGCAGATCCAGCTCGCGGCGCTGGGTCGCGCGGGGTCCGCGCCCCGCCCGGCGGGTTGACGGCCGCGGGCGCCGGGTGGGCCGGGCGCCCGGTTCGTCCCGACGGCCCCCGGCTGGGCCCGGCGGCGCGGGGGACCTCGGGCTGCTCAGGCGAGACGGTGGTCGAGGGCGGTGTGGCGGCGCCCGGCGCCGACGGTGCGGACGGCGGCGGCGAGGGCGCGGCGGGAGCCGACGAGGACGAC
Organism: Micromonospora sp. ZG13; assembly: GCF_059359355.1. Lineage (NCBI taxonomy): Bacteria > Bacillati > Actinomycetota > Actinomycetes > Micromonosporales > Micromonosporaceae > Micromonospora > Micromonospora sp. ZG13. The sequence continues at coordinate 50,509 of NZ_JCADBQ010000017.1, forward strand.
GAGCTTCTTGGCGCGGGTGACGGCCGTGTAGAGCAGGTTGCGTTGCAGCATCATCCAGGCGCTGGTGGTCAGCGGGACGACCACGGCCGGGTACTCGGAGCCCTGCGAGCGGTGGATCGTCATGGCGTACGCGTGGGCGAGTTCGTCGAGCTCGTCTAAGTCGTAGTCGATGCTCTCGTCCTCGTCGGTGCGTACCGTCAGGGTCTGCTCCTCCGTGCTCAGGGCGGTGACGATGCCGACGGTGCCGTTGAAGACGCCGGCCTGGCCCTTGTCGTAGTTGTTGCGGATCTGGGTGACCTTGTCGCCGACGCGGAACACACGCCCACCCAGGCGGCGCTCGGGCTGCCCCTCGCGTGCCGGGGTGAGGCGCTGCTGCAGCAGCGTGTTCAGGGCCGCCGCGCCGGCCGGGCCGCGGTGCATGGGGGTGAGCACCTGGACGTCGCGGCGCGGGTCGAGGCCGAAGCGGGCGGGGATCCGGGCGCAGGCGACGTCGACGGTCAGGGCGGCGGTGACGTCGGTGTCGTCGCTGGCGAACAGGAAGAAGTCGTTGAGGCCCTGGAGCAGCGGCGGCCTGCCGGCGTTGATCCGGTGGGCGTTGGTGACGACCCCGGACTCCGCGGCCTGGCGGAAGACCTGCGTCAGCCGGACCCGGGGGATGGCCGGTGCGGCGAGCAGGTCCCGCAGCACCTCGCCGGCGCCGACGGAGGGAAGCTGGTCGACGTCGCCGACGAGCAGCAGGTGCGCGCCGGGCGGTACGGCCTTGACGAGCTTGTTGGCCAGGATGAGGTCCAGCATGGAGGCCTCGTCGACGACGAGGAGGTCGACGTCGAGGGGATTGTCCCGGTCGTGGCTGGCGTCCCCGCCCGGGCGCAACTGCAACAGCCGGTGCACGGTGGCCGCCGGATGCCCCGTCAGCTCCGACAGGCGCTTCGCGGCGCGGCCCGTCGGCGCCACGAGGGTGACCTTGGCCTTCTTCGCGACGGCGAGTTCGACGATCGAGCGGACGGTGAAGCTCTTGCCGCAGCCGGGCCCGCCCGTCAGCACGGCGACCCGGGAGGTGAGGGCGAGGCGGACGGCCTGCTCCTGCTCGGGCGCCAGCTCGGTGCCGGTGCGGGCCTTCAACCAGGCCAGCGCCCTGCCCCAGTCGACGCCGGTGAAGTGGGGCAGCCGGTCGGCGCGGTCGCGCAGCAGCCGCAGCAGTGATCCGGCGAGGGACTGCTCGGCGCGGTGGAACGGCACCAGGTACACCGCCGTCGTCGGCTCGCCGTCCGGCCCGGGCAGCGTCTCGCGGACCACGCCCTCCTCCTCGACGAGTTCGTCGAGGCAGGTGGTGACGAGGTCGCCCGGCACGTCGAGGATCTTGATGGCGTCGTCGACGAGCTTCGGGTGGGGCAGGTAGCAGTGCCCGTCGTCGGTGGCCTCCGACAGGGTGTGTTGCAGGCCGGCCTTGACCCGCTGCGGGCTGTCGTGCGGGATCCCCACGGCCTGGGCGATGGTGTCGGCGGTCTTGAAGCCGATGCCCCACACGTCGGCCGCCAGCCGGTACGGCTCGTTGCGGACCACGGTGATGGCGGCGTCGCCGTACTGCTTGAAGATCCGTACGGCCAGGGAGGTGGACACGCCGACGCCCTGGAGGAAGACCATCACCTCCTTGATGGCCTTCTGCTCCGCCCACGCCGCGGTGATCTTCGCGGTGCGCTTCGGTCCCAGGCCCGGCACCTCGACCAGGCGGGCGGGCTCCTCCTCGATCACGCGGAGGGTGTCGAGGCCGAAGTGCGCGACGATCCGCTCGGCGAACACCGGACCGATGCCCTTGACCAGCCCGGATCCGAGGTAGCGGCGGATGCCCTGGATCGTGGCCGGCAGGACGGTGGTGTACGAGTGCACCTCGAACTGCCGCCCGTACTGCGGGTGCGACGACCACCGGCCGGACAGGCGCAGGCTTTCGCCCGGCTGGGCCCCCAGCAGCGCACCGACCACCGTGAGCAGGTCGCTGCCCCGGTCGGTGGCCACCCGGGCGACGGTGTAGCCGGTCTCCTCGTTGACGTACGTCAACCGTTCGAGCACCGCGTCCAAAACGGCGGAGGGTGCGCGGGTGGGGGCGGTCACCCGCCCATCCTGCCTCCCGCCGACGCCACGGTCCCGGCGGCCCGGCGCGCGCCACCGCGGAGGAGCCGTCCCGCGCGGACGGATCGTGGATCCCTCCGGTGCCCGGATGCGCGGACGGCGGCGCGTGTGTTCCCTCGTCGTGGCCGTGACCGTCAGATCCTGATGCCGGAAACCTTACTGTCGGGTTTTCGGGCTGGCGCCGTACCGGCACGATGACGCCGTGACCGAGCCCCAGAACGTCGCCGCCGATCTGGTCGTGGGCGCTGCCCACGCGGCGGTCCGTCGAATCGCCCCCGAGGAACTTCCGGTCTTCGACGAGGTGGCCGCCGGCTGGCGACGGCAACTGTCGAAGGGACGCGTGAGCTGGTCCGTCCCGCAGGGTGGGGTCGGCTTCGGCATCGACGTCACCATGGTCACCGAACTCGTGCTCCAGGTGGTGGCCGCCGCCGTGGGCGAGGTTCTGGTCCTCGGTGCCACCACCGTCCGGGCCGGCCTGCTGCGTCGCCGCCGCCGCGAACTGCCCGCCCCGCCCGACGCCCGGGCGGGGTTGGATCCCGAACAGGCGCGCCGATTGCGGGAGGCGTGCCACCGGCACGCGCTGGCGCTGGGCCTGGACCCCGACCGCGCGCAACTGCTCGCCGACGCGGCCGTCGGCGCGATGGTCGATCCGCCGGACGCATGACCGGACCGGGTGCCGGCGGGGCCCACCACGACGGTGGCACGGCTGCGGACGGTACGACCGGCGGCTCTCGTGGCGTCGGCGACGGTGGTCCCGGTGTCGGCCCACGCCTTCCTCCGGACCGGCTCGGCTGGCTCTACGCACTCGTGCTGGCGTCCCTGGTCAGCGTCGGGATCAGCGCGGGCGGCCTCTACTTCCTCGCCGACCGCTCGCTCTCCCGACCCTGGGCGGCCACCGTCGACGTCTGCACCCGGGCCCACCCGATGGAGGTGGCGGAGCAGTCGGCCGCCCGCGACCGCTGCCTGGCCGGGCAGTTCGGCCGGCGCGGTGTGGTCGTGCTCGCCGGGGCGGGGATCGCGCTGGGCGCGGCGGCGGCGCTCGTCCTGGTCCTGCCGCTGGCCGACCGGCGTCGGCTTCGTCGCCGGCTCACCGTGCCGGGCGCGCAGGAACGCTTCGCCGATCTGTGCGACCGCAACGGGCTGGCCGGGCGACGCCGGCCGAGGTTGGTCGTCGCCGCCCCGCCCGTACGGCAGGCGTACACCACCGGTGGTGTGACCGGCCGGCCGACGGTGGTGCTCCCGGCGGCCGTCGCGGTGGCCCACGCCGACCCGGCGCGGTTCGACCCCGTGGTGGCGCACGAACTCGCGCACGTCCTCGCCCGGGACGTGGCCTGGGCGTCGGCCGTGCGCGGCCTGATCTGGCTGCCGGTGCCGGCGGTGCTCACGGCCGGCCTGCTCGAGGTGGCCTTCTTCGGGCTGAACGCGACCTACCTGACAGCGCTCGGCCGGGCGGCGGTCATCGCGGTGCTGACCGCGCTGCTGGCGGCCGGACTGCTGCGGCGGCGAGAGCGGGAAGCAGACCGGTACGCCGCCGGCGTCGGCCACGCCGGGCATCTGGCCGCACTGCTCCGCGCCGGAACCGCTCGTCCCACGCGACGGCGTCGGCTGCTGGCCCGGCATCCGGACCCGGCGACCCGGGCGGCGGCGCTGGACCGGCCGGCGGACCCGCCGGGTGGCATGACCCACGGGCTGGCGGTCGGCGCGGTCGCGATGCTGGCGGCGGGCGCCGCCGACGCCCTCGTGCGTGACCTCTTCCTGACCGCGCAGGCTACCGTTGGCCCGCCCGTCACGGTCTGGGTCGGCTCCGTCCTGCTGAGCCTCGGACTGTTGCCCGCGCTGGTCCGCCGGGCCTCCGCCGGGGCGGGCGGCTGGTGGCGGCCCGTTCTCGGCGCGGCCATCGGCTTCGCGGTGACGGCGTTCGTCGCCACCGCGCTGCCGGTTCCGGGAGGTTCGGCCGTCTCGGCCCGGGCGGACGTGTCCGTCGCGCTGTTCGTCGCCGCGATCGCGGGGCCACTCGCCGCGTCGGTGGCCGGGCTATGCGTGCTGCTGGCGCGGCTGGTGGTCGCCCTCCGGCCCGGGTCGGTCGGCTGGCGTTCGGCCACGTACCTGGTCGGGGTGGCCGCCGGTGTCGCGGTGCTCTGGCCGTTGCCGGCGGTGGCGTCCGTGCCGACCGACGGCCACGCGGCCCGCAACTGGCTGGTCTTCGCGTTGCCCCGCAGCGGTTGGCCGCTGCTCGCGTTCCTGGTACCGGTGCTGGTCGGCCTGCTGCTGCGCGGGGCCGGGGCGGGACACCGACGCCCGCCGCGCCGGTGGGACCGGGGAGTCGTGGCGGTGGTCCTGACCGCCGTGCTGGTCGGTGCGGGGGCCGCCATGTGGCGGACCGAGCTGTTCCCACCGGACACCCTGGCCGAGGCGGGCCGGCAGGCCCAACAACGCTGGCTGCTCTGCGCGCTCACCGGCTGGGCGGTCCTGGTGGTGCTCGCGGTCGGCCGCCGCGCCGGTGTCGGCGGAGCGCTGACCGCGGGCTGGGCGGCCGGCACGGCGGCGGCGCTGCTGCAGTACACGCACGCCCTGGCGACCGGTCGCGCGGACGGGCTGGACACCGCCGAGGCGCACCTGCTGGCCCCGCTGGCCTGGCTGGGCTACCTCGTCGCGTTCACCCTGCCGTTCCTGGTGTCCCGGCCTGCCCTGCCTGGACCGAACCGGTCCGCTCCGGGCAGCGCCCGCGTGCCCGTCGCGACGGTCGGGGTGCTGGCGGCCCTGCTCGCGGTGGCGGTACTCGGTCCGGGGATCCCCGGGGCGTACGCCCCGCTTCCGGTGGCGGAGCCGGCCAGGCTCTCACCGCCGTCGACCGCACCGGTCGTCCCGCCAGTGCCCGAGGTCACCCCGGGGCCCACGCGGTCCGCTCCGGGGCGACCCGACCCTGGTCGACCGGTCACCCGCGCGGAGGCTCGCCGGGCGGCCGGCGCGGTCAGGGCGGTGCTGCCCCGGGACTGGCGGGTGCCACCCGACCGGCCTGAGGGCGGCGGCTCCCGGATAGACCCGTCGGCCTGCCGGCCCCTGGCCGAGGACTCCTACCTGGACCGGCTCGGCGGAGTCGAACGGGTCCGGGAGCGGACCCGCTACGCCACGGTGCCCGGCCTCACCGCCACCGCGTCGGCCGAACTGGTGATCGAGGTCAGGTCCCACGCCGAACCGGTGCCCGCCTCGGTGCTCGCCGAGGCGGAGTCGGCGCGGCGGGCCTGCCCCCGCTTCACCGCCCGGGGCGCGGCCGGCTCGGCGGTCCGGTTCGCGGTCGACGCGCAGCCGCCGCCCGCGCTCGGTGAGCAGTCCTGGCGGGTGGACTACCGGCTCAGCGCGGGCAGCGGGCGGACCCGGATCACCGGACGGTCGGCCTTTGTGATCGTCCGGGTGGGACACAACCTCGTGACCGTCTACGCCAGCGCCGTCATGGAACCCCTGGACGAGCGGCTGCTCCGCGCGGCGGTCGAGGCGGCCGTGGCGGGACTGACCGATTGACCAATCCGGCGGCGGCGCGGCCGGCCCCCGTCCGGCCAGCGGGACGACGACCCGCGCGCGGATCGTCGTCCCCTCGCCGACGCGGTCAGTTGATCGGTTCGACCCAGATGTTGCGGTAGTGGACGTTGAGGCCGGGGTCACCGTGGTCCTGTAGCCGGATCGGCCCCACGGAGGGTCCCTCCGGGGCGCCGTTGCCCGTGGGCCCGTTGATCACCGCGTTGTCGTGGACGGTGACGCCGTTCCACACGACGGTGACCCGGGCGTTCTCCGTCTTGACTCCGGCGCTGTCGAAGCGGGCCGCACGGAAGGTGACGTCGTAGGTCTGCCACGTCTCCGGGGCGGTGGCCGCGTTGACCGACGGCGCGATCTTTCCGTAGATGGCGCCGCCCTCGTCGTTGGCCGGGGTGGTGTCGCCGAAGGAGTCCAGGACCTGAAGCTCGTAGCGGTCCTGTAGGTAGATTCCGCTGTTGGCGCGGGCCTGACCGGTGACGTCCGGCGGAAGGTTGGGCAACCAGAACTCGACGTGCAGCCGGAAGTCACCGAAGGCGCGCCTGCTACGGATGTCGCCGCCGAGGACCTCCACCCCGCCCTTGGCCAGCGGCCACGTCGCCGGGGTGCCGTTGGTGTACTCGAAGTTGTCGAGGTGGGACCCGTCGAGCAGCGTGAGGCGGCCGGTGTCGCCTCCGGAGCCGTGGGCCTCGAACTCGTAGATCCGGGCTGCGTTGTCGGTGGTGCTGGTGGCCTTGGTGACGGTGAGTCGGACGTATCTGGCCTCGGTGGGGGAGATGTCGTGGGTGGTGGTGCTGGCGGTGTTGGCGGTGACGGTCGCTGCCGTCGTCCAGGACGTGCCGTCGGCGCTGGTCTGGATGGTGAAGTCGCGGGTGTTCCAGGCGGTGTTCTCGCCGCCCGCGCCCGCGTGTCTCACCACGAAGCGGCTCACGCTCCGGGTGGTGCCCAGGTCGACCCGCAACCACTTGTTCGTGCCCGACGAGCACCACTTGTCGCTGTTGCCGCCGGTCACGCTGCCGTTCACGGCCTTGGCCGGGCCCTCGGTGGCCGAACAGGAACTGTCGGCCGTCGCCGCCCTGCCCAGCGCGAGGTTCTCGGTGGCGGCCTGCCCACCGTAGGCCTCGAACTCGTAGATCCGGGCTGCGTTGTCGGTGGTGCTGGTGGCCTTGGTGACGGTGAGTCGGACGTATCTGGCCTCGGTGGGGGAGATGTCGTGGGTGGTGGTGCTGGCGGTGTTGGCGGTGACGGTCGCTGCCGTCGTCCAGGACGTGCCGTCGGCGCTGGTCTGGATGGTGAAGTCGCGGGTGTTCCAGGCGGTGTTCTCGCCGCCGGCGCCCGCGTGCCGCACGACGAAGCGGCTCACGTTCTGGGCGGTGCCCAGGTCGACCCGAAGCCACTTGTTGGTGCCCGTCGAACACCACTTGTCGAGGTTGCCGCTGGTGGTCGTTCCGTTGACGGCCTTGGCCGGGCGCTCGGTGGCCGAGCAGGAACTGTCGGCGGTCGTCGCCTTGCCGAGTGCGAGGTTGACGGGCGGCTTCTGACCTGGGATGGCGTTGAGCGTGTACCACACCTCGGTGCTCCACAGCGACTGACCGTTGCTGGCCGCGAACGGCCGGGGCGATCGGACGTGCACCACCCGGCCGGCCTTGAGGCCGTTGATCACCAGCGTGACCGTCTTGCCGTCCTGCGACAGCGTGGCCGACGAGACCGGCAGCGTCTCCTCGTCGACCTTCGGCCCGCCGTACGCGGCCGTCGCCACGTACCGCCACTGCTTGACCCGGTACCTGGAGGCCAGTGCCGCGGCGGTCGTCGCCGACAGCGGCTGGGTGTACTCGATCTCGAAGCCGTTGGGCAGCGCCCGCATCGCCCGCATGTCGAAGTGGTTGCTGCCGTTCGGGGCGATCTTCTGCAGGCCGTAGCTGAGCTTGCCGTCCTGCCCCCAGTTGCCGCCGCCGTGCAGGCCACCGGTGTAGATGGCGCCGTCGGGGCCGACGCTCACCTCGGACACCCCCGCCTCCAGGCCCTGGGTCATCCTGAACAGCGCCCCCTGGTATTCGCCGTCGACCTTCTCCAGGTAGGCGCGCTGGAGCCCGCCGTAGGTCACGTCGCCGATGAGCATCTGCCCGGCGAAGGGGCCCTGCGTCACCATGACCGGGGTGCTCGGCGAATTGCCGATCTCGTTCTGCGGCATCCACAGGACCGGCTGGACCACCGGGTTGTCGTCGAACGGCCCGGGCGGGTTCATGTAGTGGTTGAAGAAGCGTCCCTGCTTGACGTGCACGAGCTTCGACGACGGCAGCCAGCCACCCTGGTTGTCGGTGACGAAGAGGTCGCCCTCGGGCCCCCAGCCGATGCCGTGCGGGGTGCGCAGGCCGCCGGCCACGTAGTCGACCGCGCCGGTGCTGCGGTTCACCCTGATGGTCGTTCCCCGGTTCGGTGCCGGTTGCGGGTCGGTCGTGGCCCCGCCGTAGTTGATGGACACCGAGAGGTTCAGGTAGAAGTACCCGTCCCGGTACAGCAGGCCGAACCCGAACTCGTGGAAGTTGTTGCCGAACGGCCAGGTGGCCACGGTGCGGTACTGGTCGGTCACGCCGTCGCCGTTGGTGTCGTTCAGTTCGGTGAGCTTCGCCTTCTCCGCGACGTAGACCTTCCCGTCGACGATCTTGATCCCCATCGGCTCCTGGAGCCCCGTCGCCACCCGTTGCCGGGTCACCTGGCCGGCGCTGGTGCTGCCGGTGACGTTGCCCAGGATCCACACCTCGCCCACGCTGGTCAGGGAGCCACCCCAGGTGGACACGGCCAGCCGGCCGTCGGGGAACCAGTCGAACCCGGTGACCTGTGGCTGGAAACCACTCGGGCGCAGGTTGGTCAGGGTGTAGTTCGGGTGCACCGACGTGAGCGGCAGCCCGTCGCCGGGGGAGTCGCCACTGGCCTCGCATTCCTTGCGGCCGGGTGCGGTCACCCGGACGACGCCGGCGTCGGTGCTCAGCGCCGAGTTCGGGACGTTCACGAACGTGCTGGAGCCCGGCGTCTGCCACTGCAACGTGAGCTGCTGGCCGCCCGTACGCTCGAAGTGCTCGATGCGCAGGGAGTGGTATCCGGCGGTCAGGTCGACCGCGCCGTCCTTGGCCTCCGGGCCGTGCGCGCCGTCGTGGTCGACGATCAGGGTGTCGTCGATCAGCAGACGCGACCCGTCGTCGCTGATGAGTCGGAAGGTGTAGCGTCCGGCCTGGGTGATGGTGACGTTGCCGAGGGCGTGGACCAGGAAGTGGTCCTCGATGCCGAAGTCCGCCGCGCTCGTCCAGTTGATCGTCGGCATGAGCTTGTCGACGTTCGGGGTCTGGCCGGCCTTCAGGGTGCAGAGCTTGTCCAGCGGCACCTGGAGGTCGAAGACGCGCAGGGTGACGCCGGGTTCCTGCGGGGGCGGAGCGGCAGCCGCGCCCGGCGGGGACAGCCACAGGCCGGCGACCGCCATGACGGCGGTGAGGGCGCTCGCGATGGGCACGCGTGCTCGTCGGGACGGTCCGAGCATTCTCTCCTCCAGGGGAGCGGGACAACGACGTACGTCGTCGCGCGGCGCTCGGGCTCAGCGGCGGGGCCCGGACATCGAACGGACATCGTTGTCATGTCCTGATGGTTGGCCTGGCACGCCGCTGCCTGGTGAGGCAACACTAGGATCCTTAAATCTAAATGTCTAGATGTTTGTGCGAGATCGTCTGAACTTTCGTCCGCACGGGCAAAAGTCGGCGCGACTCGGATCTGTACGCGGTCCTCGCCGACGACTGAGCCCCGGCCCGGTCGCACCTCACCGTCCCCGCCGGGCCTGGGAGCGGTAGGCTGTCGGAGCGGGTATGCGACGGCCGACGATGTGCCCCGACCACCCGCCTTCCTTCCGGCTCGCAGCTGCCAGTGAACATGTTGCGCGCCGCCCTGTGAAATCTTGGAGTACGTCTTGGCAGACATGACGCCGCCCGCCCTGAATCCCTTCGAATCAGAGGGGGACGGGGACACCGACCGCGAACGCGGACGAGCGGTGGACGTGAGCGCGGACGCGATGACCCGCATGCGCACCCCGTTCGTCCCGGCGGACAGCGACTGCGGCACCGCTGACGAGAGGCGGGCGTCGCGTTCCTGACGCGCCGCGCCGGAGCCGTCGAGGGTGACGACTTCGGGTGTATCCGCAACAGGATCGGCGTCCGGCCCTTAGCTGATCGTTAACTAACGGTCCAACTGGTTCACCAGGTGGGGCCGGACTGGGCAGACTGGGACGATGTCCGCCGCTGAGTCGCCCGCCCGCCGCCGTCGTACCCAGGCATTCGTCGCGGTGCTCGCCGCGCTCGCCGCGGCGGTCGCCCTCGGCGCCTGGTCCCTGCGGGACCGGGTTGCCGGTGGACACGGCCTGTCGGAGCAGGGCGCCGTGACCGCCTTCGGTGCCGCCCCGGCGGATCGCGCCCCCGCCTGCGCCGGTCGACCGGCCCGGGCGCCCCGCGAGCTGCGGGGCATGTGGATCACGACGGTGAACAACATCGACTGGCCGAGCCGGCGGGGACTGCCGGCCGAGACGGCGCGGGCCGAGTTCCGGGGCTGGCTGGACCTGGCGGTGCGGCGCAACCACAACGCGGTCTTCGTGCACGTGCGCCCGAGCGGGGACGCGTTCTGGCCGTCGGCGTACGCGCCGTGGTCGGAGTGGCTGACCGGGCGACGCGACGGCCGCGACCCGGGCTGGGACCCGATGGAGTTCATGGTCGCCGAGGCGCACGCCCGCAACCTGGAGTTCCACGCCTGGTTCAACCCGTACCGGGGCGGGCAGCCGGCCACGGTCGGCGGGCCGGGCCCGAGGCTGGACCGGCTCGCTCCGACGCACCCGCTGCGGCGGCACCGCGACTGGGTGGTGACCTACCCCAGCGCCGACCGGCCCGGCAGCCGCCTCTACTTCAACCCCGGCATCCCCGAGGCACGCACGTTCGTCGAGGACGCGATGCTGGAGGCGGTCCAGCGCTACGACGTCGACGGCGTGCACTTCGACGACTTCTTCTACCCGTACCCGGAGGCCGGGCAGGACTTCCCGGACGACGCGTCGTTCGCCCGGTACGGCCGGGGGTTCGCGGACAAGCAGGCCTGGCGCCGGGACAACGTGAACACGCTGGTGCGCGAGATGAGCGAGCGGATCAAGGCGATCAAGCCGTGGGTCAAGTTCGGCATCAGCCCGTTCGGCATCTGGCGCAACGACCGCACCGACCCGGCCGGCTCGGCGACCGCCGGCTTGCAGAGCTACGACGACATCCACGCCGACACCCGACTCTGGGTACGGCGGCAGTGGCTGGACTACGTCGTGCCGCAGCTCTACTGGCACATCGGGTTCGGCAAGGCCGACTACGCCAAGCTGCTGCCGTGGTGGGCGGCCACGGTACGCGGCACGAGGGTGCAGCTCTACATCGGCCAGGCCGACTACCGGGTGGGTGAACGCGGCGCCTGGCGCGACCCGACCGAGCTGACCCGCCAGCTCGCCCTCAACCGCCGGTACGGCGTCGACGGCAGCGTGCACTTCAGCGCCAAGCAGGTACGCGCCGATCGGCTCGGGGCCGTCAGCCGCTACAGTGCGGCCCACCACGCCGGCCCGGCGCTGGTGCCCACGATGGCGCACCTTCCGTCGACGCCGCCCGCCGCCCCCACGGTCACCGGCGCGCACCGCGCGAACGCCGACGGCGTGACGCTGACCTGGCGCGGGGACGGCGCCACGAGCTTCGCCGTCTACCGCGTCGACGGCGACGCGGCCCGGCTCGTGGGCACGGCCCGGGGTGCCGGCTGGGTGGACCGCACCGCCCCGGTCGACCGCCCGCTGTCCTACTGCGTGTCCGGCCTGGACCGCAGCGGCAACGAGGGCCCGCTGAGCGCGCCGATGTCCGTCGTGGCGCGGTAGGAGGGGCCCAGGCCCTCCGGCTGCCCCCGGTGGCGGGAATGCCCGGTTGCGCGGGTTACCCTGCCGCGGTGGCGGTCGGCGAGGACGGGGAGCGGCTGGCGGCGTCGCTGGCCGACCGGCTCGACACGGTCATCTTCACCGACCTGACCACGGACCAGGTCACCGCCCGGCTGATCGACGCGGTGGTCGACTGGGCGGGGGCGCGGGGCTGGCGGGTCTACCGGCGGGCGTCCAGCGTGTTACCGCTGCCGCCGCCGATGTCCGCGCAGCAGTCGGTGCTCGACGTGGCCTGTGCCCGCCCGGACGGTCCGCCGGTCGTCGTCGAGGTCGACCACGGTACGCGCCGCCGTACCTGGGAGAAGCTGCTCGCCGAGGCCGACGCGGGGCGGGTACCGCTCTGGGTGCGCTGGGGCGCCGGCCGGTTCACCGCGCCGCCCGCGCCGATCCTGATGGTGACCTGCGAGGTGAGCAGCCGTACGGACCCGACCGGCCGGGGCCGGGTGCACAGCCGTTCGCCGCGGGCCGACATACCGCCGCCGACGCACTCGGCCGCGCGGGTCGCGACGGCGGACGCCGTCGAGTTGCCGCTGCCGCCACCCGGGGCCTGAGCCGGGGCCTGTGCCGCGGGCCGGCCGCCCGCGTCGCGGCGGGCCTGCGCAGCCGGGGGCGCTCGACGGCGCGACGCGCGATCGGGGCGGAGTCGTCGTGCCGCGCCAGAACCTGATCATGAACGAGACGCCGAGCTGCTGAGCGCGGTAGGTGCGGATACTCAGCGCGGGACCGGTGTGACAGCTCAGGCGTCCGCGACCGGGCCGGTCGAGGATTCACCCATGACCGAGACGCTGCGTCGATATTCCGATCCGTCACCCCTCGCGTCACCACGCCTGACGGCCGGCGAACGCTGGCGCCGGGCCCGTCTGACCATCTTCGTCCGGGTGCTCGGGGCGGCGGTACGGCTGGCCGGACGCCACCCCGCCTCGTGGCGCTGGTCGGCCCGGCACCACCACCCGATGCTGGACCGGCTCGCGGCGGCGAACGCGCGCGCGGGTTGTGCGCTCGCCGCGCTGGACGTGCCGGCGTACCGCGCCTTCCTGCGCGCCCGGCCGGTCGGAGCCGGCCGTCGGCGGCGGGACTTCCCGGAGACCGACAAGGTGAGCTACGTCGTGCCCTTCCCCGCCGGGCGGCGCTGCCGGGACGGGCGACTGCCGGACCGGGGCGTGGTGGTCGACGAGTCGGCCGGCTCGTCGGGCCGGCCCTTCAACTGGCCCCGGGGCGAGCGGGAGTTGCGCGCCGTGCACCGCGACATCGTCGGCTACACGAGCCTGGTCTTCCCGATGCGCCGCCCGTTCGTCATCAACGCCTACTCGATGGGCGCCTGGGCGACCGGGACGACGACCGGCGCCGCCATGGCGCGGATCGCGGTGGTCAAGAACACCGGCCCGGACCTCGGCAAGATCGTCGACACGCTCCGCGAGTTCGGTCCGGACTTCGACTACCTGGTGACCGCGTACCCGCCGTTCCTGAAGCACCTGCGCGACCGGCTCGACGCCGAGGGCTTCGACTGGTCGCGCCACCGCATCTACGCCAGCTGCGGGGGAGAGGGGATGACGGAGGCGCTGCGCGGCTACCTGGAGGAGCGGTTCCGCAAGGTCCGGTCCGCGTACGGCGCCTCGGACCTGACCATCGGCCTCGGCGCGGAGACCCGCTTCACGGTGTGGCTGCGCCGCCGCCTGCGCGACGACGCCGAGCTGGGGGCGGCGCTGCTCGGCGCCGACGAGCAGCGGCTGCCCATGGTGTTCCAGTACAACCCGTTGGCCACCTACCTGGAGACCAACGAGCGCCGGGAACTGCTCTGCACGATGACCGGCCCCGACGTCCTCCAGCCACGGCTGCGCTACAACGTCGGCGACGAGGCGCTGCTCGTGCCCTACCGGCGGATCCTCGACCTGGTGCGCGCCGACCCGGACCGCTGGGCCGCGTGCCGCGCGGCGCTGGCGAGCGAGCGGATGACCCTGCCGGTGCTGCTGCTGTTCGGCCGGCGCGACTCGACGGTGTCCTACCTGGGCGCCAACCTCTACCCGCAGGACGTGGAGTACGGCCTCTACACCGGCAACCCGTACGCCGCCGAGATCAGCCGGTTCTGCCTCGCGCTGGTCGAGGACGCCGCGCTGGAGACCCGGCCGGTGATCCACCTCGAACTGCGACGCCCGCTGCCGGAGGCCGAGCGCGAGGCGCTGGCCGCCGCCTGCCGCGACGGCGTACGCGGACACCTGGCGGCCGTCTCCCGCGACTTCGCGCAGTCGCTGACCGAGGACCCGACCGCCGGCGACCTCCGCGTCGAGCTGCACGAACCGGGAGCCGGCCCGTTCGCCGGACAACAGAAGATCAAAAACGTCTACCTGGTGGGCTGAGTGATGCGTACCCGTGACTTCTCCCGCGCCCCGGCGCGCGCCCAGGCCGGCGCCATGTTCTTCGGCGCCACCCGCTACCGGAGCCCGCTGGCGATCCTGCGGCTCCTGCCGGCGTGGCTGCGGATGGTCCGCGACATGCGCCGCATGTCCGGCTACCGCTGGCACCGGGTGTACTGGGAGTTCCCGTTCACCCTCGGCACCGTCGCCTTCTTCAGCGACCGCGAGGCCCTGATGCGCTTCGCCCGCTCCCGGCACCACCGCAAGCTGATGGTCTGGCTCACCGACGGCGACCGCCACGCGACCGCGGGCTTCATCCGGCTGTTCACCGCCGAGGCCGACGGCTACTCCAACGGGCTGTGGCGGGCCGAGTCCAACGAGATGGGGCACATCCCGACGTTCACGCCGCTGGGCTCGGAGACGGTGGGTCCGGCGGTGCGGCGATGAGCGTCCGGCACGGTCTGCGACGGGTCGTCGACCGGCGCGGCCTGCGCGAGTTCCTGTCGCTCACCGACCGGGTGTACGCCGGCGAGCCGCGCTTCGTGCCGCCGTCACGCCAGCAGGTGCGGCGGTGGTGGCGCGACGGCGTGCCGATGTACGTGCTGCGCGAGGGCGCCACCGGCGCGGTCGTCGGCCGCACCACACTGCACACCGACGCCGCCCTCGACGCCAAGCTGGGTCGCCGGTGCCAACTCTTCGGGCTCACCGAGTTCACCGACGCGGCGGCGCAGCCGCTGTTCGAGGCGATCGCCACCGCCGCCCGCGCCGCCGGCGACCGCGACGCGCTCTTCGGGCCGGTCGCGTTGCTGCCCAACCAGGCGGGCGGGGTCATCACCTCCGGGTACGCCGACCGGGGCTTCATCGACAGCGCCTGGAACCCGCCCCGGTACGTGAGCGCCTACGAGTCGTACGGGTTCCGGCGGCGGTTCGAGTCGGACACCTGGATCTGCCCGGTCCCCGCCGGGGACGACGTCCCGGCCGGCACCGACCCGGACGGCGCGGAGTTGACGGTGCACCGCGGCGACGTCCGCCGGCTCGCCGATCAGCTCGAACTGCTGCGCGGGATGCTGAACGCGTCCTTCGCCCAGCTCGGCTACTACACCGAGATCTCCGCCGCGCAGCTGCGCCGGCAGACCGACGGGCTGGCGTACCTGCTGGACGAGTCACTGCTGCTCTACCTCACCAGGGCCGGGCGGCCGGTCGCGTTCGTGCTGTGCGTGCCCGACATCAGCGAGTTCGTGGTGCGGGTACGCGGCGACCTCAACCTGGTCAACCAGGTCCGGCTGCTGGCGACCCGACGCCGCTACCGGCGGGAGGCCGTGCTGATCGTCAAGGGCGTGCTGCCCGAGCACCAGGGGCGCGGATACCAGCGCCTGCTCTCCGCCGAGCTGCGGCGCAACCTGCACGCCGGGGGATACACGACGCTGCGCAGCACCTACGTCGGCCGGGACAATCCGGCCTCCGCCGCGCAGTACCTCGCACTCGGCGGCCGGCCGCTGCACGGCTACACCTTCTACGAGAAGGCGCTGTAGATGGACCTCGCGGCGTTCCGCGCGCTGGAGCCGCTCTGCTGGCGGGCGCCGAGCGCGCACAACACCCAGCCGTGGCGGCTCGACCACCGCGGCGGCGAGGTCCGGGTGGGCTGGGACCCGGCGTACGCGCTGCCGGCGTCCGACCCCTCCGGGCGGGACCTGCGGCTGTCCCTGGGCGCCTTCGTCGAGACGTGCCTGATCGTCGCGGCCGACGCCGGGCTGCGGATGCGGTTCGTCGCCGACCACTGCGCCGACGACCGCCGGGTGGGCTGGCTGCGGCCCGGCCCGCACCGCTACGACACCCCGTTCGACGCGGCGCAGGTGCTCACCCGCCGTACCCACCGGGGCCGGTTCTCCGCCGGTCCGGACGCCACGGCGGTGGCGGCCGTCGACGCCGTCGCCCGGGCCTCGGGCGGCGCGGTGCGCGTGGTGCCCGACGCCGACCTGCTGGCCCGCCTGCTGCGGGTCGCCGACCGGTGGACGTACGCGGACCCGGCGGTGGTCCGCGAGTTGCGGTCGTGGCTGCGGCTCACGCCGGCGCACCCGGCCTACCACGCCGACGGACTCACCGACCGCTGCCTCGGGCTGTCCGGGCGCGAGGCGACCGCCCTGCGGGGGGCGCTGGCGGCGTACCCGGTGCTACGCCGGCTGGGCCTGCCCCGGCTCCTCGCGGCGGCGTCCGGCAACCCGCTGGCGCTCGGCGGCGCCGTGCTCGTCCTGGTCGGACCGCCCGGAACGGACGACGCGGGGCAGGTCGAGTTCGGCCGGGTCCTCACGCGTACCTGGCTGACCCTGCACGCGGCCGGCCTGGCGGCGCACCCGCTGAGCCAACTCGTCGACGCGCCCGCCGCCCGCGACGCCCTGGGGACGCTGCTGGGCGTGGCGCCGCAGCGCCTGCTCCACGTGACCCGCGTCGGCCGGCCGGTGGGCCCGGCGCCACCCTCGGCGCGCCGGACCGGCGGCGTCGGGCAGGGCGTCCGCTGACCCCTGGCGCCGGCGGCACCGCACGGTGGCACGTGTTCCCGGACGGAGGAGGGCCGGCGCGCGGCGGCGCGTCCGGGGTCACGACGTCGGGCTGGTCGCGGGCGACCGGAGCTCCGACGGGTGGGCCGCCGGCTCCGCACCGGCGCGGCGGATCGGGGTGAACAGCCCGCCGACCGCGACCAGCAGACATCCCGCGCCGGCGACGAGGGCGACGGCGCTGACGCCGTACCGGCTCGCGGCCCACGTCAGCACCGCCGCGCCGGCCGGGCCGAGCGAGTAGTGCGTGCTCCAGAACGCCGAGGTGACCCGACCGAGCAGGTGATCGGGCGTGATCTCCTGACGCAGCGACATCGAGCAGATCCCGCCCACGCTGACGCCGCACAGGTACACCGCCATCAGCACGGTCACGCCCCGCACGTCCCCGACGAGGCCGATGCCGACGATGGCGAGACCGCACATGGCGTGCGCGCCGATCCAGGTCATGCCGAAGCCACGGCGGCGGCGCAGGGGCGCCACCAGCAGCGCTCCGACGATCGTGCCCAGCGCCGCCAGGCCCAGCACCGTGCCGACGGTGCGGTCGGAGCCGCCGAGGTCGTGCTTGACGTGGTAGACGAGGACGTCGGTGAGCCCGTACGTCAGGAAGATGAAGACCGACAGCAGCACGGTCAGCGAGCGGAGCACGGGCTGCCGCCAGAGGAACCGCGCGCCGGCGAGGAACTCGGCCAGCCGGCTCTGCCGCCCCGCCGTGCCGTCGACCGCCGGTCCCTCGTCGGGCCGCCGCAGCCGCACCAGCCAGAGGCCGGCGGCCGACAGGGCGAAGCTGGCCGCGTTGACGGCGATGGCCGCCGTGGCGCCGAACCGGGCCGACACCACGCCGGCGAGCAGCGGCCCCAGCACGGCAGCCGCCGCGTACGTGGCCTGGAGACGCCCGTTGGCCTCGGTGATCCTGGGCCGGTCGACGAGGTTGCGCACGGCGGTCACCGCGGCGACCTGGAACACCATGCCGGCCGCCTCGCAGATCGGCAGCACGACGAAGAGCAGCCACACCTGCGGGCCACCGAGCCAGGCCAGGGGAACGAGGCCGTAGAGCACCAGCCGGAGCAGGTCGGCGGTGATCATCAGTTTCCGCCTGTCGTACCGGTCGACCAGGACGCCGCCGAAGATCCCCGCGCCGACGGACGCGGCGCCGGCCACGGCCGTGAGCAGGCCCATCCGGGCGACCGACCCGGTCGCGTGGAGCACGAGCAGCGGCACCGCGAGGTAGGCGAACGAGTCACCGGCGGCGGAGAGCGACTGCGCGGCCCAGTAGGCGCCGAAGTCGCGGTCGCGCCACAGCGGACGCCGGACCGGGTCGGTGCGTCGGCTCATGCGGCGAGGGTAATCCGATGCCCCCTGCGAGCGGTGTCCCTGGCACGCGAACGGGCGTCTTCCAGCCGGGAATCAGGGTGAGGCCGGCCGCGGACCCTGACGCCCTCGACCGGCTGATCCGCGTGCCCAACCCGGTCGCGCCGGGCTCCACGGTGGTGACGGTGACCGGCATGCCCGGCCACCCGTCGACGGTGCTGCGCGCCGGTGATGTGCTGGCCGGGCTGAGCGCGGGCTGAGGCGACCGATCCGCGCGGTGCGTGGGGCGGTTATGTAGGCTCGCATCGATCTTCGCGGGAGGCCAGTCAGTGATCGAACTACACGTCGAGCCGGAGCTGCTGGAGAAGGCGTCGCGGGTGTGCGACGACCTGCGGGACGATCTGCGGCGCGACGTGTCCGACGTCGGAGACGAGACGCGGGCCGCGGTATCCGGCCTGCCCGGCTGGCAGACCCGGGCGGCGCTGGAGCAGCTGCGCTGGTCGTGGTCGGACGACCTGACCAGGTTGGACCGCTATCTGTCCCAGGTGGGCGACGCCCTGCAGGGGTGCGCGATGGACTACCGCTACAGCGACGAGGCCAACGCCGCCCGTTTCGACATCCACGGGCGGTGACCGCACGGTGGTGACGTACGCGGACCTGCGCGAGGCGCGCGTCGCCCCGCTCCGGGACGCCGCGCAGGCCTGGACGGACCTGTCCCGGGCCTGCGCGAAGCTGGAAGAGCGGTGTGGCGCCGAGCTGACCGGGCCGCTGCGCGTCTCCGGCTGGCAGGGTCCGGCCGCCAGTGCCGCGTTGGGCCGGCTGGGCGAACTCGATGACGAGTTCGAGGTCGCGAGCCTGCAGACGCGGACCGCCGCGAGCGTGTTGCGGGAAGCGGCGGAGGAGTTCGGCGACCTGCAGCGGCGGTTGGAGTCGGCCGTCGGCGCCGCCCGGTCCCTCGGACTGGCCGTGGACGAGGTCGGGCGGGTGTCCGCGCCGGCGATGGCGGCAGGGGACAGGCACGATCCGGACGCGGAGACGATCCACCGTCGGCATGTCCAGAACGCCGCGATCTACACCGATCTCATCACGCGGATCGTCACCGAGGCCACCGAGGCCGACAGCCGGATCGCCCGCGCCCTGACCCAGCTGAAGGCCAGCGCGCCGGGACAGTTCGCCTGGGAGTACAACCGGGTCAACGACGGCGCTCTCGCCGCCGCGGCGGCGCTCGAGCTGAGCGAGGGCAGCATCCCGGCGCCGGGCAGCAGTCCCGCCGACGTGCACGCCTGGTGGAGCAGCCTGTCCGACGACGAGCGGCAGGTCTACCTCACCGCCTACCCGGAGCGGATCGGCGCCCTCGACGGACTGCCCGCCACCGACCGCGACGCGGCGAACCAACTGGCGCTGCGCACGTTCGTCGGTGACGACGCCGGCCGGCACCGCGACCGGGACGACCCGCAGCACGCCACCGCGCTCATGCTGCTGGACAAGCTGGAACGCACGGAGAACGCGGCGCCGAACGAGCGGCTCTACCTGCTCTCGGTCGATCCGACGGGTGACGGCAAGGCGGCGGTCGCGATCGGCAACCCGGACACCGCCGCCCACACCGCGGTCCTCGTACCCGGCGTCGGCACCGAACTCGACGACATCCGCGGCCTGATCGGCCGGGCCAGCGACCTGCGGGAGGCCTCGGTCGAGCTCGCCCCCGCCGGCGCCGACGTCTCCGTCGTGGCCTGGCTCGGCTACGACACCCCGTCGGTGAACCTCGACATCGTCAGCGCCGTGTTCGGAGCCAAGTCCGAGGCCGGCGCCCGCGCGCTCGACGGCTTCGTCGACGGGCTCCGCGCCTCCCACGACGACAGTCCCTCCCACGTCACCGCCATCGGTCACAGCTACGGGTCGACCGTCCTCGGCGAGGCCGCCAGCACCGGCGACGGCCTCGCCGCGGACGACCTGATCGCCGTCGGCAGTCCCGGCATGCGCGTCGAGAACGCCGGCGAGTTCACCATGGACCCGAGACACGTGTGGGCCGGCGCCGCGGCCGACGACACCGTCGTCGCCCGACCGGAAGAGACGATCGGCTGGCTCGACGGCGTACCCGTCGTCGGGGAGTGGTTGGTCGACGGCCTCGTCGGCATCCACGGCTCCGCCCCGCACGACCCGGAGTTCGGCGGCAATGTCCTGCACGTCGACACCTCCGGCCACAGCGGATACTGGGCGCAGAACAGCCAGATGCTGCGCTCCCAGGCGGCCGTCATCGTCGGCGACTACGAGGCAGCCGCGCTCGACCACGGAAGAGCCCCGTGACCCGTCGTCACCGCACGCCCTGGTGGCACGCCGTGGCGGTGGCGGCCGTACTGGTGCCGGCTGCCGCCTGCGCGGGCGGTGACCCCGGCACATCGTCAGGAAAGGACGACCCGTTGCAGACCAAGGCAGCCGCCGAGGTGAGCACCCTGGCCGAGGCTCGTGCCCAGGCCGTCGCCACCACCGCCGGCGTCGCTCTGGACGCCTGGCGGACCAACACCTCGCCCTGTCAGGGCCAGCGGGGTGAGATCGCCGACGACGGACGGTGGACGTTGAGCGGCTTCGCCGGGCTGCCGGTCCCGCCCGCCGACCAGATCACCACGCTGCGGCGCATCCGGGACATGTGGCGGCAGCAGGGCTACGAGATCACCGAGGACCGTACCTTCGCCGACGGCACCCGGGGCGCCGTCTCGATGCGTGACCCCGACACCGGGATCACGATCAGCCTCACCACCACCGCGAGCCGGGACCGCGTCGCCCTGATCCTGGCGAGCGACTGCTACCGGCCCGCGGCCGGCGAGGACCCCGCCAACGCCTAGGCCAGCTCCCGGCGCGTCCGAAGGCGGCCCGGGCACGCCCAGCCACCGGAGTTCAGTGCACGGCGGCCTTCCAGTAGCCGCCGAAGTAGACGCGCTCCCTGGCGATGCCGCGTCCGGCGCACAGGTGCCGGCGGACGGTGGTGACCATGGTGGACTCGCCCGCGACGAAGGCGTACGGCGTGCCGGCCGGCAACGCCAGGTCCCGCAGCGTACGGATCACCACGTCGCTGCCGCCCGCCGGCGCACCGCCCCGGTGCAGCCAGGTCAGCGTGACGCCGGGCGGCGTGCGTACCTCGATCTCGTGTTCCGCCGAACCCACCTCGATCAGCGCGATCGCCCGCGCCTGCGGTGGCAGCGCCTCGACGGCGGCGGTGATCGCCGGCATGGCCGTCTCGTCGCCGACGAACAGCTGCCAGTCGGTGTCGGCGGGCGGCGCGTACGCGGCGCCGTCGCTGAGCACACCGAGGCGGTCCCCGGGGGCTGCCCTGAGCGCCCAGGCGGAGGCCGGTCCGCCGTCGCCGTGCAGCACGAAGTCGATGTCCAGCTCGCGCCGTCCGGCGTCCAGGCGCCGGACCGTGTAGTTGCGGACGACCGGCCGCCGCTCGGCCGGCATGGCCTGGAGGGCGGGCCACCACTGCGCGGAGTCCGGTAGGTGCAGTTCGGCGTCGGGCGTGGGGGCGAGGAAGATCCGTACCAGCTGGTCCGGCCCGTCGTAGCCGAAGCGGTCGATCTCGGCGCCGGTCAGGGTGACGCGCCGCAGGTGAGGGGTGAGCGGCCGGTTGGCGACGACCTCGGCGAGCATCGGGCGCTTGATCACTCCGGTCTCGGCCGTAGCGGTGCCGACACTCATGCTGCGCTCCTTCGGGGATTGTGAGCCCCCTCCCGGGTTCACGCCGAGTTAGGTTAGCCTTCCCTGAATTCTACTGCGCCTGCGCCCTCTGTAAATCGACAAGCGTGCATGCGTTGGCCGAGGTCGGGCGGGGCCATCGTTGCCGGTCGTCGCAGGTGGGGCGGCGTGCGATGGGCCCTCGTCGATCGAGTCGCTGGAGATCAAGAGCTCTCCGAGCGTGTGTTAGGTTAGCCTCCCCTTATCTAACATCGAGGTGTAGTTCCATGCGCGCAAACCGCTTCCTCACCGGGGTCGTCGCCCTGGCCGCCACCATGGCGCTCGCCGCCTGCGGCGGATCGTCGAACGCCGGGGAGGTCGCCGACAGCGGCAGCTCCGCGGCGTTCCCGGTCACGATCACGCACGCGCTCGGCACGACGACGATCAAGGAGAAGCCGCAGCGGGTGGCGACGGTCGCCTGGGCGAACCACGAGGTTCCGCTGGCGCTCGGCGTCGTTCCCGTCGGGATGGCGAAGGCCAACTTCGGCGACGACGACAATGACGGCGTCCTGCCGTGGGTCTCCGAGAAGCTCAAGGAACTCGGCGGAACGACACCCGTGCTGTTCGACGAGAACGACGGCATCAACTTCGAGGCGGTCGCGGACACCAGGCCCGACGTCATCCTCGCCGCGTACTCGGGCCTGACCCAGCAGGACTACGACACCCTGAGCAAGATCGCCCCGGTGGTCGCCTACCCGAAGGCGCCCTGGGCCACGGCCTGGCGCGACACCATCAAGCTGGAGAGCCAGGCCCTCGGCCTGGTGAAGGAGGGCGACGCGCTGATCGCCGACTTCGAGAAGCGCATGGGCGAGGCCGCCGCGAAGCACCCGCAGTTGGCGGGCAAGTCGGCGATGTTCATGACGCACGTGGACCCGACCGACCTGAGCAAGATCGGCTTCTACACGACGCACGACACCCGGGCCCAGTTCTTCAACGACCTCGGGATGAAGGTCCCGGCCGGCATCGCGAAGCTCTCCGCCGGCACCGACAAGTTCACGCTCAACCAGAGTGCCGAGCAGATCCAGGTCTTCGACGACGTCGACGTCATCGTCGCCTACGGCGACGACAAGCTACTCGCCGCCGCGCAGGCCGACCCGCTGCTGTCGAAGATCCCCGCGATCAAGCGCGGCTCGGTGGTCATGCTCTCCGGCGCCACGCCGCTGGGCACCGCGGCGAACCCCACCCCGCTGGCCATCCCGTTCGTGCTGGACGACTACGTGGCGATGCTCGCCAAGGCCGCCGACCGGGTGTCATGACCGCACTCGAATCGCGTGCCCTGCCGGACGTCGCGGTGCTGCGGCGTCCGACACGGGTACGCCTGCTGTGGTTCCTCGTCGCGACGGCGGTGCTGCTGGCGCTCATGGTCGCGTCGGTCGCGCTCGGCTCCCGCGACGTCGGCTGGTCCGACATCGTCGCCGCCTTGCAGGGCGCGGACGCGACCATGGAGCAGGCCGCCGTCACCAAGCGGATCCCACGGACCCTGCTCGCGGTGCTCGTCGGCGCGGCGCTCGGCCTGGCCGGTGCGGTGATGCAGGGCGTCACCCGCAACCCGCTGGCCGACCCCGGCATCCTGGGCGTGAACATGGGCGCGTCGCTCGCCGTGGTCACCGCGATGGTCACGTTCGGCCTCTCCTCGGCGACCGGCTACCTCTGGGCGGCCATCCTCGGCGCGGGCCTCGCGGCGGTCTTCGTCTACGCCGTCGGCTCCCTGGGCCGCGGCGGCGCGACGCCGCTCAAGCTCGCCCTCGCCGGCGCGGCGACCTCCGCCGCGCTCGCGTCGCTGATCAGCGCCTTCGTGCTGCCCCGCAACGACGTCGCCGGCGGCTTCCGCTCGTGGCAGATCGGCGGGGTCGGCGGCGCCACGTACGACACCATCCGGCAGGCCCTGCCGTTCCTCGCCGTGGGTGTCGCGGTCTGCGTCCTGTCGGCCCGGGCGCTGAACTCGCTCGCGCTCGGCGACGAACTCGCGGCGGGGCTCGGCGAGCGGGTCGCGGTCGTACGGGCCGTCGCGGCGCTCGGCGCCGTCCTGCTGTGCGGCGCCGCCACGGCCGTCGCCGGACCCATCGGCTTCGTCGGCCTGGTCGTGCCGCACGTGTGCCGCCTGCTCGTCGGGCTCGACCACCGGTGGCTGCTGCCGTTCTCGGCGCTCCTCGGCGCGTCGTTGCTCACCGCCGCCGACGTCGTCGGCCGGGTGGTGGCGCGCCCGGCGGAGATCGACGTGGGCATCGTGACGGCGCTGATCGGCGCCCCGTTCTTCATCCACATCGTCCGCCGGCAGAAGGTACGCGAGCTGTGAGCACCACGACCCTCGACGCCGTCACCCACGGCCGGGTCCGCCGTACGCTGCGCAGGCGGGCCGTGCTCGTCGTGCTCGCCGTCCTCGTCGTCGCCGCGTTCGCCGTCTCGCTGATGGCGGGGCGCACCTTCTACCCGCCGGCGGACGTGCTGGCGGTGATCGCCGGCGACGACGTCCCGGGGGCCTCCTTCACGGTGGGCACCCTGCGCCTGCCCCGGGCGCTCCTCGCGATCCTCGCCGGGGCCTGCTTCGGGCTCGGCGGCGTCACCTTCCAGACGATGCTGCGCAACCCGCTCGCCAGCCCCGACATCATCGGCATCAGCTCCGGGGCGAGCGCCGCGGCGGCCTTCGCGATCGTCACGCTGCACCTCGGGGAGGCGGGGGTGTCCGCCTTCGCGATCGTCGTCGGGCTGGCGGTCGCGCTGGTCGTCTACACCCTGTCGTTCAAGGACGGCGTCGCCGGGACCCGCCTCGTGCTGATCGGCATCGGCATCGCCGCGATGCTCGACAGCGTCACCGCGTACGTCCTCACCCAGGCCGCCGAGTGGGACCTCCAGGAGGCGATGCGCTGGCTGACCGGCAGCCTCAACGGCGCCACCTGGGCGGAGGCCGTGCCGGTCGCCGTCGCCGTGGCCGTGCTGGCGCCGGTGCTGCTGGGCCAGGCGCGCAACCTCGCCATGATGCAGCTGGGCGACGACGCCGCCGCGGCGCTCGGGGTACGCCTCGAACGCACCCGGATCCTGGTCATCGTCGCGGCCGTCGGCCTCATCGCCTTCGCCACCGCCGCGACCGGGCCGATCGCCTTCGTCGCCTTCCTCTCCGGACCGATCGCCGCCCGGATCGTCGGCCCGGCCGGTTCCCTGTTGCTGCCCTCCGCCCTCGTCGGCGCCCTGCTGGTGCTCGTCGCGGACTTCGCCGGCCAGTACGCCTTCGACACGCGCTACCCCGTCGGTGTCGTGACCGGCGTGCTCGGCGCCCCGTACCTCATCTACCTGCTCATCCGCACCAACCGCGCGGGAGGCTCGCTGTGACCACCACCCACACGCTCGCGGTCGAGGGCCTGACGCTCGGCTACGCCGACCGCGTCGTCATCTCCTCGCTCGACCTCGTCGTGCCGCCCGGCAGGATCACGGCGATCGTCGGGGCCAACGCGTGCGGCAAGTCGACCCTGCTGCGGTCGATGTCGCGGCTGCTGGCGCCCCGGGCCGGCCACGTCCTGCTCGACGGCAGGCAGGTGCACTGGCTGCCGGCCAAGCAACTGGCCCGTACCCTCGGCCTGCTTCCCCAGTCGCCGACGGCGCCCGACGGGATCACCGTGGCCGACCTCGTCGGTCGTGGCCGCAACCCGCACCAGCGGATGCTGTCGCGCTGGAGCCGGGAGGACGACGCCGCCGTCGCGGCGGCCCTGGACGCGACGCGGACGGCCGACCTCGCCGACCGTTCCGTCGACGAGCTCTCCGGCGGCCAGCGGCAGCGGGTGTGGATCGCGATGGCCCTGGCCCAGCAGACGGACCTGCTGCTGCTCGACGAACCCACGACGTTCCTCGACGTCAACCACCAGGTCGAGGTGCTCGACCTGCTCACCGACCTCAACCTGACGCGCGGCACGACGATCGTCATGGTGCTGCACGACCTCAACCTCGCCGCCCGGTACGCCGACCACCTCGTCGCGCTGGCCGCCGGGAGACTGCACGCCGCCGGCGAACCGGCGCGGGTGCTGACGCGGGAGTGCGTCCGCGCCGTGTTCGGCCTCGACAGCCAGGTGATCATCGATCCGACGTCGGGAAAGCCGCTGATGCTGCCGATCGGCCGCCACCACGTGACGACGCGCCCGGACCTCGGCGCGGAAGTGGGCGGCTGACGGGTCGCCGAGCCCCCGTTCGCCGGAGCTATTAGGTGAGGCTAACCTGGCCCTCGATCGCAGGGAGGGCGCAGCTCGTGCACACATCCGAGAAGGTCAGTGGAGGGGCGGTCCTGCGCCGCGCCCTGCGCCGCCAGCGCGGTCGCGTGGTGGCCGGCACCGCACTGCTCTGCACCCACCAGGCCACCGAGGCCCTCGTCCCGGTCGCGATCGGCGTGATCATCGACCGCGCGGTCGCCACCGGGGACGTACGGGCGCTGCTGCTCTCCCTCGCCGGTCTCGCCGTCCTCTTCACCGTCCTCGCCTTCGCCTACCGCACCGGCGCCCGCCTGGGGTACGCGGCCCTGGAGCAGGAGGCCCACCTCCTGCGCGTCGAGATCGCCCGCAGCGGCCTCGACCCGCGCGGGAACCGCTCGGGCATGCGCGACGGCGAGCTGCTCTCCGTCGCCGCCTCCGACGCCGAGTTGTCCGCGCTCGTCGTACGGGTCGCGGGGCTCTGCGCCGCCGCGCTCACCGCCATCGCGGTCGCGGCCGTCGCGCTGCTCGTCGTCGACGTCCCCCTCGGGCTGGGCGTGCTCGTCGGCGTGCCGCTGGTGGTCGTCGCCCTGCAACGGATGGCGCCGCTGCTCAGCCGGCGCAGCGCCGCGCAGCAGGAGGCCCTCGCCGCCACCACCTCGCTCGCCGTCGACCTCGTCACGGGCCTGCGCGTGCTGCGCGGCATCGGCGCCCAGGACCACGCCGCACGCCGGTACGCGGCCGCGAGCCGCCACGCCCTCGACGTCACCCTGCGCGCCGCCACCACCAAGGGCCTGCACCTCGGGCTCACCACCACCGTCAACGGCCTCTTCCTCGCGGCGGTCGCCGGCGTCGCCGGCTGGCTCGCGCTCCAGGGCCGGCTCACCATCGGTGAACTCGTCGCCGTCGTCGGGTTGGCCCAGTTCATCGCCGAGCCCGTGCAGACGCTGGGCTGGTCCGTGCAGCTGTTCGCCATGGCCCGCGCCTCCGCCGGGCGGGTCGCCCGGGTGCTGGGTGCCGAGCCGCTCACCCGCCCCGGCTCCGCCGGTCCGCCCGCCCCGGCCCCGGCGCGGCTCGCCCTCGACACGATCGGGCACGCGGGGCTCGACGGGCTGTGCCTGCGGGTCGACGCCGGTGAGGTCCTCGGCGTGCTCGCCTACGACCCGGGTGACGCCGAGGCGCTGGTGGCGCTGCTCTCCGGCCGCGTGCCCCGCGAGGAGTACCGGGGCACGCTGTACGTCGACGGCACGCCCGCCGAGGAGCTGCACATCGACGCCGTACGCGGCATCCTCCTGGTCGAGCCGCACGACGTGGCGTTGTTCGAGGGGACGCTGCGTGCCAACCTCGCCGCCGGCACCGACGCCGACGAGGCGGTCCTGCGCGCCGCCGTACGCGCCGCGGCGGCCGAGGACGTGCTCGCCGCGCACCCGCACGGCATCGACCGCCTGCTCACCGAGCGGGGCGCCAACCTGTCCGGCGGCCAGCGGCAGCGGGTCGGGCTGGCCCGGGCGCTCGTCGCCGACCCGCCGGTGCTGGTGCTGCACAACCCCACCACGGCGGTCGACGCGGTGACCGAGGCGCACCTCGCCGAGGGGCTGGCCGCGGCCCGCGCGGCGGCGGCCCGCGGCACGGTGCTGATCACCAACAGTCCGGCCCTGCTGCGCAGCACGCACCGGGTGGCCGTCATCGACCGTGGACGGGTCGTCGCCGAGGGCCCGCACGAGCAGCTGCTGGCCGGTGACGCCCGCTACCGGGAGGAGGTCCTGCGATGACCGACGAGTCCGCAGTCGGCGCCGCGTCGAGGCAGCTGCTGCCCACGGCCACCGCCCGGCAGACCTGGGCGGCGCTTCGGGCCGAGTTCGCCCGGCTGCCCGGCCTCAGCGCCGCCGCCACCACCCTGTTGGTCGCCGCCGCCGCGACCGGGCTGGTCGCCCCATGGGTGCTCGGCCGCCTCGTCGACGACGTCATCGCCGGCTCCGACACGCCCCGGATCGTGGCCTGGGCGGGCGTGATCGCGGGCGCCGCCGTGCTCGCCGGCGTCCTCACCGCGATCGGCGCCGCGCTCACCGCACGCCTCGGCGAGACCGTGCTGGCGCGGCTGCGGGAGCGGGTCCTCGACCGCGCCCTGCACCTGCCGTCGGCCACGCTGGAGCGGGCCGGCACCGGGGACCTGGTGGCCCGCGCCGGCGACGACGTGGCCGTGGTGACGAACGTGATCGCCACCAGCGGCCCCGCCTTCCTCGGCGCGCTGCTGTCCATCGTGCTGACCGCGTTGGGGCTCTTCGCCCTGGACTGGCGCCTCGGTCTTGCCGGGCTGGCAGCGGCCCCCGCCTACGCGTTGGCGCTGCGCTGGTACCTGAGGCGCTCGGTGCCGTACTACGCGCGCGAACGGGTCGCGACGGGCGAGCGGACCCAGGCCATGGCCGGGGCGCTGCGCGGCTCGGCGACCGTGCGCGCCTACCGGCTGGAGGACGCGCACGTCGGCGGGATCGCCGATCGCTCCGTCGCCGCCCGCGACCTGTCGTTGGAGATCTTCAACCTGCACACCCGGTTCGGGCTGCGGATCAACCGGTCGGAGTTCGTCGGCCTCGCCGCCGTCCTGCTCGCCGGTTTCCTGCTGGTGCGCGACGACCTGGCCACCGTGGGCGCGGCGACGACCGCGGCCCTCTACTTCCACCGCCTGTTCAACCCGATCGGCCTGCTGCTGCTCCAGTCCGACTCCGTGCTCCAGGCCGGGGCGAGCCTCGCCCGGCTCGTCGGCGTCACCGCGCTGCCCGCCGCCGCCTCGCCCGTCGGCTCCTCGCCTGACGACGGCTCCGTGCCCGCCGCCGCGCCCGGCTCCGCGTCCGCCGGCTCCGCGTCGCCAGGCGGCTCCGCGCCCGACAGTTCAGCGTCCGTCGGCCCCGCGCCCGACATCGCGCCGCCCGACGGGTCCGGGGCAGGCCGGCCCCGACGGTCCGCAGGGCGGGCCGGCTCGGCACCTGCGGCGCTGGAGGTGGTCGTCGAGCGGCACCGCTACGACGACGGGCCCGTCGTGCTGCGCGACGTCGCCCTCAGCCTGGCGCCCGGCGAGCGCGTCGCGCTCGTCGGGGCGAGCGGGGCGGGCAAGAGCACGCTCGCCGGCATCGCCGCCGGGATCATCGCGCCGACCCGGGGCGCGGTCAGCCTGCGCGGCGTGCCGCTGAGGGACCTGGACGAGCACCGCGTCCGTCGCGAGATCGCCCTGATCAGCCAGGAGGTGCACGTCTTCGCCGGAACGCTCGGCGACGACCTGCGCCTGGCCGACCCCGAGGCCACCGACGCCGAGGTGACCGCCGCCCTCGACCTCGTCGGCGTCACCGACTGGCTGCGTACGCTGCCAGACGGGCTGGACACGTGCGTGGGGGAGGGCGGACGGCAGCTCACCGCCGCCCAGGCCCAGCAGCTCGCCCTGGCCCGTCTCGTCCTCGCCGACCCCGCCGTCGCGGTCCTCGACGAGGCCACCGCGGAGGCCGGCAGCGCCGGCGCGCGCGACCTCGAGCGCGCCGCCACGGCGGCCACCGAGGGCCGCACCACGCTGATCGTCGCGCACCGCCTCAGCCAGGCGGCCACCGCGGACCGCATCGTCGTCCTGGAACACGGGCGCGTCGTCGAGCACGGTACGCACGAGCAGTTGCTGGCGGCCGGGGGCGGGTACAGCCGGTTGTGGCAGTCGTGGCGCACGCCCGTTCCCGTACTCCCGAAGGAGCGTGACGGCGAGGAGGGCGCCGCCCGTCGGGCGCGGCTGGACGCGGCGCCGGACCGGGGTGTCGGCGCTACCCACGCCCCGGCGTGAGTCGGGCGAGGTGACCGTCGATCTCCCTACGGGCGTCGGCGAGATCCAGACCCCGCGTAGCCGGCGACGGCTCAAAGGCGACGGGCCGGGCGCCGCCCGCGTGACGTCGCCCGCCGACGCGGGGCAGGATGGGGTACGTGGACATCGAGCCGGTCGACTCGGCGCCCGGGCAGGCGTTCCCGCGGGCGCTCCTGCGGCAGCGCTGGGACGATCTGACGTTCCTGCACTGGGCGGTCGCGCCGGAACTCGTCGCGCCGCTGCTGCCCGCGGGCACGCGCCCCGACACCCTCGACGGGGTCAGTCACGTCGGGCTGATCGGCTTCCGGATGGTGGGGCTGGGCCTCGGGCGCGGGCCGGGTGTGCCGTACCTCGGCAGCTTCTGGGAGACCAACGTCCGGCTCTACTCGGTCGACGACACCGGCCGGCGGGCGGTGGTGTTCCGCTCGCTGGACGCGTCGCGGCTGGTTCCCGTGCTGGTGGCCCGGGCGACGCTGCGGCTGCCGTACATGTGGTCGGCGATGCGGCTGGAGCGCGACGGCGACCGCTTCACCTACCGGTGCCGGCGCCGGTGGCCCGGCCCGGCCGGTGCGACCAGCCGGATGGTGGTGCGGGTGGGGGAGCCGATCGCCGACCCGACCCCGCTGGAGCACTTCGTGACCGCCCGTTGGGGGCTGCACACCCGGGCGTACGGGCGGACGCTGCACCTGCCGAACTGGCATCCGCGCTGGCCGCTGCACCGCGCGGAACTGCTGCACCTCGACGACGAGCTGGTCGCGGCCGCCGGGTTGCCGGCACCCGTCGGGGCGCCGGTCAGCGTGCTGTATTCCCCCGGCGTCCCGGTGCGCTTCGGTCCACCGGTCAGCCTGCGCCGGGCGCGGTCTGCCTAAGTCAGGCAGTCAGCCGGAACCGCTGACCCTCGGCTGCTGATGGTCGGTCAGCCGGAACCCGACGCCGCGCACCGCGTCGATGGCCACCCCGGTGCCGAGGTCGTGGAGCTTGCGACGCAGCCGCTTGACCAGGGACTGCACGTCCGCCCTGCGTTCGCGCCCCTCGTCGCGCCAGACCGAGCGGTGCAGCTCGGCGTAGCTCCAGACCCGGATCGGCTCGGTGGTCAGGCAGGACAGCAGGTCGTGTTCGAGCCGCGTGAGGCCGACCTCGCGGCCCCGGCTGCGGGCCGTCGACCGGGCCGAGTCGATCAGCAGCGCGTCGTCGTCCGTCGCGCCCGGCGTGTCGGCCGGAGCCGGCGAGGACGGCTGGGCCGGCAGCCGCGGCGGGACCGCGATCAGCCTGCGCAGCTCGTCGAGGTCGGCCACCAGCAGCAGCGGCGCGACGCCCTCCAGGCGTTCGGCCAGTCGTATCCGCTCGGCCGGCGACGGTGTCACCGCGATCACCAGCGGAAAGGGTTCGTCGGCCGGATCTGGACCGTCCGGCACCGTGCCTTCGTCGTGTGCCCCCACAGCACCCACCCGGAAACTATGGACAGCCTCTGCCCATCTTCGTCATGGCCCTGACAGATGTCGGCAAGCGCCCCATTCGCCGGCCAACACCTAGTGACAAATTGCTTACGGCAAGTTCTTGATCGTCCATTCTTGTCGATCATAGTGTCCAGACGGGCAGCCGGCGTGACCCGCGCGGTGCCTTGGGGGGCATGGAGGGGCCGGATCCCGATCATCCGAACGGAGCCGGGCCCCTGCGCCCTCCACCATGGCTCGTTCCACTCTGGGTCGTTCTGGAGGAGGCACCACCGAATGTTCACACGTCCACCCACGAGGCGCTTGGCCAGATCCCTGGTCAGCGCCGGTGCGGCGATGATCCTCGCCGCGACAGGCCTGGCCGCGACCGGGTCAGGCGCACAGGCCTCCCCGTCCGACAAGATCCGGCCGGAGCTCACGAAGGAGCTCCAGGGCAAGACCGAGGGCGACTTCTGGATCCGCTTCAAGGACCGGGCCGACCTCGGCGAGGCCGCGGCGATCAAGGACTGGGCCAAGCGCGGGACCGCCGTCGCCGACGCGCTGAAGAAGACCGCCGCCAACAGCCAGTCCAAGATCCGCGCCGAGCTCGACGGCTCCGGAACGAAGTACGAGACCTTCTGGGCGACCAACGCGATCAAGGTCAGCGGCGGTTCCCTGACGATGGCGCAGAGCTTCGCCGCGCACGCCGAGGTCGAGGGCCTGTACGCCCCGGTCGCCTACGAGGTGCCCGAGGTCACCAAGGGCACCGACGAGAAGACGGTCAACGCCCTCGAGTGGGGCATCGCGAACATCAACGCCGACGACGTCTGGTCCCAGTACGGCGTCAAGGGCGCCGGCATCACGGTGGCCAACATCGACACCGGCGTCCAGTTCAACCACCCCGCGCTGGTGAACTCCTACCGGGGCAACAACGGCGACGGCACGTTCGACCACAACTACAACTGGTTCCGCGCCGCCGGCTCCTGCGCCGCGCCCTGCGACACCAACGGCCACGGCACGCACACGATGGGCACGATGGCCGGCGCCGACGGGGCCAACCAGATCGGTGTCGCCCCCGAGGTGAAGTGGATCGCGGCCAACGGCTGCTGCCCCAGCGACGCGGCCCTGGTCACGTCCGGGCAGTGGATGCTCGAGCCGACGGACCTCAACGGCCAGAACCCGGACGCCAGCAAGCGGCCGAACATCATCAACAACTCGTGGGGAACCACGCTGCCCTCCAACGACCCGTTCATGGAGGACGTGACGCTGGCGTGGACCGCGTCGGGCATCTTCGGCGTCTGGTCCAACGGCAACAGCGGTTCGGCGTGCCAGACCAGCGGCTCACCGGGCAGCCTGGTCAGCAACTACTCGGCGGGCGCCTACGACGTCAACAACAACATCGCCAGCTTCTCGTCCCGGGGCGCCGGCCAGAACGGCGAGATCAAGCCCAACATCGCGGCGCCCGGCGTGAACGTCCGGTCGAGCATTCCGGGCAGCGGCTACGCCAGCTACAACGGCACCTCGATGGCCGCCCCGCACCTCGCCGGCGCGATCGCGCTGCTGTGGTCCGCCGCGCCGACGCTCGTCGGCGACGTCACCGCCACCCGCGCGCTGCTCGACAACTCGGCGATCGACAAGGCCGACGCGCAGTGCGGCGGCACCGCCGACGACAACAACGTGTTCGGCGAGGGCCGGCTGGACGCGCTCGCCCTGCTCAACGGCGCCCCGATCGGCGACAGCGGCACGCTGGCCGGCAAGGTCACCGACGCGACCACCGGCGCCCCGATCGCGGGCGCCACGGTGAGCCTGACCGGCGCCGCCGACCGCGAGCTGACCACCGGTGCGGACGGCACCTACTCGTCGCTGCTGCCGGTCGGCGACTACCAGGTCGCCGTGGCGGCGTTCGGCTACCAGGCGAAGACCGTTCCGGCGGCGGTCGCCCGCAACGCGACCACGACGCTCGACGTGGCGCTGACCGCGGTGCCGAGCGTCACCGTCAGCGGAACCGTCACCGACGGGTCCGGGCACGGTTGGCCGCTCTACGCGAAGGTCACCGTGGAGGGTCAGTCGGGCGTGTCCGACTACACCACGCCCGTCAACGGCCGCTACAGCCTCAAGCTGCCGGCCGGCAGCACCTACAACCTGAAGGTCGAGTCGCAGTACCCGGGCTACCAGACGGTGAACAAGCAGGTCGTGGTCGGCGCGGGCAACGCCACGGCCAACGTGGCGGTGCCGGTGCAGACCAACGCCTGCACCACGGCGCCGGGCTACCGGTTCGGCTCCGACGGTGAGTACGAGACCTTCGACGGCAGCACCGTTCCGGCCGGCTGGTCCGTGGTGGACCACGCGGGCAGCGGCCAGGTCTGGAAGTTCACCGACGACGGCGCCCGGGGCAACCTGACCGGGGGCACCGGCAACTTCGCGATCATCGACAGCGACGAGTACGGCTCCGGCGGCAAGCAGGACACCTCGCTGGTCAGCCCGGTCGTCGACCTTACCGGCGTCACGGCACCGGTCATCCGGTTCAACCAGGACTACAACTGGCTGGGCAGCGACCGCGCGGACGTCGACCTCAGCCTCGACGGCGGGACGACGTGGACCAACGTGCTCCGGCAGGCCGCCGACGTCCGCGGCCCGAAGGTCACCGAGATCGCCGTCCCGCAGGCCGCCGGCCAGGCCCAGGCCCGGGTCCGGTTCCGCTACTACGACGCCTCGTACGAGTGGTGGTGGTCGGTCGACAACGTGCTGATCGGCAGCCAGCTCACCTGCGAACCGATCGACGGCGGCCTGGTGCTCGGCCACGTGCGTGACAGGAACGACAACGGCTACGTCAACGGCGCCACCGTCACCAGCGACGACCGGCCGACGGAGAAGGCCACCACCGTGGCGACGCCGGACGACCCGGGGCTCGCGGACGGCTTCTACTGGCTGTTCTCGACGCTGACGGACACCCACAGGTTCACCGCCCGGGCCGGCAGCTACGTCAGCCAGAGCAAGCAGGTCGACGTCCAGGCGGACTGGGCCACCGCGGCGAACTTCCAGCTCGCGGCCGGCCGACTGTCGGTCACGCCGGCCCAGGTCACCGGCACGGCCCGGATGCCCAGCGGCAAGGTCACCAAGTCGTTCACGGTGACCAACACCGGCGGGGCCCCGGTCGCCGTCGAGTTCAGTGAGCGCGCCGGCGGGTTCGAGCTGCTGCGGGCCGACGGGTCCCGGATGAGCAAGCAGGAGGTGCTCGGCTCCCAGGGCGCGCCGGTGCAGCGGCTCGAGGTCCCGACCTCGTTCGCGGCGAAGACGTCCGGCAAGTCGACGGCGGCGGCGTCGCCCGAGGCCGGCCCGCAGGCCGCGCCCTGGACCGACATCGCCAACTATCCGGCCGTGGTGATGGACAACCGGGTGGTCAACCTCGGCGGCAAGGTGTACTCCATCGCCGGCGGCACCGGCTCGGCGTCCTCGGCGAAGAACTACGCCTACGACCCGGTCGCGCAGACCTGGACCGCGATCGCCGATCTGCCCGGTGCGCGTACCGCCATGACGGTGGGCGTCCTGGACGGAAAGATCATCGCGACCGGCGGTTGGGCGGCGGCCGGCCCGGACGGCACCACCTGGTCGTACGACCCGGCGGCCAACACCTGGACGGAGAAGGCCGACAACCCCGCGCCGCGCTCCGCGGCGGGCCAGGCGGTCGCGGGCGGCAAGCTGTACGCCATCGGCGGCTGCACCACGGCGTCCTGCACGCCGATGTCGAACGACGTCGTGCGCTACGACCCGGCCGACGACAGCTGGGAGACCCTGGCCGACTACCCGAAGTCGGTGGCCTTCCTCTCCTGCGGCGGGATCGACGGCATCGTCTACTGCACCGGGGGCAACGACGGCTCCGCCGCGCAGAAGGCGAGCTACGCCTACGACCCGGGCGCCAACACCTGGACGGCCATCGCGGACGCGCCGGCCGACAACTGGGCCAGCTCGTTCGCCGTGGCCAACGGCAAGTTCCTGGTCGTCGGCGGCTCGCAGGGCGGTGCCATCACCAACGTCGGCTTCGCCTACGACCCGGCCACCTCCTCGTGGTCGAGCCTGCCGAACGCCAACACCGCCCGCTACCGTGGCGGCGCGGCGTGCGGCTTCTACAAGGTCGGTGGCTCCTCCGGCGGCTTCACCGCGACGCGGGACAGCGAGGCGCTGCCCGGCTTCGAGGAGTGCGCCGCCAGCACCGCCGACGTCAGCTGGATGACGATCGACAAGACGGCGGCCACCCTGGCGCCGGGCCAGGCCGTCACGGTCAACGTCGGCATGTCCGCGAACGTGGACCAGCCCGGCACCTACACCGCCTCGGTCGCCATCAAGGAGAACACCCCCTACACGGTGGAGCCGGTCGCGGTCACGCTGAACGTGCTGCAGCCGACGACCTGGGGCAAGCTGATGGGTACGGTCACCGGGACGAGCTGCCAGGGCGCCAGCTCGCCGATCCCCGGTGCCACCGTGCAGGTCGACTCGTGGGCGATGTCCTGGACGTTCTCCACGGACGCCGAGGGCAGGTACGCCTACTGGATGGACCGTCGGAACAACCCGTTGACGATGATCGTCGCCAAGGACGGCTGGAAGCCCCAGACCCGCCAGACGAGGATCAACACCGCCACCCCCACGGTGGAGGACTTCGCGTTGTCGCCCGTACGCTGCTGACCCCGACCGTCGGCTGACAGGTCCGGCCCGCCTGGTTTCCGACCAGGCGGGCCGGACCGCGTCGGCTGTCGAGGAGGGTCCCGGCCCTCAGACCGGGGCGAGGCGGAAGCCGACCCCGCGGACCGCGTGGATCGACGCCGAGGCGTCCAGCCGGGCGAGTTTGTGCCGCACCCGGCGGACCACCGAGTGCATGTCGGAGCCCCGCCCGAGGTGCACGTTGCCCCAGACCTCCAGGTGCAGCCGCTCGTAGGTCCAGACCTGCCCCGGCGCGCCGACCAGGCAGCGCAGGAAGTCGTGCTCCAGCCGGGTCAGCTCGACCTCGCGGTCCAGCCAGCGCAGCACCCGTCGGTCGGAGTCGACGCTCAGGTCGGCCGGCGGCGGTGTCGCGGGTCCCGCCACGGGCCCGCCCGGCGCGGCGGGCGCCGTCGGGGCCGCCGGCGCCACCGGGGGCGTCCCGGCGACGCCGAGGAACGTACGCGCCTGAGCGACGCTCGAGACGATGAGGAACGCCTCGGTCCCGCCGAGCAGACGCGCGAGCCGCCTGCGTTCGGCCGGCGAGGAGGCGATGCCGATGACCAGCGGAGCCACCCCCCTCATTCCCACCCCTTCCGGTGCCCCACCACGGCGGGACGGATCTCGCCACGACGCCGATCGATGGGTCCACTGACCCTAGTGACGTCGCGTCTCGCTGCGGTTAAAAACAGTGACATGTAGGCGTCCATAAATTGCTTGCATTTCCCGGTCGGAGTAGGGGCAGGGCCCTTCGTGCCGACTTGCCCCATTACCTGGGGGCGTGCGAGGGCGTCCGACGACCGGCAGCGCCCGACCCGCCCGCCCGTACGCGCTGAGCCGACCCGTGCCGGGCCCGTCCGCGGCGGCCGGCCCTGCGCCGCCACGTCGAACCGGGCGCGGGCCGACGCGGCCCGGGGGCCACGGCGACCGGGTCAGGTGCGGGCGGGCGACCAGCCGGCGGGAACGAGCCGGGCGGCGTCGCCGCCCTCGCCCGCGAAGAGGAGCCCGTCCCGGTCCGCCGCCACGATCCGATCGACGTAGACGCCCCGGCCCTGGCTGGAGGAGTCGGTCGTGCTGCTGAAGCGCAGGTGGGTCGCCCGTACGGGCAGCTCGACCGAGACCTGCCACCAGACCCGGCCGCCGAAGCCGGTGACCGTGCCGTCGCTGCTCCAGCGCCGGTCTGAGTGGCGCAGCACCATCGGCGCAGGCGCCCAGGTCGTACCCCCGTCGGTGGAGACCTCCACGCGGGCGCTGTCGTAGCGGGGCTCGGTGTCGTACCAGAGCAGGAAACTGGCCGTGCCGCCCCGCGCCGCCCGACGCAGCGGGGCGGTGAGGGTGGCCGTGGCGAGGTCGCGCGGGTCGGCGCGCCAGGCCTCGCGGGAGCGGGGCCGCACCGGCACCGCCTCGGCGAGGTCGCGCGCGACGGCGCGCCGGGCGACGTTGTTGCTGCCCCAGCCGCGATCGGGGTGCACCCGGTTGCTGAGCAGGATGACGAACGAGTGGGAGAGGGGGTCGACGACGATCGACGTCCCGGTGAAGCCGGTGTGTCCGAACGCCACCGGGGAGGAGAGCCCCGCCATGTACCAGTGCTTGTCGAGTTCGAAGCCCAGCCCGCGGTCGCTCTCGGGATAGGCCTGCTCCAGCGGGGCGTTGTGGTTGACCAGCATGGCGCGCACCGTGTCGGGGCGCAGGATCCGTCGCCCGCGGTACTCGCCGCCGTTGAGCAGGGTCTGGCAGAGCACGGCCAGGTCCGCCGCCGTGGAGAAGACCCCCGCGTGCCCGGCCACACCGCCGAGCGACCACGCGTTCTCGTCGTGCACCTCGCCGTGCACCATGCCCCGCCCGGCGTACGGCTGGTACTCCGTGGCGGCGGTCCGCGAGCGCCGCTGCGGCTCCGGGTTGTAGCCCGTGTCGGTCATGCCCAGCGGCGCCGTGACGTCGTCGGCGACGAGCGCGTCCAACGGCCGGCCGCTCACCCGCTCCACCAGCACGCCGAGCGCGATCAGCCCGAGGTCTGAGTACACGTAGCGGGTACCGGGCCGCACGCCGGCCGTGAGCGGCGTGGCGAGCGCGGCGGCGAACCGTTCGGCCGGCGTGGCGTACCTGCTCCACAGTGGCGCGAAGGCGGGCAGCCCCGAGGTGTGGGTGAGCAGCATCCGTACGGTGACGGTCTCCTTCCCGCCGGCCGCGAACTCGGGGACGTACCGGGCGACCGGCGCGTCGAGGTCCACGCGTCCCCGCTCGACCTGCTGCATGGTCACGACGGCGGTGAACAGCTTCGACACCGAGGCCAGGTCGAAGATGGTGTCGGGCCGCATCGGGATCTGCTCGTCGGCGGGGAGTTCCACCCCGACCAGCCCGGGCGGCGGGCCGACGGCCGCGTACCTCACGGCGGAACCCACCGCGGCGT
This sequence comes from Micromonospora sp. ZG13, assembly GCF_059359355.1. Lineage (NCBI taxonomy): Bacteria > Bacillati > Actinomycetota > Actinomycetes > Micromonosporales > Micromonosporaceae > Micromonospora > Micromonospora sp. ZG13. Next base: position 88,617 of record NZ_JCADBQ010000017.1, read on the forward strand.
GCTGCACGACCACGCCGTCCTTGGCCGCCAGGACCACGGCGCCGGCGTACGCGGGATGGCTGGGGTGGTCCGGCGTCGGGGCGAGGTACGCCGCCAGGTCGGCGGGCATGCGGTCCACGTGTTCCGGCAGCAGGCCGACCTCGCGGGCGTGCCCGGGGCGCAGCGTGTCGTGCCGGAAGTGGATGTCGGCGGGCGTGACGCTCGGCGGTGCCGAACCGGCCGGCGGCGGTGCGGCCCCGGCGGCCGTGGGGGCGAGGGTCGCGCCCGACACGGCCACGGCCAGGCCGAGCGCGAGGGGGCGCAACGCGAGCGGGCGCAGCGACGACATGGGTTGCCTCCTACCAGCTCGTGCCGTGGCCGTAGGGGTGCAGCACGGTGCCCGAGCCGTCGGCCGTGGCGATGGTGACGGGCAGCCGGCCACGGGGGGAAAGCTCGCCGTGCAGCGCGCGGACGAGGGCGTCCATCGCGGCCCGCGTGTACGAGTAGGTCGCCAGGTAGGTGCTCACGCCCGGCAGGTACGCGATGTCGTAGGGATCCCGGACCGCGACCACCACCACGGGCCTGCCCGCGCCGAGCAGGGCGGCGACCAGCCGCTGCTGGGTGCCGCGTGGATCGGTGACGACGGTGTCCCACGCCTTGTTGGTCAGCACGACGGTGAGATCGTGCTCGGCGGCCAGGGTGGCCGTCTCGGTGATCACCTTGTCCGACGGCAGGGTCGCGGGGCGGGCGGTCACCCGGGCGTCCCGGGCCGTGAATCCGCCGGCCACGGTCTCCACCGGCGCGAAGGCGGCGCTGTTCCAGCCCGTGACCAGCACCGAGCGCCGCCCGGGGCGAAGCGGGAGCAGCCCGGCGTCGTTGCGCACGGCGGTGAGGGTCGGGTCGGTGACCCGCGCCACGGCGGCGAGGTGCGCGGGCGCCCCGACCGTGCGTACGGCCTGCTCGACGTCGACCAGGGGTGAACGGGCCAGGCCCTGCCGGTACTTCAGCGCGAGGATGCGCCGGACCGACTCGTCGATGCGCCGCTCGGTCAGCTCGCCGGTGGCGACGGCCCGCAGCACCGCGTCCCGCGCCAGCCGCAGGTCCGGCGGCATCAGGAGCTGGTCGGCGCCGGCCTTGAGCGCCAGCACGGGCACCCGGTCGTCGCCGTACTTGCGCCGCACGGCGGCCATGTTCAGCGCGTCGGTGACGACGACTCCCCGGAAGCCGAGTTCGCCGCGCAGTACGCCGGTGAGGATCGTCGGGGACAGCGTGGCCGGGTCGCCGGAGGGATCGAGCGCGGGTACCACGATGTGCGCCGTCATGATCGATTCGACGCCCGCGTCGATGGCCCGCCGGAACGGTGGCGCGTCGATGCGGTCCCACTCCTGGCGGGTGTGGTCGATGACGGGCAGGTCGGTGTGGCTGTCGGTGGCCGTGTCGCCGTGCCCGGGGAAGTGCTTCGCCACCGCCGTCGCGCCGGCGCCGTCCTGGAACCCGGCGACCTGGGCGGCGGTCAGGTCGGCCACCAGGGTGGGGTCGGCGCCGAAGGAGCGTACGCCGATCACCGGGTTGCCGGGGTCGACGTTGACGTCGGCGATCGGCGCGTACGGCTGGTGGATGCCGACCGCGCGCAGCTCGCGCCCGGTGATCTCCGCGGCCTCGCGTGCGGCCCGCGGCGAGCGCCCGGCCCCCAGGGCCATCGACCCGGGGAACTGCGCGGCGGGGGCGGGCATCCGCAGCACCACGCCCTGCTCCTGGTCGGTGGAGATGAGCAGGGGTACGCGGCCCTTCGTGCCGTCGCCGACGGCGGCCCGCTGCAGTCCGTTGGAGAGGGTCGCGATCTGGCGCGGGCTGTCCAGGTTGTGCGACCACGAGAAGTAGCAGACGCCGCCGAGGTGGAACTGGTCGACGACCTCCGCCGGCGTCTCGACGCCGAACGCCGCGCGGTTGGCGGCGCGGTCGGCGGCCGTGGGCTCGGTGGCGTCACCGCCGTAGACGTAGGTGGCGAAGAGCTGACCGACCTTCTGCGGCAGGCTCATGTGCCGCAGGGTCGAGGTGACCCAGCCGTGCTCGCCGCCGGGCGGACGCTCGGGTGTGGGGGAGGCCTGGACGGGCGGCGGGGCGAGGGTGGTCGACAGGGTGGCCACCAGGGCGGTCGCGGTAACGAGTTGGGCCTTCATCGACGACGACCTCTCAGTCCGGATGGCTGAAACTTAGCTACGCATCGATGAATCGTCAAGAAGGTTTGCTACAGGGCGTCGGGGGCCGACGCCGTCCGTCGGAAGAACCGGCGGGGTGCGGACGGGGCCCGGCATCATCGGGCCGATGACGTCCGGCAGCGTGCGGAACCGGTCGCCGAGGCGGAACCCGAAGGGCGCGGGCGGTGTCATGAAGGCGTCCCCACCGGAGGTATCCCTGAACGACGAAGACTTGGTCACCCGCGCCCGGGCGGGCGACCTGACGGCGTACGAGCTCCTGGTCGCCCGGCACAGCACCGCCGCACACCGCACGGCGGTGCTGCTCGGCGCGGGTCCGGACGCGGAGGACGTCATCCAGGAGGCGTTCGTGAAGGGCCATCGCAAGATCTCCCGCTACCGGGGCGAGTCGTCGTTCCGGGCCTGGCTGTTGGCGATCGTGGCCAACGAGACCCGCAACCTGCACCGGTCGCGCAGCCGGCGCGACGGTCTCGCCCTGCGCGCGGCCGCGGCGGACCCACGTACGGACGTCGGCGAGGACGCCGCCGTCGAGACCGTCCTCGCCGGGGAGCGGCGCGCCGCGTTGGTCCGGGCCCTGCGCCTGCTGCCGGTCAAGGACCGCGAGGTGATCGTGTGCCGGTTCTTCCTCGATCTGAGCGAGGACGAGACCGTGGCGATGCTGGGCTGGCCGCGCGGCACGGTGAAGTCGCGCACCTCCCGGGCGCTGGCGAAGCTTCGCGGCCTGCTCGACGTCGCGGAGGTGCGCCGTGGATGACCTCGAACGCGAACTGAGGGACCTGTCCGCCTGGCTCCAGACGCCCGAGCCGCCGGACGTGACCGCCCGGGTGCGCGCCCGCATCGCCGCGCCCGGACCGAGGCGACGCCCGTGGCGCGACCTGCTCGCCGCGCCCGTGCCGAGGCGACGTCGGTGGCGCCACCTGCTCGCCGGGGCGCTCGCCGTCGCGGTCGTGGCGATGCTGCCGCCGGGCCGCGCCGCCGTCGCCGACGCCGCCGCCGGGCTGCTGCGCTTCGCCGGCATCACCGTCGCCGCCAGCCCCGAGCCGACGCCTCCCACGGGCGCCGCCTCGCCACTGCCGGCGCAGCGGCCCGTACCCGTGGCCGAGGCGCAGCGCGGGGTGCGCTTTCCCCTCCGTACGCCGAAGGTGCTGGGCCCGCCCGAGCGGGTGCTGGTCGCCGACCCGGACGGCGAGGGCTTCCACCGCGTGGCGACGCTGCTCTACCGTGCGGGCGCGCTGCGCCTCGACGCCTTCGACGGCCGTCTCGACCTGGTCTTCCACAAGGAGACCACCGCGCCGGGAGCCAGCTGGGTGCAGGTCAACGGCGACTTCGCCGTCTGGATCGACGCCCCGCACGCCGTGTCCTACGTGGACCGCGACGGCACCGTCCGGGTCCAGACCGCGCGTCTCGCCGCGTCGACCCTGATCTGGCAGGAGGCCGGCGTCAGCTACCGGCTCGAAGGCGACCTCACCAGGCCCGAGGCGCTCGAGATCGCCCGCTCGCTGGGTTAGGGCGCGTTTCAGAAGTGGTGCCGGCCGTCGAGGAGCCGGCGCAGCGGTCACGGTTCATGAAACGGACCGTAGGAGTAATCGTGCCGGTGCCGGCCCGGGTGCGGACCCGGCGCGCCGATCCCGTGGCCCGCCCGGGGGAACCTCGGGGAGCCGGCCGGTGTCCTGACTGTGCACGCACGAGTGGGACGTCGGGAGGCATGGGATGGGTGCAGGACGCGGGGTGTCGCTGGCATTGGTGCTGCTGTTGGCGGGGTGTACGACGGCGGGGCGGCCGGCCGCGCCGGCCGCCTCCCCGGACCGCGCGGCGCCGACGGGCGCGGCGTCGGCTGCGCCCCCCGGCTGCGGCTCGCGGGTGGAGACGGGGCCGCTGCCCGACTGGGCGGACGCCGGGTTCAGCGGGAGCACCCGGATGCCGCACGTCTTCGGCGCTAGCGGCGGGATCGTCGCGATCCTGTTCGGACACCCGCTTACGAGGGCCAGGAGGAACGGGACGAACAACAAGATCCTCTGGGTCGCCCGCCCCACCACGACACCCCCCGCCGTGGCCCCGGCGGATCCCCTGCGGATCACCGCCACCCTGGACGGCACCGGAATCCGGGTGACGCGGGAGGTCGCCGGCGGCCCGGGCCCGTCGATCGTGGACATGCCGCAGGCCGGCTGCTGGCACCTCGAACTGCGTTGGTCGGGGCGCTCCGACGTGATGGACCTCGTCTACGAGGACGGCTGACCCCGGCGGGTCGGCCCGGGGCGGGGCAGCGCACCCGCCCGCCGGGCCGCCGCCCGGTCACCGGGGTTCGACGAGGCACATCCCGCCGGGCGCGGGGCGGTCCATCGTGGCCAACGCCTGCGGCACCTCCGCGAGGCCGATGGTGCGGGTGATCAGCTCGGCGGGGCGCAGCACACCGGCGGTGACCAGCCGGAGCAGCTCCGGATAGGCGTGCGCGGGCATGCCGTGACTGCCCCGCAGCTCCAGCTCGTGGGCGATCACCCGATCCATCGGCAGGGCCGGGCGGCCCTGGGCGGCGGGCAGGAGCCCGACCTGCACGTGTCGCCCGCGCCGCCGCAGGCTCTCGATCGAGGCGGCGCAGGTGGCGTGGCTTCCGAGCGCGTCGAGGGACAGGTGGGCCCCGCCGCCGGTCGCCTCGCGGACCGCCGCCGCGACCGCGCCGGGCCCGGTCAGGGCGGCGCCGTCCACGCACACCGACGCCCCGAAGCCCGCGGCCAGTTCGAGCGCGCCGGGGGCGACGTCGACCGCCACCACCCGGGCCCCGCAGGCCACCGCGATCATCACGGCGGAGAGCCCCACCCCGCCGCAGCCGTGCACCGCGACCCACTCGCCGGCCGCGACCCGCCCCTGGCCGACCACGGCCCGGAAGGCCGTGGCGAAGCGGCACCCGAGCGCCGCCGCGGCCGGGTAGTCCAGCTCGTCCGGCAGCCGGACGAGGTTGACGTCGGCGTCGTGCACCGCCACGTACCGGGCGAACGAGCCCCAGTGGGTGAAGCCCGGCTGCGTCTGCCGCTCGCAGACCTGCTGGTCGCCGGCGAGGCAGGCCGGGCACCGCCCGCATGCGCAGACGAAGGGCGCGGTGACCCGGTCGCCGGGCCGCCATCCGCGTACGCCGGCACCGACCGCCGCGACGACGCCGGCGAACTCGTGGCCGGGGACGTGTGGCAGACGGATGTCGGGGTCGTGTCCCTGCCAGCCGTGCCAGTCGCTGCGGCACAACCCCGTCGCCTCGACGCGCACGACCGCGCCCCCGGGCGGCGGCACCGGCTCCGGGACGTCGCGGACCTCGGGGCGGGCACCGAACTCGTCGAAGATGACGGCACGCATGCGCCGCATCCTCACACGTCACGACCCGCGGGCGCGACGCCGCGGGCGGGCGGACCGCAACGCGGAGCACGGCGGGAAAGCGACCGGGGCGGGCGGCGTCGCCACCGCCCGCCCCGGGTCGTCCTCGCCGTGACGCGGTACGCGTGGACGGGCTCCGGTCAGGGGGCGCAGCCGGTGAGCTCGGGGCTGGCCGGGGTGCCGGTGGCGGGTCCGAAGAACAGCAACGCGCAGGCGCTGAAGAAGGCGGGGTTCTCCTCGGGGATCCAGTGGCCGGTGTCGGGGGCGACGACGGTACGGACGTCGGCGGCCACCTGCTGGTAGGAGGCGGCGACGGCCGGCCCGAAGACGGCCTGGGCCCCCATGGCCAGCACGGGCATGGTCAGGCGCTTCGCCTGCGCCTGGGCCTGGTTGTCGGCGGCGTCGGCCTTCAGCGCCCGGTAGTACTCGTATCCCGCCGTCCGCTTCGCCGGGTCGGAATACGCGCGGTAGTAGACGCTGCGGTCGATCGCCTCCGGATGCTGCGTGCGGTCGAAGAGCATTCCGAGATAGGTCGGGACGTCCTCGTTGTCCATGATGCGCTCGGGGATGGGCGCGGGTGAGGCGTTGAAGAGGAAGTGCCAGCTGACGCCGTAGAAGTTCTCCAGCCCGAAGCCCGGCAGCGGGCTTTCGACGACGCCGATCCGGGTGACCTCCGTGGGAAAGTCGCGGGCGTAGTTGTAGGCGACCATCGCACCGAGGTCGTGACCGATCAGGGCCACCCGGGTGAAGCCGAGCTGGTTGACCGCCTGGCGGATCCGCCGCGCCGTGGTCGCCTTGTCGTAGCCGCCGGCCGGGACGGTGGAGGCACCCAGCCCGGGCAGGTCGAACGTGATCACGGTGTGCTGCCGGGCGAGGGTGGGCAGCACCTCGTGCCACGCCCACGACGTCTGCGGCCACCCGTGCAGCAGCACCAGCGGCGAGCCGCTGCCGGTCATGGTGTAGCGCAGGGTCGCGCCGTCGACCGTGACGTTGCCCTGGCGTACGGCCTGCACGCCCACTGTCGCCGGGGCGGCGGGCTCCGGGGCGGGTGCGACGGCGGCAGCCCCGGCGCCGGCCCCGCCCACGAGCGCCACACCGAGGGCCGCCGCGACGGCGATCCGCCCGAGGCGACGACGCGAACCACGGCCGGGATCCTGTTCTGTGGCAGAACTCGACGCAGACAAATTCATGGCACTTCGCTTTCCGTGAGTTGGCGACCAGATCGGACGGTCGGATCATCAAACAAAGCGGAAACGGCGGCTTTCACCAGCGCGCCTGGGAGGCCGATCGAACGGCTGCGGAAAGGTTACAACGGATGTCAAGGCGTCGATCGATTGTGGCGTTCCGGCAAAATGCCTCGGCCCGCGCCGCCGACACAAACGTCGATACCCGCCCCCGCCCGCGACACGCCGCGGTGGCGACCGTGCCGGCGGGGCACGTCCGGGGGAGCGGTGAAGGGTTACGGCGGCTTTGCCGACGCTTCGCGGCGCGTGGCAGGATATCGACCATGACAAGCGACGAGCAGGTGAAAGCCAGCCACCGCAACACCCCGACGAGCGACGAATTTCGCGCTTTCATCGCCTCCGGTTGGGCCAGTCCGGATGCGGCTCCTGTCCCGCGCGCGGAGGTCGCCGACCACGCGGCCCGTCGCCGGGCGGCCTTGTCACGGCGGTTCCCGGGCGAGCGCCTCATCATCCCCGCCGGCGGCCTCAAGGTGCGCAGCAACGACACCGACTACACCTTCCGTCCGCACACGGCCTTCGCCTGGCTGACCGGCCTCGGGTTCGACACCGAGCCCGACAGCGTCCTGGTGCTGGACCCGAAGCCCGACGGCCACGAGGCCATCCTGTTCTTCCGGCCGCTGGCCCCGCGCGACAGCGAGGAGTTCTTCGCCGACTCCCGGTTCGGCGAGTTCTGGGTCGGGCCCCGCCCCAGCATGCGCGAGCTGGAGCAGCGGCTCGGCCTCGGCACCCGGCACATCGACTCGCTCCCGGACGTCCTGGCCAAGGACGCCGGCGCGACCGTGGTGCGGGTCGTGCGGGGGGCCGACGGCGAGCTGGCCCGGCTCGTCGACGAGACCCGGGCCCAGGCGGAGACGCCCGCGTCGGTCACGCAGCAGCACGAGGCGGACGAGGAGCTGGCCCGCCACCTGTCGGGGATGCGACTGTGCAAGGACGAGTGGGAGGTGGGCGAGATGCGCAAGGCGATCGCCGCCACCCACCGGGGCTTCGAGGCGATCATCGCCGGGCTGCCCGAGGCCGTCGGCAAGGAGCGCGGTGAGCGGTGGGTCGAGGGCCTCTTCGGCCTGTACGCCCGCCACGACGGCAACGGGATCGGCTACGAGACGATCTGTGCCTCCGGCGACCACGCCAACACGATCCACTGGACGAAGAACACCGGGCCGGTCCGCGAGGGCGACCTCATCCTGGTGGACGCCGGCGTCGAGGTCGACTCCCTCTACACGGCCGACATCACGCGTACCCTGCCGGTGACCGGCCGCTTCACCGACGTGCAGCGCAAGATCTACGAAGCGGTCCTGGAGGCGCAGGAGGCCGGCCTGGCGGCGGTGAAGCCGGGCAACAAGTTCAGCGACATCCACGCCGCCGCGAACGTGGTCATCGCCCGACGGCTGCACGAGTGGGGCCTGCTGCCGCAGGGGGTGACCCTGGAGCAGACCCTGGACCGCGAGCGGGGCGGCTGGCACCGGCGCTGGATGGTCCACGGCACGTCCCACCACCTCGGCATGGACGTGCACGACTGCCAGATGCTGCTGCGTCAGGACTACATGGACGGCGAGCTGAAGCCCGGGATGATCCTCACCGTCGAGCCCGGCCTCTACTTCAAGGCCGACGACCTGCTGGCGCCGGAGGAGTTCCGCGGCATCGGCGTGCGTATCGAGGACAACGTGCTGGTCACCGAGGACGGTCACGAGAACCTGTCGGCGGCCATGCCGCGTACCGCCGACGACGTCGAGGCCTGGATCGCCCGGGTGCGCTCAGGCGCGACTGCCTGAGCCACCGCGCACTGCCGGCCGGCACGCGCGGGCGCCGAGCGCCCGCGCGTGCCGGCCTTTCGTACCAGGAGCGCTCAGCCGCCGTGGAAGGTGCAGCCGATCCGCGCGCCGTCGGCCATGCTGACCACGCCGACGCCCGGATCGGTGCTGCCGCGCACGAGGCAGCCGGCGTATCCGTCCTCGTCGACGATGTCCCGGTCAGCCAGGTAGACCCCCCAGTTGAGGTAGAGCTCCCGCACCCCGCCGGCGCCGTCGGGGAACGGTTCGGCGGCGGGCCGGACCCGGCGTTGCAGCACGAACGGGCCGTCGACCGCGGCGTCGAGCCGGGCCCGCCACTCGTGGTCGCTCACCGTCCAGCCGGCCAGCACGCCGTTGCCGCCGTGCAGCAGCGTCGGCTTGAGGATCAGCTCGTCCCGCCGGGCCCGGGCGTACGCGAGCAGGTCGACCTCGGCCCCCTCGGGATCGGTGCCGCGCGGGCGTACGTGCCGGGTCCACGGCAGGAGCCGGTCGAGGCAGGCCTGCTCGTCGGCGTCGAACAGGCCCCGGTGCCGGTCGTCGGAGAGCATGGCCAGGGTGCCCTTGTTGCCGTACAACTCGGCGTCCAGGCGGCTGAGCAGGCCGACCTTCTCCTGCTCCACGGCGACCAGCAGCGGCTCCACCTGGACTGTCACCGCCGGGTCGGCCAGGTCCTCGGGCAGGAAGTACCGCAGCACCACGTCGACGGCGCGGCCCGCCACCGTGGGCCGGCCCTGCGGGTACGTGAACTGGCCGAGGTGGCAGCCGATCGCCTCGATCCCGTGCCCGGTGAGCATCTCGGCGAGCACCTCGAGCCGGCTCCCGACGATCGGGAAGTTCTCGATCGTGTCGACCACGGCGACGACGGGCGGCCGGTCGGCGGGGATCACCGCGGCGCACTCGGCGTACATCGTCCGCACGATGCAGCCCAGCGTGTCCCGGTACTCCAGCCGGTGCGCGTCGGCGAACTGCCGCAGCGGCGGGTACGCCAGCATCGCCCGGTTGATGTCGGCGCTCTCGAAGCCGCCGAGCGCGCTGGTGATGTTGAACTCGAGCAGACGGAAGCCGGCGCCGTCGTGGTAGAGGTCGGCGCGGCCCAGCGGGACCAGCGAGCCGGCACGGGCGCCGCGTGTGATCAGCGCCGTCTGGCGCGGATCCATCCCGACGGCCCGCGCCAGCGCGGTGAGGTCGCCGTCGAACACCCGCTCCGGCAGGGCGCGCAGCAGGTCGTAGACCGTGCGCAGGTCCCGGGCGACGGCTCGGCTCTCGGCCGCACCGAGGAAGGCGGGGCCACTCATGAACCGGTCCCGGTAGGGCTCGAGGGTGGCCGATTCCCGGGCGGCGGCGGTCGGGTCCTCCGCCGACGCGTGGCGGGCGAGGTGCTCGACGTACGCGCGGCCCAGGGGTGACCTGTCCACTGCGGGCGGCCGGGTGGTCGTCATGGTGTGTCCTCTCGGGGCGGGTGGTGCGTCCGGTTCCGCTCGGGCGGCGGTGCGGCGGTGACGGGCATCAGCCGCGGATCGGGCTCCGCCGACGGCGTGGGTCGACGTTGACTCGGGTGCCCTTCGCATCCGCCGATCCACCGCCGCCGACAATCGGGCGGACCGTCCGGAAATGCCGGCAGGTGGTGCTGACGAAGATGGTCGCAAATGGTCGTGGCGGAGTCGACGCCGCAGTGCCGCCGATGCGGCCACGGGCGCTTGCGCGACCACCGGGGACGGTGCCGGTCGCGAAAAGAGCAGGATGGACGAACTGCCCGAAGCCGCACCGAAGCGCCGTGCCGCGACGGGTCGGCATTGCGGCACCCGCTATCGGGAAAGGGATCTGTGACGATCAGCACTCCAGCGTGGACTGTCGCGAGAGTGACCCATCAGTCAGGTCCACGCGGCGTGACCATCTGATAGCTTCGATGCCGGCGGATCGCTGCGGCTGACGGGAGTCGCAGAGGCCCCATTGTTTGTCGTGCATGTAGACGGGGGCTTCTTCGGTTATTACGTCGAGACTTCTGAGATCAAGCTATATGTCCGGTTGTTGCTCGACGACGCGACAGTTCCGGCCCGACGGAAACCGCCGAACGACTCCCGGTCACGAGGCGTGCCGACACACTCCGGCCTATTCGTCTGCCGACGACCCACCGACTGCGACGCCGCGAGGCCGTCCCGCGCCGCGGTGGCGTCGCGCGGGCCGACCGGGCGTGCGGGCCCGGGGCCGACCCGCCGCGACGGCACCGGGACGCCGGCCCCACGCACCCGGTCACGTGCCGCCGGCGCGAGGTTCCGCCGGGCCGGCGCACATCGACATGGTGAGGACGACGCACATGAGAACCTACGACCCGGGCACCGCGAGCCCCGCGACCCGCACCCGCCGCGCCCCCGCCCGGCGGCCGCGGACCGGCTGGCTCCGGCGCCCTGGAGGCACGCCTTGAGTCTCGCACCGGACGTGACCGACGCCGATGTCGGCGTCGTCGAGCCCGCCACCGTCGCCGTCGTCGGCACCGGGGCGATCGGCCAGGACCTGATCAGCAAGATCCACCGATCCCCGCTGCTCGACTGCCGCCTGGTGGCCGGGCGCAACCCGGCCTCGGCGGGCCTGCGGCACGCCGAGCGGTTCGGCTACCCCGTCACAGCCGCCGGGATCGACGCCGTACTGGCGGCGGAGACCGCGTTCGACGTGGTGTTCGACGCCACCAACGCGGCCTCCCACCTGCGCCACTGGTCGCTGCTGGAGCCGCTGGGCACGCTGGTGGTCGACCTGACGCCCAGCCGGGTGGGCCAGATGGTGGTGCCGACCGTGACCGGGGTGGAAGCGACGGCCGGGCGCAACGTCAACCTCATCAGCTGCGGCGGCCAGGCGTCCATCCCGATCGCGCACGCGCTCGCGGCCCGCTTCCCGGTGAGCTACATCGAGGTCGTCTCGACGGTGGCCAGCGACGTCGCCGGCCGCGGCACGCGGTTGAACCTCGACGAGTACGTGGCGACCACCCGGCACGCCGTCACGACGTTCTCGGGCGTGCCCGACGTCAAGGCGATCCTCAACATCAGCCCGGCGGTGCCCCCGGCGACCTTCCGGACGGCCGTGCACGCGCGGATCCCCGGCGCCGACGTCGAAGCGGTGCGCGCGGCGGTGGAACCGGTGGCCGAGCAGGTGCGCTCGTTCGCCCCCGGCTACGTCGTGACCGCCTGCACCGTGGTCGACGACCGGGTGACGGTCGCCCTCCAGGTCACCGCCCACAGCGACGTCCTGCCCCGGTACGCCGGCAACCTCGACATCATCAACTCGGCCGCCATCCTGGTCGCCGAGCAGCACGCGGCCCGGCGGGGCCGGGCGGCCCGGACGGAGGCGCTCCGATGAGCGACGTCGTGATCCACGACCCGACGCTGCGCGACGGCCAGCACGCCGTACGCCACCAACTCGGGGCCGTCGCCCTGCGCCGGTACGCGGAGGCGGCGGACGCGGCGCGCATCCCGGTGGTGGAGGTCGGCCACGGCAACGGTCTGGGCGCGTCGTCGTTGCAGGTCGGGCAAGCCGCGGTGAGCGACGACGAGATGCTCTCGACGGTCCGCGAGGCGCTGCGACACAGCCGGATGGGCGTGTTCATGCTGCCGGGCTGGGGCACCTCCGACGACCTGCGGCGCGCGATCGGCCACGGCGCCGACGTCGTACGCATCGGTGTGCACGCCACCGAGACGTCGCTCGCCGAGCGGCACCTCGACGTCCTACGCGAAGCCGGCGCCGAGGCGCACTGCGTGCTGATGATGAGCCACATGGCGTCCCCGGGCGAGCTGGCCGAGCACGCCGCGCGGGCCGTCGGCTACGGCGCGCAGGCGGTCGGGATCATGGACTCGGCGGGTCACTTCCTGCCTGCCGACGTCACCGAGCGGATCGGTGCGATCGCCGCGGCGGTCGACACGCCGGTGATCTTCCACGGCCACGACAACCTCGGCATGGCCGTGGCCAACTCGGTGGCCGCGGCGCAGGCCGGCGCCGGGATCATCGACGGTTGCGCGCGGGGCTTCGGGGCCGGGGCGGGCAACACCCAGCTCGAGGTGCTCGTGCCGGTGCTGGAGCGCAGCGGCTTCGCCACGGGCATCGACCTGTACGCGCTCCTCGACGCCGCCGACCTGGCGGAGCGCGAACTCATGCCCGCGCCTCCGGTGACCGCCTCGATGTCCATCGTGAGTGGTCTGGCCGGGGTGTTCTCCGGGTTCAAGCACCGGGTGGTCGAGCTGTCCGGCCGCGCCGGCGTCGACGCGCGCGACGTGTTCTTCGAGCTCGGCCGGCGGCAGGCCATCGCCGGCCAGGAGGACCTGATCGTCGACGTGGTGGCGGAGTTGAGCGCGCGCAGGGCCACCACGTGACCGGCCGCGCACCGCGGCCCTCAGCAGCGAGGAAAGGCGACATGGGAGTTTCGGACGCAGTGTCCAGTGCGAACGGGTCGGCGGGTGTGCCCGTGGCCCGCATGACGTTCGACGAGTTCATGGCCGTGGGCCCCGGCGGCCTGTTCAAGGCCGACGTGCCCGTGGTGATCGCGCTGCCGCCCGACGTGCAGGGGCTCGGCCGCGACGGCGTGGCGAGCCGGCTGGCCGAGATGACCGTCACCCTGTTCACCGAGCCGGGCGACAAGAACCACCCGGGGCGCTGGGAGACCCGCGACATCAAGCTGCGCGACTTCTTCGCCGACGAGCGCCACGTCACCACCGCGGGCACGTGGCACCGGGTGGTGTCGAACATCCGCAACAGCCCGGCGGACGTGAACGCCGTCATCGGCTTCGACGCGGAGAAGTTCTTCGGCTACGGCGACTCGCTGTACGCGGCGAACCTGTGGATCAGCCACCGCGGCGTGTTCACCAAGAACCACTTCGACGAGTTCGAGAACTTCAACATCGCGCTGGAGGGCCGCAAGCGTTTCATCATCGCCCCGCCCGGCTCCCGTGAGTACTACCCGCGCTCCGTGCTGCGCGGGTTCGGGGACAAGTCCCAGGTGTTCGACCTGGACAACGTCGACCTGGCGCGTTTCCCGCGGCTGGCGCCCAAGCTCGCCCAGCGTCGCGACTTCGTCCTCGAACCGGGTCACATGCTCTACCTGCCGCTCGGCTGGTGGCACCAGGCCGAGTCGCTGGACGAAATGAACATCAACGTCAATTTCTGGCTGAAGTCGAAGAAGATCCTCCGCAGGCCGCACGCGCTCGGCGTCGCGCTCTACACGTACGCCTACCGGAGGGTCAAGGGTGTCTACAGCTACAAGCCCACCGAGGTGAACTCCTGATGAGCGAGCGCAAGACCATCACCCCCACCCACCGCTACCGCAACAACGACAAGCTCATCGGTGTGGGGAACACCTTCTGGAACATGTCCGAGGAGCACGGGGTCGCCGGCATCGTCGGCGACCTCTCCGACGGCGTGTTCCGGATGGCCGACGGCCACGAGTTCGTCAACTTCACCGTCTGCTCCTACCTGGACCTGGACACCCACCCGAAGGTGATCGACGGGGCCGTCGCCGCGCTGCGCCGCTTCGGGGTGCTGGACCACTGCATCCCGCGTACCCGGGTGCAGACGTCGGTGCTGCTGGAGCTGGAGGAGTCGCTGGGCGAGCTGTTCGACGCGATGGTGATCAGCGCGATCTCCACGGCGGCGGCCAGCACCGGCCTGCTGCCGCTGATCGCGTCGGGGCACCTCGGCAACGGCACCCGCCCGCTGATGGTCTTCGACAAGAACGCGCACGTCTCGATGGCCAACGCCAAGCCGAACTGCGCCGACGAGACCGAGGTCGTCACCTGCCGGCACCACGACCTCGACTACCTCGAGGACATGTGCCGCACCTACGAGCGCGTCTGCTACGTCGTGGACGGCTCGGACAGCCTCGGCGGCTACGCGCCCGTCGAGGAGCTGGCCGTGTTGCAGGACAAGTACAACATGCTGGTCTTCTACGACGACTCGCACTCGCTGTCGGCGTACGGCGAGCGCGGCATCGGCTACGTCCGCTCGCACTGCCCGGTGCGCGACGACCGGACCATCACCGTCGCGACCCTGAGCAAGGGCTTCGGGGCGGGCGGCACGGCCATCCTGCTCGACGGCTTCCCGCAGGAGACGCGGCGCATCGTCGAGCGCTTCGCGGGGCCGCTGGGCTACTCGCAGAAGATGAACGCCGCCGCGGTGGGTGCCGCGCTCGCCTCGGCCGAGATCCACCGCACCGAGGAGCTGACCCGGTTGCAGGGGCGGCTGCGGTCCAACATCGCGCTGTTCGACTCGCTGCTCGCCACCGAGCAGTCCGGCAGCACGTACCCGATCCGGGTGGTGCCGATGAGCGACGAGACCGTCGTCGAGGCGGCCCAGCGGGTCTTCGCGGCCGGGTTCTACACCTCGCCCGTGTTCTTCCCGATCGTCGCCCGCGGCACCGCCGGCCTGCGGGTCATGCTGCGCGCGGGCCAGACCGAGGAACAGATCACCAGGCTGTGCTCCGTGCTCGTCGAGGCGGGCGCCCGCCCGGCCGCCGCGCGGCCCGAGCCGGTGACCCCGTGACCGGCGCCGCGCGGGCCATTCCGCGCAGCATCCTCTACACCCCGGCGCTGTCGCTGGACCGGGTCGTCAAGGCGTGGTCCTACGACGCGGACGTGCACCTGATCGACCTGGAGGACTCCGTACCGGCGGCCGAGAAGCCGGCCGCCCGCACTGTCTGCCGGGCCGCCCTGGAGAAGGCACCCCGGCCGGAGAACGTCGCGGTCCGCATCAACCAGCTGGGCAGCGTCGCGGCGGTGCAGGACCTGGTGGCCCTCACGGAGTCCCCGGTGCGACCCGGCATCGTCATGATGACGATGGTGACGTCGGCGGCCGAGGTGGCCCTGGTGCGTCAGATCCTGGCCTCCGCCGGGGCGCATCCGGACATCTACGTGACGGTGGAGACCGTGGAGGCGGTCGCGGAGATCGACGCGATCGCCGGGGCCAGTGACGGGCTGGTCCTCGGCTCGGCCGATCTGGCCGCGACGCTCGGGGTCGAGATCACCTGGGAGGCGATGCTCGCCGCCCGGCAGGCGATGGCGCTGGCCTGCGCGCGGCACGGCACCGCCTGCATCGACACCGCCAACTTTCGGCTCGCCGAGCCGGCCGTCCTGGCGCAGGAGACCGCCCGGGTGCGGGCGCTCGGCTTCCACGGCAAGGCGACGGTGCATCCGGGCGAGCTCGACGAGATCAACCGGGTGCTGCGTCCCCAGGCCGACGACCTGCGCCTGGCCCGCAGGGTGGCCGAGGCCGTACGGGCGGCCAACGGCGGGATCGCCGTGCTGGACGGCAACATGGTCGGCCCGCCGTTCGCCCGGATGGCCCGCGCCACCGTGGCGCGCGAGGACGCCTGGGCCGCCCGCTTCGACACCGGCGGGGCCGCCGGATGACCGGGCCGGTGACGGTCGACGCCGCGCAGATGGCGGGCACGTCCCAGCTGGTGCGGGTGATCGACGCCCTCGGCGAGATGTTCGTGGACCTGGCGGCCGGCCGGACCGACTCCCCGGCACGTACCGTCATCGAACACGGCCCTCAGCGGGTCCTGCTGGTCAGCCCGGCGGTCTGGGAGCGGCGTGGGGTGGGCAGCGTCAAGATCACCACGCTGACCCCCGACAACCCCGCACGCGGTCTGCCGCTGATCCACGGGGTCGTCGCCCTGACCGACCTGACCACCGGGCAGATCACGGCCCTGCTGGACGGCGCCGAGCTGACCGCCGTCCGCACCGGTGCGGTCGCCGCCCTGGCGACCCGCTGGTGCGCCGCCGAGGACGCCGAGGACCTCGCCGTCATCGGCGCGGGGGTGCAGGCGCGGGCCCTGGTGCGCGCGGTGGCGGCGGTGCGCCGGATCCGCAGCGTACGGGTGTTCTCGCGCACCCGGCAGCGGGCCGAGCAGTTCGCCGACTGGGTCCGCGACGCGGTGCCCCACCCGGTGCACGCGAGCGTCTGCGACAGCGCCAAGGCCGCCGTCGCCGACGCGGCGATCATCTGCACGGCGACGTCCACCAGCGACAACACTCCGCTGGTCGAGGCGGACTGGGTGGCGCCCGGGGCGCACGTCAACGTCATCGGCGGCACCCACCCGGACGCGATCGAACTCGACCCGGCCCTCCTGGCCGACGCCCTGGCGGTCGTCGAGGACCGGAGCGCGGCGCTGGAGGGCGCCGGCGAGGTGCGGGCCGCCCTGGCCGCCGGTCTGATCGGCGTGGACGACCTGCACGAGCTGGGCACGGTGGTCGGTGGCGGGGTCCGCGCCGACGGGCGGACCTCCGTCCTGCGTACGGTCGGGATGGCCATCGAGGACACCGCCGCCGCCGTGGCGCTGCACGAGGGGGCGACGCCCGTGGCGTAGGTCAGGAGGCGCTCTCCCGGCAGCGGACCATGAAGGAACGCTCGAAGACGATGACCGTCTCGCCGGTGGACTTCGTGCCCGTCGTCTCCACCGTGACGATGCCCTGACCGGGCCGGGAGCGGCTCAGGCGCTTGTCGAGGATGCGGCTGGTGGCGTACAACGTGTCCCCGACGAACACCGGCTCGCGCAGGCGGACCCTGTCCCAACCGAGGTTCGCCACCGCCCGCGCCGACAGGGCCTGCACGGTCATGCCGCCGACCAGGCACAGGGTGATCCCGCTGTTGACGAGCACCCGCCCGTACTCGCTGCCGGCGCCGTAGTGCTCGTCGAAGTGCAGCGGGTGCTGGTTCATGGTGAGCAGGGTCAGCCAGGTGTTGTCGGTCTCGGAGATGGTGCGGCCCGGCCAGTGCCGGATCACCATGCCGGGCTCGAAGTCCTCGTAGTCCCCGCCGTGCTCCTCGCGGTACTCGTTGCCCTGCACATGACGCAGTGTCATCGACAGCTCTCCCCGTGTCGGGTGTGGACGAACCGGCGCCGGTCCCCGTCAGAGGTGAATGTTAGTCTATGTCGATCTTCGTTTCGGAAGACACCGGCCCGCGGCGAGCACGTTCCCGGCGGTCGGCCCGACGTACGACTGCGGGGAGCGTCAGATGACCGTGCGCGAGGACGTCCGTGGTGCGGCGTCGACCGGACACCCCTGGTTCGGCTCCCACCAGCTCAGGCCGGCCGCGCCGGCGGAGACGATCCGCGAGATGCTGCGTCACGAGCTGCGCGACACGGGCTGGCCCTACCAGCGGCTGCTGCCCGCGGCGCCCATCGCCGTCCCGCGTAAGTCGTACGCCCAGCTCTTCCAGGTGGCCGCCGCGCTGGTCGGCCTGCTCCGCCGCACCGCCCTGGAGACGGCCCCCACCACCGAGGGCCGGCTGGCGGCCTACCGCATGCCGCAGAGCGAGCACCAGCTCTTCGTCCGGGACCCGTTCGTCGAGGAGCGCTACCCGGACTCCGTCGTCCGGCCGGACGTCGTCATCGGACCGCAGGGGCCGCAGTTCCTGGAGTTCAACGTCAGCGGCGCGCTCGGCGGCGTGGTGGAGACGCACTGCCGCCTCGAGGTGTGGCGCAGGCTGCACGCCGACGCCGAGGGCCGGACCCCGTTCACCTCCCCGGACCCGTTCGCCGTACGCGCGGACATGTACCGGTCGCTCAGCGCCGAGCTGGCGGCGGCGCCACGGATCGCCATCGTCGGCAGCGCCCGGGTCTACGGCGTGCGGTCGCGCTACTTCCAGCTTGAGGCCGACTACCTCAACAACCACGGCCTGACCGCGCGGTTCTTCGAGCCGGAGGAACTGCCGCAGGCGTGGGACTGCCCGCCCCACCTGCGCTATCCGGTCGGGCTGCGCAACTTCACCATCCCGGACTGGCTCGACGCCGGCCTCGACACCAGCTACGTGCAGGACGCGCTCGACAACGGCTGCCTGCTCGTGGGCACCCAGACGTCGACCTTCATGCACAGCAAGCTCACCATGGGGCTGCTGTCGGAGGGCCGGCCGTGGATGAGCGCCGCCGAGCGCCGCCTCGTCGACCAGTACGTGCCGTGGACGCGGATCCTCTCGGACCGCAGGACCGCCCGCGCGGGCCGCGAGGTCGAGCTGCTCCCGTTCGTCCTAGCCAACCGCGACCTGCTGGTGCTCAAGGCGGGCCTTGGCGAGAGCGGCAAGCAGGTGGTCATCGGCGGCGAGGTCGACCAGGCGACGTGGGAGTCGGCGGTCACCGAGGCCGCCGCCGACGGCACCAGCGTGGTGCAGGACTTCGTGGTGCCCCGCACGTGCCGGGTCGCGTTGGTCGCCGACGGCGCCGACGAACCGCACGACGCCGAGGTCGCCCCGGTGATCGGGCCGCTGCTGTTCGGCGGGCGCCCGGCGGGCCTGTTCTGTCGCTACTACGGCGACGGCTCCGCCGGCATCGTCAGTGCCCGGGGCCGCGAGAGCAGCTCCGACAACTGCATGGTGGCGGTCTGATCCACAGGGGCCGGTCGTCGGTCGAGGGGCCGCGACGATAGGGGTTCGCGCGCCGGATGAGGTGTTGTCGCGACCCGGCCCCCGTGTCACGATCGCTGCCACCGGATGCCCGTGCCGTGCGACCCGACGGTCGTACGGGCGCCCTGCCGCCGTCGAAGGAAGGGACCTGCCATGCCTGCCGATGCCGAGGTGTCCGCGCGGCCGGCCGGGTGGGACCCCGACCGGGCGGTACCCGCGCTGATCTGGGACGCCACGGGACGGGCGGGTGACCGGACGGCCGTCGTCGGCGCGGACGCGACACTGACCTACGCGCAGCTGCGGCACGCCGTCGCCGGCCTCGCCGACGTGTTGCGTGGCCACGGCGTGGCGGCCCCGGTGGCCGTCCTGGCGCCGCGCGGCGCGGCCCAACTGGTGGCGTGCCTGGCGGCGTTGCACGCCGGGGCCGGCTACGCCTGCGTGGAGGCCAACCAGCCCCCGGCCCGGATCGAGAGCCAGCTGCGCGGTTGCGGGGCAGCCGTCGTGGTGACGGATCGCGACGACCCGCCGGTGCCCGGGCAGGTGGTGCTCCCCGTGGACCTGACCGGCTGGATCGCCGCCGGGGCGGCGGCGGAGCACGCCGGGGCGCTGCGCGGTCCGCTGCCGGTGGCCGCCGACCAGCTCGCCTACACCGTGTTCACCTCCGGCTCCACCGGCGTACCCAAGGTCGTCGAGATCCCGCACGCGGCCCTGGCCAACTACGCGGCCTTCGTGGCCCGGCTGGCCGCCGCGCAGCGCGACCACGGCGGGCAGCTGCGCTTCGCCTCGGTGACCAGCCTCGCGACGGATCTCGGCCACACGGCGGTCTTCCCGGCCCTCGTCGGCGGCGACACCGTCCACCTGGTGCCGACGGAGACCGCGACGGATCCCGACGACTTCGCCGACTACCAGGACGAGCACGGCATCGACGTCCTGAAGATCACCCCGTCGCACCTGGCGGCGCTGCTCGACGAGGCGCAGGAGCGGGTCCTGCCCCGCCGCCTGCTGGTCGTCGGCGGCGAGGTGTGCCGCTGGGAGTTGGTGGACCAGGTCCGCGAGCTGTCGGACGTGCGGATGGTCAACCACTACGGCCCGACCGAGACCACCGTCGGCGCGCTCACCTTCGAGGTGCCGACCGACCCGGCCGCGCGACCGGGCACCGCCACCGTGCCGATCGGCCGGCCGATCGACAACGTTCGCGTCGCCGTCGTCGACGACGACCTGCGCCCGGTCGCCCCGGGCGTCGAGGGGGAGCTGCTGATCTTCGGGGCGGGGCTCGCCCGCGGCTACCGCGACGACACCGCGCTGACCGACCAGCAGTTCCCGACCGGGCATCCCGACGGCCGGTGCTACCGCACGGGCGACCTGGTGACCCGGCACGCCGACGGTCTGGTGGAGTTCCACGGCCGCCGGGACGGCCAGGTCAAGATCCGGGGCCACCGCGTCGAGCTGGGCGAGGTGGAACAGGCGGTACGCCGCTGCGCCGGGGTGCGCCGGGCGGCGGTGGTGCCGGTCGGCGGGGCCGCCGGGCGCCTGGTGGCGTACGTCGTGCCCAGCGAGCCGCCCGGGCCCACCGCCCGCGAGCTGCGCGACCAGCTCCGCGAGACGCTGCCCGACTACCTGCTGCCCGGCGCCGTGGTGTGCCTCGACGAGCTGCCCCGTACGCCGAGCGGGAAGCTGGACGTGCGGGCGTTGCCGGCGCCCGGCAGGCCCGGCGCGCGCCCGTAGCTGTCGACCCGGCCGCCTCGCCCCGCCCTCGTACCCCCGGGGCGCGGGAAGCCGACCACCAGCCCCGGGCGCACGTCACCAGCGCCCGCGGCGGCGGCCCGCGTCCGTCGGCCTCAGTCGGCGAACGGGTCGAGCCCGAGCACGACCCTCCCGATGAACGGGTAGCCGTCCAGCGACCCGAACGGCTGCATGAAGCCGCCCGCGCGGGCGTCGCGGTAGAGCCGGGACAGGGGGTGCCGGCTGCTGAAGGACGCCCCGCCGCAGATCGTCATGGCCCGGTCGACCGTGCTCACCGCCGTCCGGTTCGCGTGCAGCTTCGCAAGCTGCCAACCGCGTACGACGTCCCGGACGGCGCCCTCGGACCGCTGCGCCGGGTCGGCGGCGAACAGGGCGTCCACGAGGCGACCGGAGCGCTCCAGCACGCCCCGGGTGGCCGCCAGGTCGAGCTCCATCGTGGCGATCTCCCGCTGCACGGACGGGTGGTGCGCCGGCGCCGTGCGCCCGGGCTGCCGGGGGGCCCTGGTGGCGTGCTCGACGGCGAGTTGCCAGGCCGCCTCGGCGATGCCGAGCGAGGCGCCCAGCAGGGGAAAGTTGATCGCGCAGGAGCGGACCAGGTCCTCCGACGTCGGCGGACCGAACGGTCCGCCGATCGTGACGCGGTCGGCGGGGACGACGCAGTCCTCCAGCAGGATCGAGTGGCTGCCGGAGCCCCGCATGCCCATCGCGTCCCAGTCGCCGAGCACGGTCAGCCCGGGCGTACCGGCCAGGATGACGGCCTCGGCGTGCCGCCAGCCGCCCTCGGGGTCGGCGACCCGGACCGCGACGTTGAACGAGTCCGCGACGGCCGAGTTGGTGACGAACGTCTTGCGCCCGGTGATGACGTACTCGTCGCCCTTGCGGACGGCCTCGGTGAGCGCGGCGTTCCAGGACGCGCCAGGCTCGGTGGAGGCGCCGGCCATGATCAGGTCGGAGCCGCCCAACGCCTCCAGGATCGCGTCGAGCTGCTCCGCCCGGGCCCGGTCGCCGGCCGCCTCCGCCCGCTCCCACCGGCGGACCTGGGCCCACACCGAGGCCATGTGCATGTTCGCGCAGATGGCGGTCGACCCGCAGCCCCGGGCCAGCCGGGAGACGGCCACCAGCACGTCGTGCAGGGAGTCGACCCCCAGCCCGCCGTGGCGGGTCGGGGCGCACGCGGCGAGGACCCCGCTGTCGCGCAGGTCGGCGAAGTTGTCGGCGACGAACGTGTTGTCCCGGTCGTGCCGGGCCGCGCGTTCGGTGAGGGTGTCGAGGTGCCCCTCGGCGAGGGCCACCAGCTCCCGGCCGGCGGCGGTCGTGGCGGTGAGTTCCCCGAACACCTACAGCATCCTCAGGATGGAGAGGAACTCCTCGGCCCGCTCGGCGTGGGGCTGCTGCGGGCCGTCGAACCGGGCGCCGGTCTCCGTCGGCACCGGCGTCGGCAGCACCCTCGGGAACAGCGGGCCACCGATGGGATCACCGGGCCGCAGGCCGTGGTCCCACAGCAGCGGCAGGACGGCGTGCTGCGGCTGGAAGGTGACGCCGTCGCCCACCCACCGGGAGACGAACGCCCGGCGCTGCCGCTCGGGCCCGGTGCCGGTGGCGCCGTGCAGGGCGGCCGGGTGGAACAGGACGATGTCGCCGGGCGTCAGGTCCCAGCTCAGGACGTCCTGGTCGGCGACGTCGGGCACCGCCTCGAGTTCCTCCCGCCGCCCGAGGTGGGTGGCGCCCGGGGTGATCGGCACGTAGCGCCGGTTCCAGCGGTGCGAGCCGCGTACCACCTGGAGCGCGGCGGTGTCGGGAGTGCACGGGTCGAGGGGGATCCACATCGCGCACACCTGGTCGCCGGCGATGGGCCAGGAGCTGACGTCCTCGTGGAACGGCGTCGGCGCGCCCGACCCGGCCGGCTTGGCGAAGATCTGGTCGTAGAAGGCGGTGATCGCGGTGGAGCCGAACAGCTGTTGGGCGATGCGCGCGGCGGGGGAGAAGAACATGAAGTCGCGGAAGCCGTCGTGGGTCTTCCACATGAAGGCGTCGCCGGCGAAACCGCCGCCTCCCAGCAGCGCGGTGGCCTGCGCCAGCACGGTCGGGTTGGCGAGCAGGTACTCCACGCCTTCGGTGATCCGGCCGAGCCACTTCTCGTCGATCATGCCGGACAGCCGGACCACGCCGTCGGTGTGGAAGGCGTCGATCTCGGCGGGGGTCAGGTCACGCGGCGGTGCCTCGGGAGGGCTGATGTCCATGTGTGGTCCTCGGTCAGGGAAGACGTCGCCAGTGGGCGCCGAAGAGGGTCTCCTCGTCGGGCAGGCTGGGCGGCAGGGGATGGGAGACGTAGGTGTAGTTGAGGAAGTCGCGCCAGGTCACGTTCTCCGACCGGGAGCAGCCGCCCCAGCTGCCACTGGCGATGACCTGGGTGAACGCCATGCCGTTGTCGAAGCTGCCGCTGTTGCCCACGGCGGTCGACTGGTTGACCATGACCCGTCCGGCGCGCGCCCGCTCGGCGAGCCGGACGACCCGGTCGGGGCGTTCGGTGTGGATGCCGCAGCTGTGGCCCTGTCCGATCCGGGCCAGCAGCGTCTCCACCGCGACCAGCGCGTCGTCGAAGTCGGTGAACGTCGTCACGGTGAAGACCGGCGCCAGCTTCTCGCCGAGCATCGGGTCGTCGAGCGCCGGGACGCCGCCGGGGGCCAGAGGAGGCAGCTCGGCCACCAGGGCGGTGGTCTTGGTCGGCTCGGCCAGGTCGATCCCGGCGGCGGCGGCGAGCGCCGCGGCGGGCCGCCCGACCGCGTCGCGGTTGAGCTGCCGCCCGTCCGGCCAGAGCAGCGTACGCAGCCGCGCCGTCTCGGCCGGGTCGCACAGGTGGGCGCCCTGCCGGGCCAGCTGGTCGCGGAAGGCGGCGGCGATCCCGGCGTCCACCAGCACGTTGCTCTCCGACGAGCAGGAGGTGCCGTTGTTGAAGCTGCCGCCGAGCACGATCAGCTCCGCCGCGGCGGCGACGTCCGCCGAGGCGTCCACGATCACCGCCGGGTTGCCGACGCCCGCGCTGATCGCCGGGGTGCCGCTGCGGTACGCCCGGCGTACGGTGCCGGGGCCGCCGGCGGCGATCACCAGGTCGGCGGCGGCCATCAGGGCCTCGGTGGTCTGCCGGTCGGTGACCGGCAGGCACTGGACGAGGTCGGGCGGGGCACCCACCGACGCCAGGCTCTGACGCAGCAGGTCGACGGTGCGGGCCGCGGAGTGCCGGGCCCGGGGGTTGGGGGTGATGACCACCGCGTTGCGGGTCTTGAGCATCGGCAGGGCGTTGCCGACCACCCCGGAGCAGGGCGCCGTGGCGGGACTGGCCACCGCGATCACCCCGATCGGCTTGGCCAGCTTGCGCAGGCCCCGCTCCGGCAGGTCCTCGACGATCCCGGTGGTGACGACCCCGTGCAGGTCACGCAGCGTGCCGAGGACCCGGCGCCGGTAGAGCGTGAACAGGTGCTCCGGGTCGCCGAGACCGGTCTCCCGGTAGGCGAGGTCGGCCAGCGACCGGGCGGTGTCCTCCTGGTAGGCGGCCCAGCCGGCGGCCGCGACCAGGTCGTCGATGCGCTCCTGCGGCCAGAACTCGACCTCCGCCTGGGCCCGCCGGGCGCGGGCCATGGTGGCGTCGATGTCGGGCGCGGCCTCCCCGGTGGACGACGCCGCACCGGACGCCGGCCCCTCCTGGCGGATCGCGGCCGGCCCGCCCGGCGGGGCGGTCAGCGTCGCGGCGGCGTCGGCCGCGTCGAGGTCAGCGCTGGACATCGGCGTGCTCCCGGTTCGAGGGGCGTGCCGAGCGCAGTCGACCGATGGTCTCCTCCAGCATCTCGTCGGTCACGGTGAGGGAGAGCCGCAGGTAACCGGGGGCACCCATCACCGAGGCCGGCAGCACCAGGAGGCCGTGCTCCTCCAGCAGGGCGGCGTGCGTCCAGTCGTCCGCGTCCGGCACCCGGGCCAGCAGGTAGAACGTCCCCTCGCTGGGTTGGACCTCGTACCCGGCCTCGCGTAGGGCGTCGACCAGCAGGTCACGACGCTGCTCGATCGGCTTGACCTGCACGGCGTGCTGTTCCAGCTCGGGCAGGGCGAACAGCAGCGAGTTGTTCGGGAACGCCCAGCCGGTGGTCAGGCGCGCCACGGTCAGCGCCCGACGCAGCACCGCCGGGTCGGGCGTGGTCGGCGGGATCGCCACGTAGCCGACGCGCTCGCCGGGCAGCAGCAGCGTCTTGGTGTAGGTGTGCACCAGGAAGGTGTACGGGTAGTGCGTCGCCGGGCTGGGACACGGCTGACCGCCGAACACGATGCGCCGGTACGCCTCGTCGGACAGCAGGTAGATCGGCCGGCCGTTGTGGGCGGACGCCTCCCGCAGCACCTCGGCGAGGGCGGCGAACTCGTCGTCGGTGTAGACCGCGCCCGTCGGGTTGTTCGGGCTGTTGACGATGACGGCGCTGGTGCGGGGGGTGATCGCCGCCGCGACGAGGTCCGCGTCGAGCCGCCAGGAGCCCGGCGTCAGGGCCACCGGACGGGGGACCGCCCCGACCGAGGCGATGATCGGCTCGTAGTAGAACCAGGCGGGGTCGAGGTAGATCACCTCGTCGCCGGGGTCGCAGACGCTGCGCAGGCAGATGGTCAGCCCGGCGAACGCCCCGTTGGTCAGGGCGACGTCGTCGGCGGTGAACGGCAGGCCGAGCTCCCGGCTGAGGGTGGCCGCCACCGACTCCTGGGCCGGCGGATGGTCGCGGGTGTAGGCGAACCAGTCGGTGTGCTGCGGGCTCAGGTGCCGTTGCAGGACCTCGACCAGGGCCGGCGCGGGAAACTCGTGCGGGTCGCCGAAGGCGAGGTCGATCACGCCCGGGCCGCCGCGCAGCCGCGTGTAGGACGACTGCTCGAGGTAGGCCCCCAACCGCCGGCCGTACGCGTCGGTCGCGTCGGTCATCTGCCGACTTATCCGGTGCTCCATCCTGCTCCGATCTCCACCCTGGTCCGTGGCCGGCGGGGTCGCCGGGTTCACACCTTGGCGGGTTGTGCGTCGGGGACTCTTGCGGGCAGTTGACGCACGGACCGCGCGGAGAAGGTGGCGACGGTCACCAGACCGAGCACCCCGCCCGCGATGACCAGCGTCTGCGGTACGCCGATCCGCTCCGCCACCGGGCCGACGACGGCCAGGCAGAGCGGGCCCAGCACGAACGAGCCCATGGCGTCGTACGAGCTGATCCGCGACAGCGCCTCGTTGGGCACGTGGTTCTGCAGGGCGGTGTCCCACAGCACCTCGAAGATGTCGACGCAGACGCCGTTGACCAGCATCGACGCCGCGATCAGCCAGACCGGCGCGCCGGCGGCGATCAGCGCGAACGGTGGGAGGAAGCCGAAGGTCGCCAGCACCGCGACCCGCATCGGCCGGCGGGGGCGGATCCGCATCGCCACGAGGCTGCCGCCGACCAGGCCGACGGCCTGCGCGGTGACGATCGCCGACCAGGCGGTGGCGCCGCCCAGCTGTTCCTTGGCCGTCAGCGGGCCGAGCACGTAGATCGCCGAGAAGCAACCGTTGACGAACGCGAACTGCACGACCACCAGCCACACCCAGGACCGGGAGGTGAACTCCCGCCAGCCCTCGCGCAGGTCGGCGAGGAGGGTGCTGGTGGCGGCCCGCCCGGGGTGGGCGACCCGGACGCCGGCGAGCAGCAGCGCCGAGCCGAGGAAGGTGGCCGCGGGCACCGCCAGCGCCCAGCCGGAGCCGAAGGCCGCCACGAGCACTCCGGCCAGGGCCGCGCCGCCGATGGTGGTGCTGTTGCGCGACAGCCGAAGCAACGCGTTGGCCGACTGGAGTTGCTCCGGGGCCACCACCTGCGGCACGACGCCGCGGGAGGCCGGCAGGAACAGCGCTGCGGCGGCGCCGTTGACGGCGGACAACGCGACGACGACCGGCAGCGAGGGCCGGCCGGTGACGAACACCACGGTCAGGACCGCCTGCGCGGCGAAGGCCAGCAGGTCGGAGCCGACCATCAGGCGGAAGCGGTTCATCCGGTCGGCGAGGACGCCGCCGTACAGCAGCAGCGCGACCTGCGCCAGCGACCGGGCGGCGAGCACGAGGCCGAGGTCGGTGGCGGAGCCGCCGGGTGCGTCGAGGACGGCGAAGGCGAGCGCCACCGGGATCACGGCGCTGCCCAGCAGCGACAGCGTGCGGGCCAGGAACAGCATCCGGTACGACCGGTCGGCCAGGATCCGCAGGTCGTCGCGCACTGGCATCACCTCCGGTCGGACGGGTCGCGTGCCGGTCACCGGCGGCGTCACAGCGTGCCCATCATGTGGCAGGGAGGCGGGTTGCCCAACCCCTAGGAGTCGGAAGAGATGTCGTGAATTGTGAGGTCAAACCCCTATAACAGCTCTGTTCGCTGACTGCACGCTCAGTCACCTGGTACAGATCGATGATCGGCACCCGCATCGGTGGGACGTGCCCGCGTCCGGCGGTGACCCGGACCGCGGACCGGATCACCGACGGACAACGGAGGACCAGTGGGACGGCAGGAGCATCCGGTCGCGAGTGACGTCACGCAACGCGTGGCGCGGCTGTCCAGTTCGGCGCGGGCCCTGCTCGACGAGCGGCTGCGCGCCGGCCGCTCCGATCCGGCGCCGGTCGCGGGCGCCATCCCCCGGCTGGGCGCCGCCGAGGCACCCCTGTCGTTCGCCCAGGAGCGGCTCTGGTTCATCGAGCGCCTGGAGGACGACGCCGTCCACCACAACGACGCCACCCTGCTGATCCTGACCGGCTCGCTCGACCGGGAGGCGCTGCGCAGGAGCATCGAGGAGGTCGTCCGCCGCCACGCGATCCTCCGTACCGCCTTCCGCCGGCTCGGCGAGCGGGTCGTGCAGGCCGTCACGCCGCCCGCCCCGCTGAGCATCGACGTGGTCGACCTGCCCGACGCCACCGCGCACCCCGACGACGCGGTGCTGCGGGCCGCCGTCGAGCGGGAGATGCGGGTCCCGCTCGACCTGGCCGCCGGCCAGAGCATGCGGACCGTGCTCTACCGGATCGCCCCCGACGTGCACGTGCTCGGGGTCACCGTGCACCACCTCGTCTGCGACCTGTGGTCGTTCACCATCTTCTGCCGCGAGCTGGCCGCCACGTACGCCGCGTTCGCCTCCGGCGCCGCGACACCGGACCTGCCCGAGCTGCCCATCCAGTACGCCGACTACGCCGCCTGGCAGCGCACCGCCGTCAGCGAGGAACGGATGGCGGCCCACCTGCGCGAGCGGGTCGACGAACTGTCCGGCGTGCCGCCCCTGCTCACCCTGCCCACCAGGGGCCCGCGCCCGGCGGTGCAGCAGTTCGTCGGCGCGTCCGAGTGGTTCCGCATCGGCGCCGCCGACGCCGAGCGGATCCGCGCGCTCGGGCAGGGCCAGGGCGCCACCATGTTCATGACCCTGCTCGCCGCCTTCAGCGTGCTGCTCGCCCGGCACAGCGGCCAGCGGGACATGGTCGTCGCCAGCCCCATCGCCACGCGCGAGCGGGACGAGCTGGAGCACCTCATCGGCTGCTTCCTGAACATGATCGTGGTGCGCGCCGACCTTTCCGGCGAACCCACCTTCGCCGAGCTGGTGGCCCGGGTCAAGGCGGCCTCGCTGGACGCGTTCCGGCACCGCGACGTGCCGTTCGAGCGGCTCGTCGCCGCGTTGCAACCGGAGCGCAGCCGCAGCCACCAGCCGCTCGCGCAGGTCGCCTTCGTGCTCCAGAACGTGCCCACCAGTCGGCTGGACCTGCCGCGGCTGCGGGTCGACGTCCACCAGATGGAGACCGGCCGGTCCCGGATGGACATGTCGATGAGGATCACCGAGACCGCCGACGGGCTGACCGGTGAGATCGAGTACGACACCAGCCTCTTCACCGGCGAGTCCGTACGCGACATGGCCCGGCAGTTCGAGCTGCTGCTCGTCGAGGCGGCGCGGGAGCCCGACACGTGCGTGTGGCGGCTGCCGCTGCTCGACGACGCGCGGCGCCGGCGGATCCTGCACGAGTGGAACGACACCGCCGTCGACCTCGGCCCCGAGGCGCTCACGCACCGGCTGGTCGAGGCGCAGGCGCGACGTACCCCGGACGCGGTGGCGGTCGTCGAGGGCAACGTCCGCACGACGTACCGCGAACTCGACGAACGGGCCAACCGCCTGGCGCACCACCTGCGCGACCTCGGTGTCGGCGTGGAGGACCCGGTGGCGGTGTGCCTGCCGCGCTGCACGGCCGAGGTGGTGGCGATCCTGGCGGTGCTCAAGGCCGGCGGCTACCACCTGCCGGTCAACCCGCGCGACCCGCAGGCCCGCCGCGACGCGCTGCTCGGCCAGGTCCGCCCGGCGGTCGCGATCTCCGCCGGTGACCTGTGCGACGAGGTGTGGAGCCCCGGCCGGCGCATCATCGACCTGGACGGGGAGTCGTCGCTGACCGCCACGTGCCCCGCCACCGACCCCGCCGTGGCCCTGCACCCGGACAACCTCGCCTACACGCTGTTCACCTCCGGCTCCACGGGGCAGCCCAAGGGCGTGCAGGTCACCCACCGCGGGTTCACCAACCGGATGCTGTGGGCCCAGCGCAACTTCCCGCTCGGCCCGGAGGACCGGGTGCTGCGCAAGGCGGCCTGCACCTTCGACGTCTCCCTGGACGAGCTGTTCCGGGCCCTGTTCAACGGCGCGGCCAGCGTGCTGATGCCCGAGACGGCGACCTTCGACCCGCGCCGGCTGGCGGGGGTCATCGCCCAGCACGGCGTGACCGACGCCGACTTCGCGCCGACCGCCCTGCGCGAGGTGCTGCTCACCGCCGACGCCGCCGACCTGAAGTCGCTGCGGCGGATCGTCTCGGGCGTCGAGGAGCTCACCCCCGAGACGCAGCGGCTGGTCTTCGACCGGCTCGACGTCACCATGTTCAACCTGTACGGCCCGACCGAGGTGTCGGTCTCCTGCACCGCCTGGCCGTGCGACCCCGCCGACGAGCGGCCGTTCGTCCCGATCGGCCGTCCGATGGCCAACGTCCGGGTGTACGTGCTCGACGAGGCGATGCAGCCCGTCCCGCCGGGCGTGGCGGGCGAGGTGTACGTCGGCGGCGCCGGGCTGGCCCGGGGCTACCTCGACAACCGCGCCCTGACCGCCGAGCGGTTCCTGCCCGACCCGTACGCCGCCACGCCCGGCGCCCGCGTCTACCGCACCGGCGACCTGGCCCGGTTCGGGCCGGACGGCGTCCTGGAGTTCCTCGGCCGGGGCGACGGGCAGCTCAATCTGCGCGGCTACCGCATCGAGCCGGGCGAGGTGGAGTCCGCGCTGCGCCGCCACCCGGCGGTCCGCGAGGCCGCCGTCGTCGTACGCCGGGACCCGCCCGGCCGCGACGCCCGGCTGGTCGGCTACGTCGTCGGCGACGACCTGCCGGGCACCGCGGACCTGCGCGCGCACCTGCGCCGGCGGCTGCCGGACTACCTGGTCCCGGCCGCCTTCGTGAGCCTGCCCCGGCTGCCGCTGACCAACCACGGGAAGCTCGACGTCGCGGCGCTGCCGCCCCCGGGCCGGGACGAGCCCGGCGCCGCCGACGCCGCCGGCCCGCGGGACGAGCGCGAGCGGGTGCTGCTGGACATCTGGTGCGACGTGCTCGGGCGCGAGGGCATCGGCATCCACGACGACTTCTTCGACCTCGGTGGCGACTCCCTCACGGCCACCCGGATCGTGGCGCTGGCCGCCGCGAAGCTGGGGGTGGACGTCGAGGTCGCGGTGATCTTCGACGCGCCGACGGTGGCGGAACTGGCCGCCCGCCTCGCGCCCGGCCAGCCGTGACACCCGGTCCGACCCCTGTGCAGCGAGTGGAGAGCCAGATGACCGAACACACCGGCGCGTTGACCCACGAGGCGACGGACGTCGTCAACCTGGGCGCCGCCCTGTCCCACCAGGCGCGGGTCCAGCCCGGCAGCCCCGCCCTGCACCTGGTGGCCGAGGACGGCTCGACCGACACGGTGGACTACGCGACGCTCGACGCCCGGGCCCGCCGGGTCGGCGCCGCCCTGGCCGGACACTGCCGTCCGGGGGACCGGGTGCTGATGCTCGTCGGGGCGGGCGTCGACTTCCTCGCCGGCTTCTTCGGCTGCCTCTACGCCGGCACCGTGCCGGTGCCGCTGGCGGCCCGGCTCAACCGGGCCAGCGCGCCGGTGGTCGGGCGCATCCTCGACGACGCGCAGGCCACCGCCGTGCTGGCCGCCCGCGCGGTCACCGCCGCGGTCGACCTGGGCACGCTCATGCCCGGTCGTCGGCTGCCGGTCCTGGAGATCGAATCCCTCGACACCGCCCCCACCGGCTGGCAGCCGGCGGTGGACGAGGGCGGACTGGCGTTCCTCCAGTACACCTCGGGCACCACCAGCACCCCCAAGGGCGTGATGGTCAGCCACGCGAACCTGCTGGAGAACCTGCGGGCCATCCGCCGCTCCTTCGCCTTCGACGACGAGACCGTGATGGCCTCCTGGCTGCCCCCGCACCACGACATGGGACTGATCGGCACCCTGCTGACCCCCGTGTACCTCGGGGTGCCGACGGTGCTGATGGACCCGGCGACGTTCATCCGTACGCCCGTGCGGTGGCTCGAGGCGATCAGCCGTTACCGGGCCACCATCAGCGGTGGGCCCAACTTCGCCTACGACCTGTGCGTACGCAAGGTCGCCCCGGCCGACCGCGCCGCCCTGGACCTCAGCTCCTGGCGGGTGGCCTTCAACGGCGCGGAGCCGGTACGCGCGGCGACCCTGCGCGCCTTCGCCTTGGCGTTCGCCCCGCACGGGTTCGACGAGCGGGCCTTCCTGCCCTGCTACGGGCTGGCCGAGGCGACGCTCCTGGTCGCCGGGCGGGCCCGCCCGCAGCGTCCCGTCGTGACCACCGTGGCCGACGAGGAGCCGACCGGTTCCGCCGCCCGCCCCGGCACGGAGGTCGTCGGCTGCGAGATCCTGCCCGAGGCGGAGGTCCGGATCGTCGATGCGGCCGGCCAGCCCGTCGCCGACGGCACCGCCGGCGAGATCTGGGTCCGCGGCGGCAGCGTCGTCGACGGGTACTGGAACCGGCCGGAGGAGTCCGCCCGCACGCTGCACGCCACCCTCGGCGGCGACCCCGCCGACGGCCCCTACCTGCGCACCGGCGACCTCGGCTTCCAGCAGGACGGGCACCTGTACGTCCGGGGCCGGATCAAGGAGACGGTGGTCATCCGGGGCCAGAACCACTACCCGGACGACATCGAGCAGACCGTCCGCGCCGCCTGCCCCCGCCTCGGTGGGCGGATCGCGGCGTTCGGTGTGGACGTCGCCGACGACGGCCACGGCGTCGGCGAGGCCGTGGTCCTGTGGTACGAGACCCGCTCCGACAGGGCCGCCCAGGAGGCGCCCGCGATCGCCGAGGCGGCCCGCCGTGCCGTGGTGACGGTGCACGGGCTGGACCTGCACCGGGTGCTGGCCGTACCGCCGGGCACCATCCCCGTCACCACCAGCGGCAAGACCCGGCGGGGCGACTGCGCCCGGGCGTACGCCGCGGGCAGCGCGACGATCGTCGCGGACGACCCCCTGCGCCCGGCCGCGCGCCCCGCTGCGGCCGCCGTACCGGCGCAGGCGCAGCGGCTGCGGGTCCTGGCCGGCGGGCTGATCGAGGTCGACCCGGAGCGGATCGACCCGGACCGCACCCTGCCGGAGCTCGGGTTCGACTCGCTGCGCGCCGTGGAGCTGCAACACCTGATCGAGGGGGAGTGGGGCGTCCGCCCGTCCCTGACCGACCTGCTGGGCGACAGCACGGTGGCCGAGCTGGCCGCCGCGCTGCCGGCCGCGCCCGCGCCGGCCGACCCACCCGCCGCCGCGCCCGCCGCCGACCGGCCCTACCCGCTGTCGTACGGCCAGCGCGCCATCTGGTTCCAGGGCGCCCTCGCCGACGACCCGGCCAACCTCAACCTGTGCCGCGCCGTCACCGTCGACGGCGAGCTGGACGTCGACGCGCTGGCCCGCGCGGTGCGCGACCTCGGCGTCCGGCATCCCGCCCTGCTGACCCGCTACGACGACGCCGGCGCCGAGGTCACCCAGCGGGTGGTCGGCGACGCCGAGGTCACGCTGGACGTACGCGACGCGACCGACTGGCCGGCGGGCCGCCTCGACCGGGAGATCGAGGCGGAACTCGGGGTCGGCTTCGACGGCCCGCCCCTGCTGCGCGCCGTGCTGTTCCGGCAGGCGGCGGACCGCCACACGCTGCTGCTGTGCACCCACCACAGCGTCATGGACGTGTGGTCGCTGGCGGTGCTGGTCGAGGACCTGGCGACCGGCTACGGCCGGCACGCCGCCGGGGACGACGCGGCGCCGCCGGCGCCCACCGCCCACCCGGCCGAGTTCGTCGCCTGGCAGCGCTCCTTCCTGGACGGCGCGGCCGGCCGGGAGCTGACCGCGACGTGCCAGGCGCAGGTCGCCGACCTCGTGCCGCTGGACCTGCCGACCGACCGGCCCCGCCCGTCGGTGCGCACGTTCCGGGGCGCCGCCCACGCCTTCCGGCTCGGCCCCGACCTGTGCGCCGGGATCGACGCGCTGGCCGCCTCGCACGGGGTGAGCCGCACCGCCGTGCTCTTCGCCGGCTACGCGGCCGTGCTGTCGCGCTACGCCGGCCAGGCGGAGTTCCCGCTCGGCTTCGTGCACGCGGGCCGGGTCCGGGGCCGCTTCGCCGACCTGGTCAGCTACCTGGTCAACCCGCTGGCGGTGCCGGTGGACCTGTCCGGCGACCCGGAGTTCGGCGCTCTGGCCCGGGCGGCGCACGACGCGGTGCTGGCCGCCTCCGACCGCGCCGAGGTGCCGTTCGGGCGGATCGTCGAGGGGCTCGGGCAGGCCGCCGACCCCAGCCGTGGCGCGCTGATCAGCGCGGCCTTCGCCTACCAGCACGGGCGCGGCACCGACCGGCTCGGCCTCGCGCCGATGGTGCTCAACCACGAGGGGGCGCTGGGGGACTGGGCCGGGCTGCGGGTACGCAACCGGCCGGTGCGGCAACGGGCCACCTACTACGACCTCTCCCTCTATCTGGGCGAGCACGGCGGCGAGCTGCTGGGCACCTTCGACTACAGCACCGACCTCTTCGACGCCGACACGGTGGGCGTGCTGGCCGAGGCGCTGACCGCGCTGCTGGCCGCGGCCGTCGCGGCGCCGGCGACCCCGGTCGGCGCCCTGCCCCTGCTCGGCGCCGAGGGGCGGCGGCGGGTGCTGGTGGAGTGGAACGACACCACGGCCGACTACGACACCGAACGCTGCGCGCCGGAGATCGTCGCCGAGCAGGCCAGACGGACCCCGGACGCGCCGGCCGCGATCGACGACACCACCCGGCTCACCTACGCCGAGCTGAACGCGGCGGCGAACCGGCTGGCCCACCGGCTGATCCGGCTGGGCGCCGGTCGGGGCACCCGGGTCGGCCTGCTGGTGCCCCGCTCCACGGTCAGCCTCACCGCCGTGCTGGCCATCCTCAAGACCGGTGCGGCCTACGTGCCGCTCGACCCGTCGTACCCGGTGGACCGGCTGCGGTTCATGCTCGCCGACTCCGGAGCCCGGCTGCTGGTCGCCGCCCCCGACGCGGCCGTCGACCTGCCCGACGTCGAGGTGGTCGACCCGGCCGACGCGTCACTCGCCGCCGAGGACGACCGCGACCCGCGGCGCACGGCCCACCCCGACGACGTGGCCTACGTCGTCTACACCTCCGGGTCGACCGGCACCCCGCGCGGTGTCCTCGGCCTGCACCGGGGCATCGTCAACCGGCAGCGGTGGATCATGGACCGCTTCCCGATGGGGCCGGGCGAGGTGGGCAGCCACAAGACGTCGCTGAGCTTCTTCGACTCCGGCGGCGAGATGTTCCTCCCGCTCTTCGCCGGCGCCCCGCTCGTCGTGGTGCCCGAGGACGTCGGACGCGACCCGGTCCGCCTGGTCGACCTGCTCGCCCGGCACCGGGTCACCCGCCTGGTGGCCGTACCGTCGCTGCTGCGGGCCATCCTCGACGGCGTCCCCGACGCCGGCGAGCGGCTGTCGGCGCTGCGCTACTGCCACTCCAGCGGCGAGGCGCTGACCCCGGACCTGGCCGCGCGCTGGCTGGCCGCCCTGCCCGGCTGCGTCCTGGTCGACCTCTACGGCTCGTCGGAGATCTCCGCCGACGTGACCCTGGACGTGGTCACCGGACCGGAGCGGGTCGGCAGCGTCGGGCGGCCGATCGGCAACACCCGGATCTACGTGCTCGACGAGGCCCTGCGGCCGGTGCCGCCCCGCTTCGCCGGCGAGGTCTACGTCGGCGGGGCCGGCCTGGCCCGTGGCTACCTCGACCAGCCCGCGTTGACGGCGGCGCGCTTCGTCCCCGACCCGTACGGCAGCGGCGAGCGGCTGTTCCGCACCGGTGACCGGGGCCGGTTCAGCCACGACGGGCGGCTGGAGTTCCTGGGCCGGGCCGACCACCAGGTGAAGGTCCGTGGCTTCCGGATCGAGCTGGGCGAGATCGAGGCGACGTTGCGGGCCCACCCCGGGGTCGCCGCCGCCGTGGCCGCGCTCGCCGAGGCGCCGGGCGGCGGGGAACAGCGGATCGTGGCGGCGGTCGTGCCCCGGCAGCGCAGCGGGTCGTCCGCGCCGGCCGGCGCCGATCCGGGCGGGGCGCCGGCCACCACCCGGGTGTCGGACTGGCGGCTGCTCTACGACCGGATGTACACCGAGGCCGGTCCCGCCGAGGAGGCCCAGCAGGCGATCTGGACCAGCAGCTACACGGGCGCGCCGTTCACCGACGTCGAGATGGGCGAGTGGATCGACCAGGCGGTCCGGCGCATCCGCGAGCTGCGTCCCCGCCGGCTGCTGGAGCTGGGCTGCGGCACGGGCAACCTGACCCTGGCGCTGGCGCCGGACTGCGAGGCGTACGTCGGCACGGACTTCTCCGCCGCCGGGCTGAAGGTGCTCGAACAGCGGCTCGACGCCGAGGGGGTCGACCGGGAGTCCGTCACGTTGCTGCTGCGCGAGGCCGACGACGTCACCGGCATCGAGGCCGCCAGCTTCGACACCGTGGTGCTGCACTCGGTGACCCAGTACTTCCCCAACCACGACTACCTGCGCGAGGTGCTGCGCGCGGCGGTCACGGCGGCCGCGCCCGGCGGGCGGATCTACCTCGGCGACGTACGCGACCTGGACCTGCTGGAGGTGTTCCA
Source organism: Micromonospora sp. ZG13 (assembly GCF_059359355.1). Classification (NCBI taxonomy): domain Bacteria; kingdom Bacillati; phylum Actinomycetota; class Actinomycetes; order Micromonosporales; family Micromonosporaceae; genus Micromonospora; species Micromonospora sp. ZG13. Next base: position 124,519 of record NZ_JCADBQ010000017.1, read on the forward strand.
CGCCTCGGTGGAGCTGGGCGCCGAATCGGAACCCGGCCTGACCGTGGGCGAGCTGCGCCGCCGCGTCGCCGCCCGGGTGCTCGCCGACGACGAACTAGTGCTGGCCCCCGACCTCTTCCTCACCGCCCCGGACTGGCTGCCCGGGGTGACCGGGGCGGAACTGCATCTCAAGCGGGGGCGGCAGGCCAACGAGCTGAGCGCGTTCCGCTACGACGTCGTCCTGCACGTGGGCGCCGACCCGCAGCGCCCCGCCACCGACCCGCTCGACCCGCTGCGGCTCGACTGGGCCGGCGACGCCCTGGACGTCGCCCGGCTGCGCGGCCTGCTGCGCGGCAACCGCAACCGCCCGGTGGAGGTGCGCGGCGTGCCGAACGCGCGGCTGGTCACGGTCGCCGGCCCCGTACGCCGGCTGGCCGGGCTCGCCGACGCGGACCCGGTGACGCGCCCGGCGGGTGAACTGCCGGCCGGGGTCGACCCGGAGGACTGCTGGAGCATCGGCGAGGCGCTGGGCCGGCGCACCTCGGTCGTGCCGTCGACCGAACGCGACCCGTACGCGATGGACCTGCGGTTCTGGCCGGCGGGCCGGCCCGACGACGCGGTCGGCTGGACGCCGCCCCGCACCCGGCGCGGCGAGTGGCCGGAGCTGGCCAACGACCCGCTGCGCGCCACCGCCCGGCGGGACCTGCTGCACGACCTGCGTACCCACCTGCGGCAGCGGCTGCCGGAGTTCATGGTGCCGCTGCTGCACCTGGTCGACGAGCTGCCCACCACGGCGACCGGCAAGGTGAGCCGACGCGCCGTGGCGGCCGAGGCCACGGAGGCGATGGCCCGCCTGGGCGCGGGCGCCACGGCCCGGCCGCCCACGGCGGGCGGCGGCGGGCTCCAGGCCCAGGTCACCGAGGTCTGGCTGGACGTCCTGGGCGTCGGCGCCGTCGGGCTCGACGACAACTTCTTCGACGTGGGCGGCAACTCGCTGAGCCTGGTGCAGGTGCACATCCGCCTCCAGGAGCTCATCGGCCGGCAGTTCCCGCTGGTCGACCTGTACGAGCACACCACCGTGCGCAAGCTCGCCGAGCACCTCGGCGAGCCCGCGCGCCCGGCGGCGGAACCGCCCGCCGACCCCGGTCCCGACCGCACCGAGCAGGTGGCGAACCGCCGCCGGCTGATGCGCCAGCGAATCCAGGAAGTGGGAAGTCGATGAGCAGCGAGATGGACATCGCCGTCGTGGGGATGAGCGGACGGTTCCCGGGCGCGGCGAGCGTCGCCGAGTTCTGGGAGCTGCTCCGCGACGGTGTGGACGCCGGCCGCCAGCTGACCCCAGCCGAGCTGGACGCCCTCCCGGCCGCGGAGCGCACCGACCCGGCGTACGTGCCGATGTGGTCGGGCATCGAGGGCGCCGACCGGTTCGACGCCCAGTTCTTCGGCTACTCGCCGACCGACGCGACGCTGATCGACCCGCAGCACCGGATCCTGCTGGAGTGCTCGTGGGAGGCGCTGGAGGACGCCGGCTACGACAGCCGCCGCTTCTCGGGCGACATCGCCGTGTACGCCGGCTGCGGCCTGAACCAGTACCTGCTCTACCACCTGCTGCCCCAGCAGGAGCTGGTCGACTCCGCCGGCCGGCTGGGCATGGCCGTCGCCAGCGACAAGGACAACCTGGCCACCCGCATCTCGTACAAGCTCGACCTGACCGGGCCGAGCATGACGGTGCAGACCAACTGCTCGTCGGCCCTGGTGGGGCTGCACCACGCGATCGGCAGCCTGCTCGACTACCAGTGCGACATGGCGATCGTGGGCGCGGTCAGCGTCAAGAACCCGGTGCCGCGTGGCTACCGGCACGAGGCCGACGGCATCAACTCGCCCGACGGGCGCTGCCGGGCGTTCGACGCCGAGGCCGCCGGCTACCACCTGGGCGACGGCGCGGGCGTGGTGGTGCTGCGCCGCCGGGAGGACGCCGAGGCCGCTGGCGACCGGATCTACGCCCTGGTCAAGGGCTCGGCGGTGAACAACGACGGCGCCGGCAAGGTCAGCTTCGTGGCGCCCGGCCGGTCGGGTCAGGTGCGGGTGATCCGCCGGGCGCTGCGGGTCGCCGACGTCGAGGCGAGGTCCATCCAGTACGTCGAGGCCAACGGCAGCGGCACGCTGATGGGCGACTCGATCGAGGTGTCCGCCCTGGAGGAGGCGTACGGAACCGCCGCCCCCGGCACCGAGTGGGCCATCGGCTCGGTCAAGCCGAACGTCGGCAACCTCGACACCGCCTCCGGCGTGACCTCGCTGATCAAGGCGGTCCTCGCCGTGCACCACGGCGAGCTGCCGCCGTCGATCCACTACCGCAAGCCCAACCCGCAGACGTCGCTCGACCGGGGGCCGTTCCGCGTCAACGACATGCTGCGAGACTGGCCGGAGGCGGTGGGGCCGCGCCGGGCCGCGGTCAGCTCGTTCGGCGTCGGCGGGACCAACGCGCACGTCATCCTCGAACAGGCACCGCCGCCCGCACCGTCGGGTCCGAACCCGCCCGCCGTGCTGCTCACCGTCTCGGCGGCCGGCGGCGAGGCGCTGGCCGCCGCCGCGGCCCGGCTCGCCGAGCACGTCGGGAGCCACCCGGGGCAGGCCCTCGCCGACATCGCCTACACCAGCCAGGTCGGGCGTCGCGCGTTCCGTCACCGGGCCTTCGTGGTGGCCGCCGACGCCGGGGAGGCGGCCCGCGCGTTGTCCGCCGTCGGCGCGGCGGAGGCGTCGCCCGAGGCGACCCCGGTGGCGTACGCGTTCGGCGCCACCTGCCCCGCCCTGGCCGCGCTGTGCGACGCCCTGCCCCAGCTGCGGGCGGAGGTCGACCGGGTGGCCGGCGAGCTGGGCCTCGACCAGGGCTCCGCCCCGGCGGGCTCCGACGCGGCCACCGTCACCGGGCAGCTCGCGCTCGCCCGGCTGCTGGCCGCCTGCGGCGTGTCCCCGGTCGCCGCCCACGGCCACGGCGCGGGCGCCGTGACGGCGGCCGTCGTCGACGGCCGCTGGACGACGGCGCAGGCGGGCCGGGCGCTGCGCGCCGGCACCCACCCGCCGGCGCCGGCCGCCGCGCCGACCGGGGCCGCCGTCACGCTGGCCGTCGGCCCGGCCGAGGCGTCGACGCTGGCCCTGACCGACGACGCCGGCAGCCTCCGGGGGCTGCTCGGCGCACTCGGCGAGCTGTGGCGCCGGGGCGTCGAGGTGGACTGGGCCGCCCTGCACGAGGGCGGGTCGCGGCGTCGCGTCGGCCTGCCGACGTACCCGTTCCAGCGCTCGCGGCACTGGGTCGACCCGGTGGCCGTGGCGCCCGTGACCGGCACGGCGCCGACGGCCCCGGCCGCCGAGGCCCAGCCCGCCGCCGGGACGGTCCTGGAGGAGGCGGTGGCCGCCGTGTGGCGACGCCGGCTCGGGGTGGACCGGATCGGGCTGCACGACTCGTTGCTGATGCTCGGCGCGGACTCCCTCAACGCCGCCCGGACGCTGCGGGACCTCGCCCAGGCCTTCCACGTCGAGCTGCAACTCGGCGTGTTCCTGGAGACCCCCACCGTCGCCGCGCTCGCCGCGGTGATCGACGGCAAGCTGCGCGAGGCGCAGGAGATCCGGGCCGCGCTCGCCGCGGTCGCCGAAGAGGGAGCGTGAGCCCCGTGCCCGACGTCAACTTCATCACCGTGGTCCCCCGGGTACGGGACCTCACGCAGTACTCGCAGACGGCGATGTCCGTCATCCGTCGCACCGACGCGGCGGACCTCGACGGGGTGCTCATCTTCACCGGCAGCGGCGCGGTGCTCGACCCCTGGATCCTGGCGACCGCGGCGGCGGCCGGCACCACCCGGCTCAGCCCGCTGGTCGCGGTGAACCCGGTCTACCAGCACCCCTTCACCGCGGCCCGGATGGTCGCCTCGCTCGGCCTGCTCTACCAGCGGCGCATCGACCTCAACCTGATCACCGGCACGGCCGTCAGCGACCTGGACGCGCTCGGCGACCGGCTGGAGCACGACGACCGGTACGCGCGGCTCGCCGAGTACGTCGAGATCATGATGGGGGTGCTGGGCAGCCGTCGACCGTTCAGCTTCGACGGGCGGTTCTACCAGGTGTCGCGGTTGCAGCTCACGCCCGGGCTGCCCGCGCACCTGCTGCCCCGGCTGTTCGTCGCGGGGCAGTCCCCGGCCGCCCGCGAGGTGGCCGCACGGGTGGGCGCCACCAGCATCCAGATGCTCACGGCGGGCCGGCCCGACGCCGACGGCACGCCGGCCGGCGCGTTGAACTTCGGGCTGCTGACCCGGGCCACGGCGGAGGAGACCGAGCGGGTCGCCGCGGCCCGCTTCCCGGAGGACCCGGACGGCGCCAAGATCACCGCGGTCACCATGGCCAACACCGACTCGGTCTGGAAGCAGCGGCTCTTCGCCGAGGCGGAGGCGGGTCACGGCGCCGTGACCGTCGACCCGGCGTACCGGCTCGCGCCGTTCCGCTCCGGCCAGGCGGACGGACCGTACCTGGTGGCCGACCACGCCGGCGCCGTCGAGCGGCTGCTGGCCATGATCCGGGCCGGGGTACGCACGTTCGTGCTGGACACCCCCACCGACGACGAAGACTTCCACAACCTCGCAACGGTCGTCCGGAGCGTCCGTGACCGACTGCGGGTCGACCCGACCGAGGGAGAGCGATGAACCAGCCTTTCGCCAGCCACGACCTCGTCCACGCCCGGCCCAACCTGGCGCTGGAACCGCTGATCCACCGGTACTACGCCTGGCTGAACCTGGTGTCGCCGGTGCCGGCGGCGATGAACTTCGCCAAGCTGCACGTACCGCTGCTGCGCTCGTTCCTCGACGCGCCGGCGCTGCACCGCCGCTCGGCGCGCGACCCGAAGCTGCGCGGCGGCATGTTCGTCGACCTGGAGGACGACCAGCTCGACGGGGTGTCCGACCTGGCGACCCGGCTCGCCGACGGGCCCATGCCGGAGCTGTCGGCGGCGATGGACGAGCTGACGGTCAACCTGGAGAAGCTCGCCGACGGGTTCGACCTGACGCCCCGCTACGGCGAGATCCCGCCGGCCCTGCGCGGCTACGTCGAGCTGGTCTACGACCTCAACGACCACGCCCGGATCCGGCTCGCCGAGCGGATGCTCTACCGGTCGCGGCACTTCGACGAGACCGCCCACTCGGTGGACCTGTCGCTGGCCACCGGCGACGAGCGGCCCTTCGCGATGACCACGCCCCGGTTCCCGGGCAACGGGCACGTGCAGGCCACCATGCCGCTGCGGGACCCCCGCATCGACCTGCTCTTCTCCACCATGACCACGGCCCGCCCCTTCGGCGAGCTGCGGGAGGCGTTCGGCGTCTCCGACGCCGACCTGGCCACCTTCAGCGGGCTGTTCTCCGCCGAGCCCGGCGGGAGCCCGGACCGCAACCTGGACGGCCCGGGGCTGCGGGTGCGCTACTTCGGGCACGCCTGCGTGGTGGTGCAGTCCGGCCCGGTCACCGTGATGACCGACCCGTTCCTGTCCGACGCCCTCGGCGACGGCGACCGGTACGCCTACGCCGACCTGCCCGACGTCATCGACTACGTGCTGATCACGCACGGGCACCAGGACCACCTCGAACTGGCCACCCTGCTCAAGCTGCGGCACCGCATCGGCACGGTGGTCGTGCCGAAGACCGCCGCCGGTGCGTTGCAGGACCCGTCGCTGCGGCTGTGCCTGGAGGCCCTCGGCTTCCCCAACGTGGTCGACGTGGAGCCCGGCGAAACCATCGAGCTGCCCGACGGGCAGATCGTGGTGTGCCCGTTCGTCGGCGAGCACTGCGACCTTGACATCGCCGCGAAGGTCACCTACTCGGTGCGTACCGGAGGGAAGAACCTCTACTTCGGCGCGGACAACCGCTGCGTCGACCCGGCCCTGTTCGGCCACATCCACGACATGATCGGCGACGTCGACATGGCGTTCCTCGGCATGGAGTGCGACGGCGCCCCGTTGTCCTGGATGTACGGCCCGCTCTTCTCCCGCCGCATCGACCAGAAGATGAGCCGCAGCCGCAAGCTCAACGGCTCCGACGCCGTCGAGGCGATGGGCATCGTGCGGCGGCTGCGGGCCCGGCAGGCGTACGTGTACGCGATGGGCCGCGAGCCCTGGCTGGTGTTCGTCATGGCCACGAACTACACCGACGAGTCGTACCAGCTCAAGCAGATGGCGGAGTTCTTCCAGCGCTGCGCCGACGTCGGGGTGCCGGCGCGGGAACTCTACGGACGGGCCGACCTGGCATGAGCCGCACCTGGACCTGCCACTCGCGGTACGTCGCCACGCGCGACGGGACCCGGCTGGCCGCGTACGTCTTCCGGCCGGTCGGCCAGCGCGACCCCGCGCCGGCCGTCTGGGCCCACGACCGCTACCACCAGGTGTCGCCGCGCCCCGGGCGCGACGACTTCCTGGCGGTGGTGCGGGCCGAGCTGGCGGACGTCGACCTCACCGACATCGACGACCTGGGCGTGGCCGAGGTGGCCCCCGGGGAGGTGACGCTGCGCGCCTTCCCGATCGCGCAGCGCCTGCTGGCCCGCGGCTACGTCGTGGTGGTGGTGGACAGCCGCGGCAGCGGCGCGTCGTTCGGCACCAGCGACGGTCCGTTCGGGGCGGCCGAGGCGACCGACACGTACGACGTCACCGAGTGGATCGCCGCCCAGCCCTGGTGCGACGGGCGGGTCGGCATGTTCGGCCGCTCCTACCTGGGGGTGTCGCAGTACCTGGCGGCGAGCACCGCCCCGCCGCACCTGGTGGCGATCTTCCCGCAGATGGCGCTGTTCGACCTGCACCGCTTCGCCTGGGACGGCGGGGTGTTCCGGGACGACTTCGCCCGCGCCTGGGGCGAGGACGTACGCGAACTCGACCTGCGGGGCCCCGTCGCGCCCCTCGACGACGACCCCGACGGTCTCCTGCTGGCCGCCGCCCGCGAGCAGCACGTGGCGAACCGGGACGTCCGGACGATGTTCGCCGGCCTGCCCGCACGCGAGTCGCGGCTGGCCGACACCGGCGAGGCGGCGTACCTGACCCGCAGCCCGTCGGAGCTGCTGGGGGCGATCAACGCCTCCGGCGTCGCCGTCTACCACCTGGGTGGCTGGCACGACGTCTGGGCGCGCGACGCGACCGAGTGGGCCCGCCGGCTGACCGTGCCGCACCGGGTGGTCATCGGCCCCTGGCCGCACACCGGGGGCGTGCTGGGCGGCGCCGGCTACAACCTGGCCGACGAGCACGTGCGCTGGTTCGACCACTGGCTGCGCGGCAGGGACACCGGGATCATGGACTCCCCGACCGTCCGGTACCACGTGCTGGGCGCCGACGAGTGGCGCACCGCCCGGTCCTGGCCGCCGGAGCCGGCGACGACTGGCACCTGGCACCTCGGGCCGGCCGGCGAGCTGGGACCGGAACCCCGGGTCGGTGAGGCCCGCCGGTACGAGGTGGACTACGCCACCACGTCCGGCAAGACCAGCCGGTGGGCCAGCGGCTACGGCTCGCCCTTCCAGCGGCCGGACATGACCGACAACGACACCCGGGCGCTGTGCTGGACCTCGGCGCCGCTGACCGAGGCGGTCGAGCTGGCCGGCGCCCCGCTGCTGCGCCTGGCGGCCCGGGTCTCCGACGGCCCGGCGGACGTCTTCGCCTTCCTCGAGTCGGTCGCCCCCGACGGCACGTCCCTGTACGTGACCGAGGGCTGCGGCCAGCTCGACGGCGACGCCCGCCTGGAGATCGAGCTGCACCCCATCGCCTACCGGTTCGCGCCCGGCGAGCGGATCCGGCTGGCGATCACCGGGGCGGACGCCGACAACGCGCTGACCGTGGTGCGCGACGTCGCGCCGGTGCTGACGGTGCGCCACGACGCCGACGCCGCCCCGACGCTGGCGCTGCCCCGCGCGGTGGCGTCCGGACGCCGGGACGCCGACGACGCGGTCGACGGGGTCACCGCCCCGCTCTCGGTGGCGCAGCGGGCGATCTGGTTGGCCGAGCAGGCCGGCACGAGCGGGGCGGCGTACCACCTCGCCGCAGCGGTCGAGCTGACCGGGCCGGTGGACACCGGCGCACTGCACGCGGCGGTCGACGAGATCGTCCGGCGGCACGAGGCGCTGCGGACCACCATCGTCGAGGTCGACGAGGAGCCGGTCCAGCGCATCCACCCGGCGGCGCCGCTGAGCATCGCGCGGCTCGACCTCAGGGACTCCTCCGGGGACGGCTGGGCGGGCGACGAGCGGGTGACGGGCCTGCGGGACCGCCGGTGGGACCTCGCCCGGGAGTGGCCGATCCGGGTCGCGACCGTGCTGCTGCCCGCCGACCGGACGGCGTTGCTGCTGGTGGTGCACCACGTCGCCGCCGACCCGACGGCGGCGGAGATCTTCTTCGCCGAACTGGCCCGGCTCTACCCCTCGTACGCGCTGGGAGAGCCGGTCCGGCTGCCGGACGTGCCGTGCCAGTACGCGGACGTGGCCCGCCGGCAGCAGGCCGAGCTCGCCGGGCCCGGCGCGGCCGACCAGCTCGCCCGGTGGCGGCGGTACCTGGACGGGGCCCCGCAGGTGATCACCCTGCCCACGGACCGGCCCCGGCCGCCGGTGCTGGACCACCGGGGCGGGTCGGTGCGCTTCACCATCGACGACGACCTCGCCGCCCGGCTGGTGGCGGCCGCCGCCGCCGCGCGCACCAGCCCGTTCACCCTGCTGACCGCCGCGTTCGCCCGCACCCTGAACGCGTACGGCGCGGGCGAGGATCTGCTGATCGGCACGCCGAGCCTGCAACGCGACGACCCCTCGACCCGCGACCTGATCGGCTGCCTGGTCAACCTGCTGCCGCTGCGGATCCGGGTCGACCGGGACGCCACCGTTGCCCAGTTCCTGCACGACGTACGCGGCGCGGTGCTGACCGCGCTGGAGCTGCGCCGGGTGCCCTTCGACACGCTGGTCGGCGAGCTGCGCCCGCGGCGGGACCCGGCGGTCTCCGCGCTGGTGCAGGTGTCCGTCCGCTTCGGTCGGGCGGTGCCGGACCGGTTCCGGCTCGGCGCGGTCGAGGCGCTGCGGCTCGAACCGCCGGAGTGGACCTCGGCGAAGTACGACCTGGCGCTGGCCGTGAACCAGGTCGGCGAGGACCGGATGGTGGGCAGCCTCGACTTCCGCCTCGCCCTGTTCGACCGCGCCACCGTCCAGCGGATCCTCGACTCGCTGCTGACCGTGCTCGACCAGCTCGTCTCCGACCAGGAACGGCCGGTGGGGGAGCTGTCCGCCATGCCCCGCCGGGAGCTGCGGGCCGTGCTCGACGGCTGGAACCCGGCGCGGCTGCCGGACGAGCTGGCCGGACGGGACGACCTGCCGGCGGTGGCCCGCTGCTACGTCCTCGACGACCGCGCGCGGCCCGTGCCGGTCAACACCCCCGGGCGGCTCTGGATCGCCGGGGCGGGCGACGTCGACGACCCGTACGCCGGGACGCCGGGGGCGCGGATGCGGGACACCGGGGCCACCGTGCGGTGGAGCACGGCGGGACGGCTGGAACTGGTGCCCGCCGCCGGGCAGCCGACCGCCCCGCCGCAGGCCGCCCCGGACACGGCGCAGCCGACCGCCGCGCCGGCCGGCCCGACGGGCGACGACGGCCGCTCCGAGGTGCTCGAGCAGCTCGGGCAGATCTGGGCCGCCCTGCTCAAGGTCGACGGCGTCGACCCCGGGGACGACTTCTTCGACCTGGGCGGCGACTCGCTCTTCGCGATCCGCCTGATCAGCCGGATCCGCAAGGCGTACCAGGTCCGGCTCTCCCTTCAGGACGTGTTCGCGGCGCCGACGCTGGGCGAGCAGGTCGACCTGGTCCGCGAACGGCAGGCGTCGTGACCGGGCCGGTCTTCTACCCCTGGTCCGCGCAGGAGGAGATCGATCCGGTCCGCGTGGCCGGCGGCGCGGGCAGCTGGTTCTGGGACGAGCAGGGCAACCGCTGGCTCGACCTGCACGCCCAGATGGGCAACCTGCACCTGGGCCATCAGCACCCGGCCCTGGTGGCGGCGGTGCGTGAGCAGGCCGGACGGATGTGCACGATCGCGCCGTCGTTCGCCGTCGACGTCCGCGACGAGGCGGCCCGGGCCATCGTCGAGGTCGCCCCGGGGGACCTGGAGGCGGTCCTGTTCACCACCGGCGGGGCGGAGGCCGTGGAGCACGCCGTGCGCATGGCGCGGGTGGTGACGGGGCGGCCGAAGGTGCTCGCCGCCTACCGGTCCTACCACGGGGCCACGGCGGGGGCGCTGGCGCTGACCGGCGATCCCCGCCGCTGGCCGGTCGACACGGCCAGCGGCGGCGCCGTGCACTTCATGGGCCCGTACCCGTACCGCAGCGAGTTCCACGCCGAGAACGCCGCGCAGGAGGGCGAACGGGCGTTGGCGCACCTGCGCCGGCTCGTCGGGTACGAGGGGCCGGAGACGATCGCCGCGATCCTCGTCGAGCCGGTGGTCGGCAGCAACGGCGTGCTGGTGCCGCCGGACGGCTACCTGGCGGGCGTCCGCCGGCTCTGCGACGAGCACGGCATCCTGCTGATCGCCGACGAGGTGATGACGGGCTTCGGCCGGTGCGGCCGCTGGTTCGCCACCGACCTCTGGGGTGTGGTGCCCGACCTGATGACGTTCGCCAAGGGGGTCAACTCCGGCTACGTGCCGGTCGGCGGGGTGCTGCTGTCCCGCGCGGTGGCCGCCCACTTCGCCCGCCGCCGCTATCCGGGCGGGCTCACCTACTCCGGGCACCCGCTGGCCTGCGCCTCCATCGTGGCGGCGCTGCGGGTGCTGCGCGAGGAGAACCTGGTCGAGCGGGCGGCCGTACTCGGTCGCGACGTGGTGGCCCCGGCGCTGGCCGGGCTGGCCGAGCGCCACCCGGTCGTCGGCGACGTCCGCGGCGTCGGCCTGGCCTGGGCCGTCGAGCTGGTCCGGGACCGCGCGACCCGCGAGCCGCTGGCGCCGTACGCGGCCCCGGGGGCGTTGGCGCCGGAGATGGCCGCCGTCCTGTCGGCGTGCAAGCGGCAGGGCGTCTGGCCGCTTGCGGCGGGCAACCGGCTGCACCTGTTCCCTCCGTTGACCATCACGGAGGAGGAGTTGACCGCCGGGATCGCCGGGATCGACCGGGCCCTGACCGAGGTGTCCGGGGTGCGAGGAGGAGAACGATGAGCGTGGAACAGACCGAGCCGGCCGACGTCTGCCGGGTCGTGGTCAACGACGAGGAGCAGTACTCGGTCTGGCCGGACGGGCGGGAGATCCCGGCGGGCTGGCGGGAGGAGGGCTTCGTCGGCCCGCGCGCCCGGTGCCTGGAGCACATCGACTCGGTGTGGACGGACATGCGCCCGCTGAGCCTGCGCCGGGCGATGGCGGCCGAGGCGCCGTAGCACCCGTCCGGGCGTGGGGCCGCCGCCCGGCGGCCCCACGCCCGCGTCACCCGCCGAGGGGCCGGTCGCCGTCGCTCACCGGTCGTCCAGCGCCGGGGCCAGCCAACCGGCGATCCGTTGCACCGTGGGCCGACGCAGCAGCGAGTAGTGGTCGCCCTCGTACTCGTGCACGGTGATCCCGGTGTCCACGTACCGCTTCCAGCGCGGCTGCCAGCGCGGCGACGCGGCGGCCTGCACGACGGTCAGCGGCAGCTCCGCACCCTCCGGCCGGTACCCGGCGACGGCCGTCACGTGCCGGGCGAAGGTCTCCACCCGCCGGCGCACCTCGCGCACCGGCAGCGCCACCGGGGTCACCCCGGCGTCCACCAGCCACCGCCGCAGCAGCATCGTCTGTTCCTCGACCGGCAGCGCGGCGAGCGTCTCCGCCGTCGGCGCGGGATGGTCCCGGCCGAGCGACGCGGCGAGGTCCGCGGCGAACCTGGCCGCCGTCGCACCGGCGTCGGTCCCCTCGGCGGCCGGGCGCGCCTGCCCGGGCGCGGTGTCCACGACCACCAGCAGGTCGACGCGGTGCCCGGCCCGCACCAGCCGGCGGGACATCTCGTACGCGAGCAGGCCGCCCATCGACCAGCCGAACAGCCGGTACGGGCCGGCCGGCCAGCGGGCGAGGACCTGGGCCAGGTACGCCTCGGCGAGCGCGTCGACCGAGTCCGCGGTGGCGTCGGCGCCCGACTCGATGCCGACCAGGTGGTGCGCGGGCAGCAGCCGGGCGAGTTCGGCGTACGCGCCGACGGTGCCGCTGACCGGGTGCGGCAGGATCAGCGGCGGGCGCTCGGTCGGCCCCCCGAGGTGCACCAGCGTGCCGGACGCCGCCCCCGCCCGGGTACGCGCCGCCGGCGTCGGCTTCGCGGTCGGCGCGTCCGGGATCGGCGCCGGGCGCCGCACGGGCAGCGCGTCGACGGTGACCTCCGGGTCGGCGGCGACCGCGCCCAGCAGCGCCACGAAGTCCTCGGCGACGCCGGCCAGCTCCGCCGGGTCGAACAGCTCGTCGCGCCACGTCCAGGCCGCCACGAGCCCGCCCGAGTCGTCGGTCAGGACGTCGAGCTGCACGTCGAACTTCGCGGTGCCGGTGTGCACGTCGATCCAGGCGGTGCCCAGGCCGGCGAGGCGGGGCGGGGGCGCGGGTCGACCCTCGACGCTGAACGCGAACTGCGAGAACGGCATCCGGCCCGGCACCCGCGCCGGACGCACCTCGTCCACGATCCGCTCGAACGGCACCGCCATGTGGGCGTACGCCCCGAGGGTCAGCTCCCGGACCCGGTCGACGACCTCGGCGAAGGTCGGATTCCCCGCCAGGTCGCCGCGCAGCACCACGGTGTTGACGAAGTACCCGATGCGGCTCTCGTCGGCCTCGCTCGTGCGGCCCGTCGTCGGCGACAGCACGGCGACGTCGCTGCTGCCGGTGCGCGCGGACAGCAGCACCAGGTACGCCGCCAGCAGCGTCATGAACGGGGTGGCCCGCCGGGACCGGCCCAGCCGGGTCAGGGCGGTCGTCACCCCGCGGTCCAGCGGGACGTCGAGGCGCCGCCCGGAGGCCAACGCCCCGGGCACCCGGTCGCCCACGCCGGGCAGGTCCAGGTCGGGCAGGCCGGCCAACCGCTCCCGCCAGTACGCCAGCGCGGTATCCGGGTCCTCGGCGTCGGCGAGGTCGTCCGCGTCGTCGGGATCGTCGTCGGACGCCGGCGGATCGAGGTCCGGCACCGCCCCCGCCCGCAGCGCGTCGTACGCCGTGGCGAAGTGCTCCCAGAAGACCGAGCGGGACCAGCCGTCGAAGACGATGTGGTGCACGGTGACCGCGAGCAGGTGCTCATCGGCCCCGCAGCGGATCACCACCGCCCGCAGCAGCGGCCCGTCGGCGAGGTCGAACACCTCGTCGTGGGCCCGCCGCAGCTCCTCGCGCACCCGCTCCTCGCGAATAGCGGCGTCCACCGCGCCCAGGTCGACGACCGGTACGGGCACCGGGGCGCGGGGGCCGATCCGCACGACCACCTCGTCGTCGACCATCGCGAAGGTGGCCCGCAGCAGGTCGTGCCGGTCGGTGACGGCGGCGAGCGCGCCGCGCAGGGCCGGCAGGTCCAGCTCGCCCGTCATCCGCACCACGGTCAGGATGTGGTACGCGGTGCTGGTCGGCTCCAACTGTTGCAGGAACCAGAGCTGGCGCTGGGCGACGGTGGCGGGACCGGTCGGCGTGGTGCCCAGCCGCTCGCGCAGCAGCCGTACCAGCAACCTCCGGTGTTCCTCCTCCGGCCAGCCGGGTGCCGGCCGCAGCAGCGCGGCCACCGGGTCGGACGACGGGCCGCTCATCGCGGTGCTCCTGTCTGGTCGTACGGCTGCTCGGGCCGGGTGGCGGCGGCCAGCGCCCGGCGGGCCTGGTCCTCGGTGAGCGCGGCGACGGCCTCGCGCAGGCCGGCCACGGTGTCCACCCAGCCGGGCCGGCGCTCGACGCGGCGCAGCTCGCCGGCCAGCCCCGCGATCGTCGGGTCGCGGAACAGCGCCGCGACCGGCAGGTCGACCTCGAACGCGGCGCCGGCCTGCGCGGTGACCTGGGTGGCCAGCAGGGAGTGCCCGCCGACGCCGAAGAAGTCGTCGTCGACTCCGATGCCCGCGACCGGGACGCCCAGCACCGTCGCCCAGATCCCGGCGAGCTGCCGCTGCACGGCGTCGCCGGGTGGTCGGGACCGGCTGGTGGTGTCGGGGGTGGGTAGGGCGTTGCGGTCGATCTTGCCGTTGCGGGTGAGGGGGAGGTGGGGCAGGG
>NZ_JCADBQ010000018.1:0-115269 GCF_059359355.1 Micromonospora sp. ZG13
ATGAGGCGTTGGCGTCGTTGGCGGCGGTGGTGGTGGTCGCTGGTGAGGCGTTGCCGGCGGCGTTGGCGAACCGGTGGCTGACGCTTCTGGGCCCGGGTGGTCTGGTGAACGAGTACGGGCCGACCGAGGCGAGTGTGGGTACCTGCGTCTTCCCGGTCGAGGGTGAGCAGGCGGGTCCGGTGGTGCCGATCGGTCGGGCGCTGCCGGGCATGACGATGTACGTGTTGAACCGGGATCTGCAGTTGTCCCCGGTGGGTGTGGTCGGCGAGTTGTACGTGGGCGGTGTGGGCGTGGCCCGTGGCTACGCGGGGCAGCCGGCACTGACCGCGGAGCGGTTCCTGCCCGACCCGTTCGCCGCGGCGGGATCGCGGATGTACCGCACCGGGGATCTGGTGCGGCGGCTGCCCGACGGGGCGGTGGAGTTCGTCGGGCGCGTCGACCACCAGGTGAAGATCCGCGGCTACCGCATCGAACTCGGCGAGATCGAGGCGGTCGTCGAGGGCACCGACGGGGTGGCCGACGCGGTCGCCCTGGTCTCCGGCTCGGCCGCCGAGGGCGACGCCCGGCTGGTGGCGTTCTACCGCCCGGCCGCGTCGGCGACGCCGGGCCTGCTGGACCGGGTCCGGCAGCGGTGCGCGGAGCACCTGCCGGAGTACATGATCCCGGCCGAGTTCGTGGCCGTGGAGGCGATCCCGCTCAACGCCAACGGCAAGGTCGACCGGGCCGCCCTCTGGGAGGCCGCCGTGCCGGTCGAACGCGCCCACGTCGCCCCCGCCACCGAGCTGGAGGCGCAGTTGGCCGGCATCTGGGGCCGGGTGCTCAACCTGGAGCAGGTCAGCACCCAGGACAGCTTCTTCGACCTCGGCGGCGACTCGCTGCGCGCGGTCGCCCTGGTCGGCGCGCTGCGGGCGGCCGGCTTCGGGGTGGCCGTCCGGGACGTCTTCGTGCACCGCACGGTCGCCGCCCTCGCCGGGCACCTCGGCGCCAAGGACGCCGCCCCGGCGGCGCCGGCCTTCCAGGCCGTCGCGCCCTTCGCCCTGCTGACCGACGCCGACCGGGCCGCCCTGCCCGCCGGCCTCGTGGACGCCTACCCGGCCGTGCAGGCGCAGGTCGGCATGGCCGTGGAGATCCAGAAGGACCCCGGCAAGTCGCTGTACCACATCGTCCGCTGCTTCCGGGTGCACAGTGGCCGGCCGTTCTCGGTCGACGCGCTGCGGGCCGCCGTACGGGACGTGGTCGGCCGCCACGAGACGCTGCGCACCTCGTTCGACCTCACCGGCTTCTCGGTGCCGATGCAGCTCGTGCACGCCGAGGCGCCCGTCGAGGTACGGGTGACGGAGCTGACCGGCGACGACGTCGAGGCGCGGCTGCGGGCGTACGTGGACGCGGAGCGGGCCCGGCCCTTCGAGCTGGACCAGCCGGCGCCGCTGCTGCGCGTCGCCGCGCACCGCACCGACGAGCGGGGCTGGTGGCTCACCGTCGCCGTCAGCCACCTCGTCACCGGCGGCTGGGACCTGAACACCCTCCTGGTCGAGCTGATCGGCTGCTACGAGCGGCGCAGCGCCGGCATGGTGCCCGAGTCGCCGGAGCCCACCGCCGTCCGCTACGCCGACTTCGTCGCCGCCGAACTGGCCGCGCTCAGGGGCGGCGAGGACGAGGCGTACTGGCGGGGCGTCGTCGACGCGTACGCCGGCTTCACCATGCCGGACGGCTGGGGCCGCACCGACGGGCCGCGGGAGAGCCTGCGCACCCGGGTCAGCTACCAGGACCTGGAGCCGAAGCTGCGCGCGCTCGCGTCGACCCTCGACGTGTCGCCCAAGTCGGTGCTGCACGCCGCGCACCTGAAGGTGATGAGCCAGCTCACCGACCAGGGGCGGTTCTACACCGGCCTGGTGTGCGACGCCCGCCCGGAGGTGCGGGGCGCGGAGCGGGTGCACGGGATGTACATCAACGTGCTGCCGTTCGCGTACGCCCGGGGCGCGGGCACGTGGCGGGAGCTGGTGCGGTCGGTCTTCGACCGCGAGGTGGAGCTGTGGCCGCACCGGCGCTACCCGCTGCCGGCGGTGCAGCGGATGGCCGGCGCCGGGTCCCGCCCGATCGACGTCGTCTTCGACTACACCGAGTTCCGCCGCGCCGGGGCGGTCGCCGACGAGTCCGTCGACTTCGAGGCCATCGCCGGGGAGGGCGGCACCGAGTTCGCCCTCCAGGTGACCGCCGCCGGCGGCTTCCTCGACCTGGTCGGCGACAGTCACGCCTTCGGCCCCGCCGCGCTGGCCCGGGTGGGGGCGATGTTCCGTGAGGTGCTGACGGCCATGGTGGCCGACCCCGACGGCGACGCGATCGCCGTCCGGCTGCCGACGACGGAGCGCGACGAGATCGAGCGCTGGTCGGCCGGCGACACCGCCGAGGTCGGCGGGTACGCCCCGGCGGCGTTCGAGGCGCAGGCGGCGCGGCGGCCGGACGCCGTGGCCCTCACCTGCGACGGCGCCCGCGTGAGCTACCGCGACCTGAACGGCCGGGCGAACCGGCTGGCGCACCACCTGCGCGAGCTGGGGGTGGGGCCGGAGGTGCTGGTCGGGGTGTGTGCGCACCGGTCGGTGGAGCAGGTCGTGGGGATGCTGGCGGTGCACAAGGCGGGTGGGGTGTACCTGCCGTTGGATCCGTCGTACCCGGCGGAGCGGTTGGCGTTCATGCTCACCGACGCGGCGGCCCCGGTGCTGCTCACCACCGCCGAGCTGCGTGGCCAGCTCCCGGCGGCCGAGGCGGTCACCGTGCTGCTGGACGGCCCGGACGCCTGGGCGGGCCAGCCGGCCACCGACCCCGGGCCGCTCACCCACGCCGACAGCGGCTGCTACGTCATCTACACCTCCGGCTCGACCGGCCAGCCCAAGGGCGTCCTCGTGCCGCACCGGGCCCTGGTCAACCGCTCGGCGCACGCCGGCCGGCGGATCAACCGCCTCGACGAGCGGGCGGTGCTGCTCCAGAAGACCGAGATCGGCTTCGACGTCTCCCCGGCCGAGGTCTACGCGGCACTGGCGGCGGGTGCCCGGATCGTGGTGGCCCGCCCCGGCGGGCACCGCGACCCCGCGTACCTGCGGGACCTCATCGTCCGCGAGGGGGTCACCGCCGTCGAACTGGTGCCGAGCATGCTGTCGGCGCTGCTCGCCGAGGGGATCGGCGGCTGCCGGTCGCTGCGGTCGGTGGCCGTCGGCGGCGAGGAGATCGCCGTCGACGTGGCGCGGGCGTTCCTGGCCGCGCTGCCCGGCTGCGAGCTATACAACACGTACGGGCCGGCCGAGACCACCGTCGACGTCACGAGCTGGCTCTGCACCACCGACGCCCTGCGCGGGCTGTCCCGGGTGCCGCTCGGCACCCCGTTCACCAACCTCACCGTCCGGGTGCTCGACGAGCACCTGCAACCCGTGCCGGTCGGGGTGCGCGGCGAGCTGTGCATCGGCGGACTCGGGCTGGCCCGGGGCTACCTCGGGGCGCCGGGCGCCACCGCGCAGCGCTTCGTGCCGGACCCGTACGGCCCGCCCGGGTCGCGGCTCTACCGCACCGGGGACGCGGCGGCGTGGCGGCCCGACGGCACCGTCGACTTCCTCGGCCGGCTCGACTCGCAGGTCAAGCTGCACGGCGTACGCATCGAACTGGGCGAGATCGAGACGGCTCTGCGGGCCTGCCCCGGGGTGACCGACGCGGTCGCCGCCGTCCGCGAGCAGGACGGTCGGCGCACCCTGGTCGGCTACCTCGTCACCGACGACGGCTCCGCGCCCACCCCCGGCGAGCTGCGGGAGCGGCTGCTCACCGAGCTGCCGGAGGCCATGGTCCCGGCCGCCTACGTCACCGTCGACGCCGTGCCCGTGGACCCGCACGGCAAGGTCGACCGGCGGCAACTGCCGGCGCCGGACGCGAAGTCCTACGCCCGGGGACGCTACGAGCGGCCCAACGGCCCGGTGGAGTCGGCGATGGCCGGTGTCTGGTCGTGGGTGCTCGACCTCGACCGGGTCAGCGTCACCGAGAGCTTCTTCGACCTGGGCGGCGACTCGATGACGGCCGTGACCCTGGTCGGGTCGCTGCGCGCCGCCGGCCACGACGTCACCGTGCGGGACATCTTCGCGCACCGCACGATCCGCCGCCTGGTCACCGCCCTCGCCGAGGCCGACACCGCCAAGGAGGGGGCCTTTCGCCCCGTCGAGCCGTACGCGCTGATCGACGTCGCCGACCGGGCCGCCCTGCCGGCCGGACTGGTCGACGCGTACCCGGCGACGCAGGCGCAGGTCGGCATGGCCGTGGAGATCCAGAAGGACCCGGAGAGGTCGCTGTACCACGTCGTGCAGTCGATCCGGGTCGACGACGGGCGCCCGTTCGACGCCGACGCGCTGCGGGCGACGGTCGACGCGCTGGTCGCCCAGCACGAGACGCTGCGCACCTCGGTCGACCTGACCGGCTACTCGGTGCCGATGCAGCTGGTGCGCGCGAGCGTCGCCGTGCCGGTCGCCGTGCACCCGGCCGCGGGTCACTCCGAGCACCTGGCCGCCGAGCGGCGTACCCCCTTCGACCTGGACTCGGACGCCCCGCTGCTGCGGGTCGCCGCGCACGCCGACGGCGCCGGGGCCTGGTGGCTGACCATCGCGGTGAGCCACCTGGTCACCGGCGGCTGGGACCTCAACGCCCTGCTCGCCGAGCTGCTCGGCGAGTACGCCCGGCGCAGCCACGGCGAGGCGCCGAAGCAGGACGAGCCGCCCGCCGTCCGGTACGCCGACCACGTCGCCGGCGAGCTGGCGGCGCTGCGCTCGCCGGAGACCGCCGCGCACTGGCGGGCGGTGGTGACCGGCCGGCCGAAGCTGACGCTGCCCGACTCCTTCGGCGACCGGTCCGGCGCGACGGTCTGCCGGTACACCGTGGACGTGCACGACCTGGACGCCGCCCTGCGCCGCCTCGCCAGCGACACCGGCACCTCGGTCAAGGCGGTGCTGCACGCCGCGCACCTGAAGGTGATGAGCCAGCTCACCACCGAGCCCGCGTTCTACACCGGCCTGGTGTGCGACGCGCGCCCCGAGGTGCGGGGCGCGGAGCGGGTGCACGGCATGTACATCAACGTGCTGCCGTTCCCGCACGCCCGGAGCGCGGGCACCTGGCGGGAGCTGGTGCGGTCGGTCTTCGACCGCGAGGTGGAGCTGTGGCCGCACCGGCGCTACCCGCTGCCGGCCGTGGCGCGGCTGGCCGACGCCGGGTCCCGCCCGATCGACGTCGTCTTCGGCTACGTGGAGACCCGGCACGACGGCGGCGGCACGGCCGGGACGCCCGACGGCGCCGCCACCGACCTCGTCGAGGTCGGTGGGCCCGGGGCCACCGAGTTCGGCCTGTCGGTCGGGGCGGGCGGCGGGACCATCCGCCTGGTCAGCGACAGCCGGAGCGCCGACCCGGCCGCCCTGGTGGGGATCGGGGCGATGTTCCGCGAGGTGCTGACGGCCATGGCGGCCGACCCGGACGGGGACGCGACGGCGCCCCGCCTGCCGGCGGGGGAGCGGGCGGAGCTCGCCCGGTTCACCCCGGGCCGCACGGTCGAGGTCGGCGGGTACGTGCCGGCGGCGTTCGAGGCGCAGGCCGCGCGGCGGCCGGACGCCGTGGCGATCACGGCCGAGGGCGTGTCGTTCTCGTACGGGCAGCTCAACGGCCGGGCGAACCGGTTGGCGCATCACCTGCGCGAGTTGGGGGTGGGGCCGGAGGTGCTGGTCGGGGTGTGTGCGCACCGGTCGGTGGAGCAGGTCGTGGGGATGCTGGCGGTGCACAAGGCGGGTGGGGTGTACCTGCCGTTGGATCCGTCGTACCCGGCGGAGCGGTTGGCGTTCATGCTCACCGACGCGGCGGCCCCGGTGCTGCTCACCACCGCCGAGCTGCGGGCGCAACTGCCGCCGGTCGACGCCACCGTGGTGCTGCTGGACGACCCGGACGCCTGGGCCGACCGGCCGCCGACCGACCCGGAGCCGCTCACCGACCCCGACAACGGCAGCGTCGTCATCTACACCTCCGGCTCCACCGGCCGGCCCAAGGGCTCCCTGCTGTCGCACCGGGCCCTGGTCAACCGCACCGACCACGTCGGCGCGCGGGTCTACCGGCTGGACGCCGACGCCGTCGTGCTCCAGAAGACCGAGATCGGCTTCGACGTCTCGCCGGCCGAGGTCTACGCGGCCCTGTCGGCGGGCGCCCGCATCGTGGTGGCCCGCCCCGGCGGGCACCGCGACCCCGCGTACCTGTGCGAGCTGATGACCCGCGAGGGCGTCAGCACCGTCCATTTCGTACCGTCGATGCTGCCGGCGCTGCTCGCCGAGGGGCTGGCCGGGTGCCGGTCGCTGCGCTCGGTGGCCGTCGGCGGTGAGGAGATCGCCGTCGACGTGGCGCGGGCGTTCCTGGCCGCGCTGCCCGGCTGCGAGCTGCACAACACGTACGGGCCCGCCGAGGCCACCGTCGACGTGAGCAGCTGGGCGTGCACCGTCGACGCCCTGGCCGGGCTGTCCCGGGTGCCGCTCGGCACGCCCCACCCCAACCTGCGGCTGTACGTCCTCGACCAGCGGCTGGACCTCGTGCCGCTGGGCGTGCCCGGCGAGCTGTGCGTCGGCGGGGCGGGGCTGGCCCGGGGCTACCTGGGTCGGCCGGGGCTGACCGCCGAGAGGTTCGTGCCGGACCCGTACGGCCCGCCCGGGTCGCGGCTCTACCGCACCGGGGACGCGGCGGCGTGGCGGCCCGACGGCACCGTCGACTTCCTCGGCCGGCTCGACTCGCAGGTCAAGCTGCACGGCGTACGCATCGAACTGGGCGAGATCGAGACGGCCCTGCGGGCCTGCCCCGGCGTGGCCGACGCGGTCGCCGCCGTCCGCGAGCACGACGGCCGGCGCACCCTCGTCGGGTACGTGCTGCCGACCCCCGGCGACGCACCTGAACCGGTCCGGCTGCGGGAGCGGCTGCTCGCCGCACTGCCCGAGGCGATGGTGCCGGCCGCGTACGTCACCCTCGACGCGATCCCGAAGGACCCGAACGGCAAGGTCGACCGGCGGCAGCTCCCCGCCCCCGACACCGGCGCGTACGCCACCGGGGCCTACCAGGCGCCGACCGGCGACGTGGAGGAGGAGATCGCCGGGATCTGGGCGCGGGTGCTCGGCGTCGCCCGCGTCGGCGTCACCGACAGCTTCTTCGACCTCGGCGGCGACTCGATGCTCGCGGTGACCCTGGTCGGCACGCTGCGCGCCGCCGGGCACCGCACCAGCGTGCGGGACGTCTTCGCGCACCGCACCGTCCGCCGGCTGGCCGCCGCGCTGGGCGACGCCGACACCGACGAGTTCCGCCCGGTCGCGCCGTACGCGCTGATCGGCGCCGCCGACCGGGCCCGGCTGCCCGGCGGGCTGGTCGACGCCTACCCGGCGTCGCGCACCCAGCTCGGCATGCTGGTGGAGTCGGCCGTCAGCGGCGACCGCGCGGTCTACCACAGCGTGCTGGCCCACCAGGTCCGCGACGGGCGGCCGTTCGACGCCGAGGCGCTACGCGGCGCGGTGCGGGCGGTGGTGGCCCGGCACGAGATCCTGCGTACGTCGTTCGATTTGGTCGGCTACTCGACGCCGATGCAGCTCGTGCACGCCCACGCCGAGCCCGACGTGCGCGTCGAGGACGGCCGGGGCGTGCCGGCGCAGCGGCACGCCGCGCTCTTCGCGGAGTTCATCGCCGCCGAGCGGGCCCGCCCGTTCGACGTCTCCACCGCGCCGCTGCTGCGCGTCACGGCGCACCTGGACAGCGACGAGAGCTGGTGGTTCACGTTCACCATCAGCCACGTCGTCACCGAGGGCTGGAGCAGCGCGCGACTGGTCGCCGAGGTGCTCGACGCGTACGCCGAGCTGGTCGACGGCCGCACCCCGCGCCCGGTGCCGTCGCCGGCGGTGCGCTACGCCGACTTCATCGCCGCCGAGCTCGCCGCGCTGGAGTCGAGCGCCCACCGGGAGCACTGGCGGTCGGTGTGGGACGGGCGCGCCCCGTTCACCCTGCCCGCCGGCTGGGGCGAGCCGGACGCGCCCGACGCCACGGTCGACGCCACGGTGGACTTCACCGACCTGGACGAGGCGCTGCGGGCCCTGGCCCGCGACACCGACGTGTCGGTGAAGGCGGTGCTGCACGCCGCGCACCTGAAGGTGCTCGCCCAGCTCACCGGCGAGCCGGGCTTCCACGCCGGCCTCGTCTGCGACGCCCGGCCCGAGGTGCTCGGCGCCGACGAGGTGCAGGGCATGTACCTCAACACGGTGCCGTTCGCGTACGACCGTTCCGCCCGCACCTGGCGGGACCTCGTCACCGCCGTGTTCGACACGGAGGTCGCGCTCTGGCCGCACCGGCGCTTCCCGCTGGCCGAGATGCAACGCGAGGCCGGCCACCGCCTGCTGCACGTCCTGTTCAACTACCAGGACTTCAGCCGCGCGACGCACGGCGGCGACGGGACCGGGCCGGTGGTCACCGGCAGCGCCGGCGAGGGCGCCACCGAGTTCGACCTGTCCTGCTTCGCGCAGCGGGGCCGCTACGCGCTCTCCGCCCGGGCTTGCCTGGTCAGCCAGGCCAACCTGGACCGGATCGCCGGCATGTACCGGGCGGTGCTGGAGGCGATGGTCGCCGACCCCGACGGCGACTGCCAGGCCGTCTGCGTGCCCGGGGGCGAGCGGGACCGCCTGCTCGGCGTCACCGAACCGGGCGCGGAGGAAGCGGTCACCGGCACCGTGGTCGAGCTGTTCCAGGCCCAGTTGGCCCGCGACCCGCAGGCCGTGGCGGTGGTGGCCGGCGCCGTCGAGCTGACGTACGCCCAGGTCGACGCCGCCGCGAACCGGCTGGCGCACCACCTGCGCGCGGCCGGGGCCGGCCGGGAGACCGTCGTCGGGGTCTGCCTCGACCGGGACGCCGACCTGGTGCCCGCGCTGCTCGGCGTGCTGAAGGCGGGGGCCGCGTACCTGCCGCTGGACCCCGCCCAGCCCGCCGAGCGGATCGGCCACATGCTGGCCGACGCCGGGGTGCGGACCGTGGTGACCACCTCCGCGCAGGCGGAGCTGCTCGCCGGCTTCGACGGGCGACGGGTGCTGCTGGACGCCGGCGACCTGGCCGGGCAGCCGGAGACCGATCCGGGCGTCGCCCGCGACCCGGACGACCTGCTCTACGTCATCTACACCTCCGGCTCCACCGGCCGACCCAAGGGCGTCTGCGTGAGCGACGCCAACGTGCTGCGCCTGCTCGACGCCGCGCAGGAGCACTACGCGGTGGACGAGACCGACGTGTGGGCGCTGTTCCACTCGTACGCCTTCGACGTCTCCGTCTGGGAGCTGTGGGGGGCGCTGCTGCACGGCAGCCGACTGGTGCTGGTGCCCCGCGAGGTGGCCCGGGTGCCGCAGGACCTGCTGGACCTGCTGGTGAGCCAGCGCGTCACCATGCTGGCGCAGACCCCGACGGCGCTGCGCGGGCTGGTCCGGCTGGCCGCCGAGGACGCCCCGGGGATCCGGGACCTGTCGCTGCGCGCGGTGGTCGTCGCGGGGGAGAAGCTCGACTTCGCCGACCTCGCGCCGTGGGCCGCCCGCCTCGGCCTGGCCCGCACCGCCCTGGTCAACATGTACGGGATCACCGAGACCACCGTCTACTCCACCTACCACCGGATCACCCGCGCCGATCTCGCGCCCGGGGTGGGCAGCCGGATCGGCCGGCCGCTGTCCGGCGTGCGGATGTACGTGCTCGACCAGTACGGCCACCCGGCTCCCATCGGGGTGCCCGGCGAGGTGTACCTGGCCGGGCACGGGGTGGCCCGCGGCTACCTCAACCAGCCCGAGCTGACCGCCCGGCGCTTCCTGCCCGACCCGTACGGCCCGCCCGGCAGCCGGATGTACCGCACCGGCGACCTGGCCACCCGGCTGCCCGACGGCAGCGTGGAGTTCCTCGGCCGCCTCGACGACCAGGTGAAGCTGCGGGGCTACCGGATCGAGCCGGGCGAGATCGAGGCGGCGCTGACCGCGCTGCCCGGCGTCGCGGAGGCGGTCGTCGTGCTCCGCGCCGACGATCCGGCCGACCCCCGGCTGACCGCGTACCTGGTGGCCGGCGACGGGCCCGCGCCGGAGGTCGCCTCGCTGCGTGCCGCGCTGGCGCGCGCCCTGCCGGAGTACATGGTCCCGTCGGCGTTCGTGCTGCTCGACCAGCTGCCGCGCAACAACAGCGGCAAGCTGGACCGGCGGGCGCTGCCCGCGCCCACCGGCGTGGCGCTGCCGGGCCGGGACTTCGTGGCCCCGGCGGGGCCGCTGGAGGAGCGGGTGGCCGCCGTCTGGGCCGAGGTGCTGGGCCTGCCGGCGGTCGGCGTCGCCGACGGCTTCTTCGACCTCGGCGGGCACTCCATCACGGCGCTGGTGCTGGCCGGCACGATGCGCGCCGCCGGGCTGGACGTGACGGTCGCGGACATCTTCCGGCACCCGACCGTACGGGCGCTCTGCGAGGTGCTGGCGAGCCGGGACGCGCCGGCGCCGACCGAACGCCCCGTCGAGCCCTTCGAGCTGGTCGCCCCCGCCGACCTGCCGCTGCTGCCGGCCGGGCTGGACGACGCGTACCCGCTGTCGCGGGTGCAGCTGGGGATGCTGCTGGAGATGCTGGCCGACAACGGCCAGAACCACTACCACAACGTCGCCTCGTTCCTCGTCCCCGACGACGAGCCGTTCGACCTGGCGACGCTGCGGGCCGCCGTCGACGAGGTGGTGGCCCGCCACGACGTGCTGCGTACCTCGGTGGACACGACCGGCTACTCGGTGCCCATGCAGCTCGTGCACCGCACGGTGGACGTCCCGATCGGCACGCGGGACCTGCGCGGGCTGGCCGAGGCGGACCGGGTGGCCCGGGTGCGCCGGCTCGTCGGCGAGGAGTACCAGGAGCTGTTCGACGTCGAGCGGGCGCCGCTGCTGCGGTTCACCGTGTGCCTGGAGACCGACCGGAGCTGGCGGCTGGTGCTCACCATCTGCCACGTGATCATCGAGGGCTGGAGCCTGCACGCCCTGGTGATGGAGATCCTGGACCGCTACCGCGCGCGGCGCGCGGGCGCCGGCCCCGACACCGACCACGCCCCGCCCGGGGTGCGGTTCGCCGACTTCGTCGCCGGCGAGCTGCGCGCCCTGGCCTCGGAGACCGACCGGCGGTACTGGCAGGACGTCATCGAGCGGCACCCGAGGTTCCGGCTCCCCGCCGCGTGGGCGCCGACCGCGCCGGCCGGGCGGGAGCCGTACACCGAGGTGGTGTCCTACGCGGACCTGGAGCCGCGGCTGCGGGCCCTGGCCTCGGCGGCCAGGGTGTCGCTCAAGGCGGTGCTGCACGCCGCGCACCTGAAGGTGCTCAGCCAGCTCACCGACGAGCCGACCTTCTACAGCGGACTGGTCTGCAACACCCGCCCCGACGTGGTGGGCAGCGAGCGGGTCTACGCCATGTCGCTGAACACCCTGCCGTTCCCGCACGACCGGCGGGCGGCGAGCTGGCGGGACCTCGTGCAGCGGGTGCACGCCCGCGAGGCCGACCTGTGGCCGCACCGGCGCTACCCGGCGCCGGCCATCCGTACCCCCGGCACCGGCGCGCGCCTCACCGACGTCTACTTCAGCTACCTCGACTTCACCGAGGTCGACGGCGGGCGCACCGCGCCCGTGGCGCGCATCGGCGCGAGCACCTCGGAGTTCGCGCTCGCCGTCGCGGCGGGCGCCGGCCGGATCGAGCTGAGCACCGACAGCCACGCCATGGGCCGGGCGGACGCGGCGCGGCTGGCCGGCATGTACCGGCTGGTGCTGGAGGCCATGGTGGCCGACCCCGACGGCGACCCCCGGCAGGCGTACCTGCCCGCCGGGGAACGGCACGACGTGCTGGTGGGCTGGAGCGCCTCGGCCGCCCCGGGCGGCACGGAGCTGGTGCCGCAGCGGGTGGCGGCGTGGGCCGCGGCGACGCCCGACGCGGCGGCCGTCGACGCCACGACGTACGCGGAGCTGGACGCGGCGGCCAACCGCATCGGCCACCACCTGCGGGGGACGGGGGTCGGCCCGGAGCGGGTCGTCGGGGTGCTGCTGGAGCGGGGGGTCGACCTCGTCGCCGCCCTGCTCGGGGTGTGGCGGGCCGGCGGCGCGTACCTGCCGATCGACCCGGCGCACCCGGCCGAGCGGGTCGCCGCGATGCTCGCCGACGCCGGGGCGACGGTGGTGGTGACCTCGACCGGGCACGCCGACCGGTTCACCGGCGTGGAGCTGGTGCTGCTCGACCGCGACGCCGAGCGGATCGCCGCGCTGCCCGCCGAGGCGCCGGCCGGCCCGCCCGACCCGGATCACCTCGCGTACGTCATCTTCACCTCCGGCTCCACCGGCCGGCCGAACGGGGTGCAGATCAGCCACCGCAGCCTCGCCAACTACCTCGGCTGGGTGGCGGGGGAGCTGGTCGCCGACCGCACCGGCGGCGCCGCGCTCTTCTCGTCGGTCGCGTACGACATGGTGGTGACCAGCATCTGGGCGCCGCTGGCCACCGGGCAGCGGCTGTGGCTGCTGCCGCCCGACGCCGGCCTCGACGAGCTGGGCCCGCGACTGGCCGAGGCCGGCCCGTTCAGCTTCGTCAAGCTGACCCCCGGCCATCTCGACCTGCTGACCCGCCAGCTCGACGCGGCGCAGGCGGCG
This sequence comes from Micromonospora sp. ZG13, assembly GCF_059359355.1. Classification (NCBI taxonomy): domain Bacteria; kingdom Bacillati; phylum Actinomycetota; class Actinomycetes; order Micromonosporales; family Micromonosporaceae; genus Micromonospora; species Micromonospora sp. ZG13. The sequence goes on from NZ_JCADBQ010000018.1 coordinate 12,693, forward strand.
GCCCTGACCCCGCTGCTGGTGCTGGGCGGCGAGGCGCTGACCCGGCAGGTCTGCGACCGCTGGCACGCCCTCGCGCCGGACACCGTGCTGCTCAACGAGTACGGGCCGACGGAGGCGACCGTGGCGGTCAGCCGGTACCCGGTCACCGGGCCGCTGGCGGGCGACGTGGCCCCGATCGGCCGGCCGCTGGGCGGGATGCGCACGTACGTCCTCGACGCCGACCTGCAACCGGTGCCGGTGGGCGTCATCGGCCACGTCCACCTCGGCGGCCCCGGTCTCGCCCGCGGCTACGCCGGCCGGCCGGAGCTGACCGCCGACCGGTTCGTGCCCGACCCGTTCGACGCGCACGGCGGGCGGCTGTACCGCACCGGCGACCTCGGCCGCTGGCTGCCCGACGGGCAGCTCGACCTGCTCGGCCGGGTCGACGACCAGGTCAAGATCCGCGGCCACCGCGTGGAGCCCGGCGAGGTCCAGGCGGTGCTGGCCGCGCATCCGGGCGTACGGGACGCGGTGGTGACCGTCGACCCGACGGGCGCCGGCGGGCCCCGGCTGGTGGCCTACCACGTCGGCGACGCGCCGGACCTGGCCGCGCACTGCGCCCGGTGGTTGCCCAGCCAGCTGGTCCCGAGCGTCTTCGTCCCGGTGCCGGCCATCCCGCTCAACGCCAACGGCAAGGTCGACCGCCGGGCGCTGCCCCCGGTGGGCCCGGCCTCGGCGGCCGGGCACACCCCGCCCCACCCTGGGCTGGAGGAGCTGATCGCCGACATCTGGGCCCGGGTCCTGGAGATCGACCGGGTGGGCCGGCACGACCGGTTCTTCGCCCTCGGCGGGCACTCGCTGCTGGTGGTGCCGGTGGTCACGGCGGCCCGGCAGGCGGGCGTCGCGCTGACGCTGCGGGCGGCGATGGCCGACCGGACCCTGGCCGAGCTGGCCGCCTCGCTCGCCCCGGGCGCGCCGGCGACGGCCGAGCCGACCTCACGCTCCGGCGCGGCGCGGGCCGCCGCGGCGCTGCCGCCCGTCGAGCCGCTGCTCGCCGCCCACCGGGTGCCCGGCGCGTCGCTGGCCCTGCTCGCCGACGGCGAACTGGTGGAGGTCCGCGCCCTCGGGCACCGCACGGCCGGCGGCGACGTTCCGGTGACCCCGGCGACCGTGTTCCAGGTCGGCTCGGTGAGCAAGCTCGTCACCGCGGTCGGCGCGCTGGTCCTGGTCGGGCGGGGACAGCTCCACCTCGACACCGACGTCAACGCCTACCTGAAGGGCTGGCAGCTGCCCGCCGACCGACCGGTGAGCCTGCGGCAGCTGCTCTGCCACGTCGCCGGGCTCACCCCGACGGGCAGCACCGGGCATCCGCGCGGCGGCCCCGTACCGACCCTGTCGGACGTGCTGCGCGGCCGGGGCGTGCCCACCGGCCCGGTCCGGGCGCTCGACGCGCCCGATGAGGTCGCGGTGGAACGCAACAGCCACTTCGTGGTGGTGCAGCAGCTCATGGAGGACGTCACCGCGACGCCCTTCGCCGACCTGATGGCCGAGCTGGTGTTCGGGCCGGCGGGGATGACCGGCAGCAGCTTCGACCAGAGCTTCCCCGAGACGTCGGGCCGGCCGGTGGCCGTGGGGCACGACGAGCGGGGCGAGCCGCTGCCGGGCGGCTGGCAGGTGCGTACGGACCTGGCGGCCGCCGGTCTGTGGAGCACCGCGACCGACCTGGCCCAGCTCGTACGCGAGATCCACGTCGCGTACCGGGGTGGCCCGGCCCTGCTGAGCCAGGAGCTGGCCGTGGCGCAGCTGACCGCCGGACCGGGCGGGATCTTCGGGCTCGGCTGCATGGTGGACCGCGTCGAGGGGCCCGCCGGAGCGCGGGTGGAGTTCACCCACCGGGGCCGCGTCGCCGGCTACCACGCGCTCACCGCCGGCCGGGTGCCCGACGGCTCCGGGCTGGTGCTGCTGACCAACGGCGACCAGGGGCACGAGGTCGTGTCGCTGCTGGCGTCCGACACCGCACTGACGGAGGAGATGTGATGACGACCGTGACGAGCGTCCCCGCGACGGTCACCGATGCGCCGGTGCGGCACCTGGTGTCGGTCCGCGACCTGACCGACGACGACCTCTACTCGATCGTCGCGCGGGGGGCGAGGTTCGCCGCCGGCGAGTCCGCCGACTCGCTGGCCGACCGGGTGGTCGGCACGTACTTCGTGAAGACGTCGACCCGGACGCGGACCGCGTTCACCGTCGCCGCGCTGCGGCTCGGGGCGAAGACCATCCAGTACGGGCCGGACGACCTCCAGGTCAACACGGGGGAGTCCAGCGCGGACACCGGGCGGGTGCTGTCGGGCATGCTCGACGTGCTGGTGGCGCGGACCGCCGCCGACCCGCAGGAGATGCGCGACTGGTCGCGGCAGCACCGGATGGCGGTGGTCAACGCGATGAGCGCCGAGGAGCACCCCACGCAGGCGCTGGCCGACCTGACCACCCTGCTGCGGCGCTTCGGCCGCATCGAGCACCTGCGGCTGCTCTACCTGGGCGAGGCGAACAACACCGCGACGGCCCTGGCCCTGGCGCTGACCCGCTTCCCCGGCGTCGAGCTGGAACTGCGCACCCCGGCGGGGTACGGGCTGCCGGCCCCGATCGCGGCGCTCGCCCGGGAGCAGGCGCAGCGGTGCGGCGCCCACCTCGTCGAACGGCACCACATGGACGACCTGCCGGGCGACCTGGACGCCATCTACACCACCCGCTGGCAGACCACCGGCACCAGCAAGCCCGACCCCGACTGGCGGACGCACTTCGCCCCGTTCCGGGTGGACCGGGAGCTGTGGCGGCGCAGCCCGCACGCGGTCTTCATGCACGACCTCCCGGCGCACCGGGGGGAGGAGGTGACCGCCGAGGTCCTCGACGGACCGGCCAGCATCGCCTTCCAGCAGGCGGAGAACAAGCTCTACAGCGCGATGGCCGTGCTCGACTGGTGTCGGGCCACCCCCGTCGGGCATCCGTCGTGAGCGCGGTCGGGCACCCGGCGGCCACGTCCCGGCAGCCGGGCCGCCTGACCGGCAACCGCGACTTCCTGCTGCTCTGGGTCGGCTCCGGGGTCTCGGCGCTGGGCTCCCGGGCCACGTCGATCAGCTACACCCTGCTGGTCTTCTGGTCCACCGGCTCGGCCACCGCCGCCAGCCTGGTCACCTTCGCCGCGCTGCTGCCCAACCTGGTCACCCAGCTGCCGGCCGGCGCGTTGGTCGACCGCTGGGACCGCCGCCGCACCATGGTGCTCTGCAACGCCGGGCGGATCGTCGCGATCGGCAGCGTCGCGGTCGCGGTCGCCCGCGACGCGGTGTGGCTGCCGCACCTGATGGCGGTCGCGTTCGTGGAGGCCAGCCTGGGCATCTGCTACGCCCTGGCCGAGCGCGCCGCGGTGTTCAACGTGGTCCCGGCCGAGCGCTACGGCGCCGCCACGGCGGCCAACGAGTCACGGGCCAACGCGGCCAGCATCCTCGGCCAGCCGGCCGGCACCCTGCTGTACGCGCTGACCCGCTGGGCGCCGTTCGGCTTCGCCGTGCTGATGCACCTGGTCTCCATGGTCACCCTGCTGTTCGTCCGGCGGGACCTCCAGGCGCCGAAGGCACGCGCGGAGGAGCCCGGCGGGCTGCTGGCCCGGATGCGCGAGGGCTTCGCCTTCGTCTGGGGTCAGCTCTACCTGCGCCGCGCCCTCGGCCTCTTCGCGGCCAGCAACATCCTGTTCCAGGTACTCGGGCTGGGGCTCGTGGTGATCGTCAAGGCCCGGGGCGGCTCGCCACCCACGGTCGGCATGCTGCTGGTGGTGAACAGCGTGCTCGGCATGGCCGGCGCGATGACCAGCAACTTCTACCTGAGCCGCTGGGGGATCCGGCGGATCATCATGGGGGTCAACATCGCCTGGGCGGTGCTGATGCCGCTCATCGGGCTGGCCCCGGACCTGGTCGTCCTCGGCGCGATCTTCGCGCTGATCCACTATGGCGCCGGGATCAGCAACGTGGCCGGGATGCTGTACGTCCTCCAGTCCGCGCCCGACCACCTGCGCGGGCGGGCCGGCTCGATCGTCATGCTGCTCAGCTCGGGGGCCAACTCCCTCGGGGCGCTGTTCGCGGGCTTCCTGCTCGACTCGACGGACATCACCACGGCCATGCTGATCGTGGGTGGGGCGATGGGGGTGATCGCGGTGCTCGCGGTGCTCGGCTTCGGCGGTCGGGCCCGGGCCGAGGCGGAACGGGCCGAGGCCGCCGAGCGGGAGCGCGCGGAGGCCGAGCGGGAGCGGGCCGAGGCTGCCGAGGGGGAGCGCTCGGAGGCCGCCGAGCGGGCCGGGTCGCAGCGGGTGGAGGTCGAGGCCGAGCGGGTCGGGCCGGAGCCGGCGGACGCCGGGTCACCCGGGTCGCGGCCGGTGGTGGGACGGGGCGCCGGTCGGGCGGGCCGCGCGGCCCGGGACGGTGGCGATATGGACGGAATATAGCGGAGCGGCAGAGCCTGGGAGGGATCGCACGGCTTGGGACGGTGAGGAGCCCCGGAATGAACGAGCACGCGAGCTGGAAACCGTTGGAGATCACCCCGGAGAGCGCCGGCTGCGCGCCGAGCGCCGAGGGCCTGGTCGACCACCTGCGCGAGCTGGACCTGGCGCAGGTGCTCACCGCGGAGAAGGCGCTCGTCTTCCGTGGCTTCGGGGTGCGGCCGGAGACCCTGGACCCGGTGATGGACCTGCTGCTGCCGAGGCGACTGGCGTACGTGCACGGCAACTCGCCGCGCACCAAGGTGGGCCGCAACGTCTACACGTCCACCGAGTACCCGGCCCGCTACACCATCTCGATGCACAACGAACTGTCGTACGCCGCCCGGTGGCCGGCCCGGCTGCTCTTCTTCTGCCAGATCGCGGCGGAGACCGGCGGCGCCACCCCGGTCGTCGACGCCGAGCTGTGGCTCGACTCGCTGGATGCGCAGCTGCGTGCGGACTTCGCCGGCGGCCTGCGCTACCAGCAGAACCTGCACGACGGGATGGGGCTGGGCAAGAGCTGGCGGGAGACGTTCGAGACCGACAGCCGCGACGAGGTCGAGGAGTTCCTCGCCGGCGCCGGCGCGACGTGGGAGTGGACCGCCGACGGGCTGCGGGTGACCCAGCTCCGGCCGGCCACGCTGCGGCACCCGGTCACCGGGGCGGAGGTGTGGTTCAACCAGGCGGACCAGTGGCACCCGGCCGGCCTGGACGACGACATCGCCCGGGTGATGACGCAGGTGATGGGGCCGGACGAGCTGCCCCAGTCGGTGACCTTCGCCGACGGCTCCCCGATCCCCGACGAGTACGTCACCCAGATCCGCGACCGGGGCCTGGAGGCCGCGGTCGACGTCGACTGGCGGGTCGGCGACCTGCTGCTGATCGACAACGTGCTCACCGCGCACGGCCGGCGCCCGTACACGGGCGACCGCCGGGTGCTGGTGGCCATGTCGGACTGACCGGCGCGACCGAGGATGGTGCCCGAGATGTCCCTGCGTCAGCCGTCCGGCGGCGATCCGTGGCTGCGGGTGTTCCGGGGCGGCGCGCACGCGGAGCTGCGGCTGGTGTGCCTGCCGCACGCCGGGGGCTCCGCCGGTTTCTTCCAGCCCTGGGCGGCCCGGCTGCCGGACTCCGTCGACCTGCTCGCCGTGCGCTACCCGGGCCGGCAGGACCGGCTCGGTGAGCCGTGCGTCGACCGGATGGACGTGCTCGCCGACCGGGTCACCGAATCGCTCACCGGGTACCTGGACCGTCCCCTCGCCCTGTTCGGCCACAGCATGGGCGCCTCGGTCGCCTACGAGGTGGCCGCCCGGCTGGAGGACCGGCTCGGCGTCGTGCCGAGCATCCTGTTCGTCTCCGGGCACGGCGCCCCGCACGTCACCCGCATCGACCAGCACCCCGACCACCTCGACGACGAGGAGTTCCTCGGCCGCATCGCCGCGCTGGGCGAGGTGGACGCGCTGGTCTTCCGCTCGCCGAAGCTGCGGGAACTGGTCGTACCGGCGCTTCGGGCGGACCTGCGGTTGATCCACGACCACCTGCCGCGCGAGCCGCGGACGGTGTCGGCGCCGATCACCGCGTACCTCGGCACCGGGGACCCGGCCTGCGACCGGGAGTCGGTCTCCGCCTGGGCGGAGCTGACCACCGGCGGCTTCCGGCTGCGGGCGTTCCCCGGCGACCACTTCTATCTCGTGCCGGCGCGCGCGGAGCTGCTCGCGGACCTCTGCGCGCAGCTCGTCGACCGGCCGACCGCACCCCGTGCCGTGGCATCCCTGGCCGCGCACCTGACCTGACCGGCACCGCCGGACGCACCGTGGAGGGCGCATCGTGACCGCACCGGACGTCGAGGCGGCGCCGCAGCCGCTCGTGGACGTGGACCAGGAACGCCACGCGCGGTTCCGTACCTCCTTCGAGGCGGTGACCGACTTCGGGCGGCGGCTGCTGGCGGCCCGGCTGGCCGCCGCGGGCGTGCTGCCCGCCGCCGGCAGCACCGCCGGGCGGGACGAGATCCTGGCCCGGCTGGCGGTGGCGGCCGGCTACCAGCGGCTCGGTGACGCCCTGCTGGACCTGCTGGAACGCGCCGACCTGCTGCGCCGGCAGGGCGACCGGCTCGCCGTGACGCACCGGGTCGTCGAGGCGGCCGGGCTCGCCGAGGACGACGCGGTCGACGCGGCGGCGACGGCGTTGCGCCGGGAGCACCCGGAGGCCGCCGGGTACGTGCCCCTGCTGGTCGCCTGCCAGACGCAGCTCGTAGGGGTCGTGCGGGGTGACCGGCCGGCGAACGAGGTGCTCTTCCCGGGCGGCTCGGCCGAGCTGGTCTCCGCGATCTACCGGGACAACGTCCAGCTCGACTTCCACAACCGGCTCTGCGCCGCGCTCGTGCAGCAGCACGTCCGGCAGTTCCTCCGGCGCTATCCGCGCTCCTTCGCCCAGGTCATGGAGGTGGGCGCGGGGACCGGCGGCACCAGTGGGCCGGTGCTGGACGCCCTCGCGGACCGGGCGGAGCGGCTGCGGTACTCCTACACCGACGTGGGGCCCGCGTTCCTGCGGCTGGGGCGGCAGCGCTTCGGCGCCGACCGACCGTACGTCGACTTCGCCCGCTACAACGTGGAGGGTGCGCCCGAGGACCAGGGCTTCGAGCCCGGCTCGATGCAGGTGGTCCTGGCCAGCAACGTCCTGCACGCCACGCTGCGGATCTCCGCCGCGCTGCGGCACTGCCACGCGCTGCTCAAGCCGGGCGGCGTCCTGGTGGTCAACGAGATGACCAGCCGCCTCGACTACAACACGCTGACCTTCGGCCTGGCCGAGGGGTGGTGGCGGCACGCGGACGACGAGCCGAGGGTGCCGGCGTCGCCGTTGCTCGACGTGACGGGGTGGCGGGCCGCGCTGGACCGGGCGGGCTTCGTCGACGTACAGGCGCACTCCGTGCCCGGCCTCGCCGACGGCGAGCAGGTGCAGACGGTGTTCGTGGCGACCGCCACGGGCGCCTGCCGGGCGTCCGGCTGACGCTCCGCCCCGTCCGCGCCCGCCCTTGACCGGGGTCGCGTCCGCCGTGCCGCCCGCCGCGGCCGGGACCCCGGTGGCGCCCTGCGCGACCCCTGCTGGGCGCCGGTGTCGGCACGTAAACCCGGTAGGTCTTTACCGGCACCCCTAAAAGTTCCGGCAGGATCTTTCATTCCTAAATATTCGGTGGTATCAATCTCGCACTCGATCCCTCTACCCCCGGAGTGCGACGTGCGGAGAACCCGTCTCGTTTCCCTCGCCCTGAGCCTGGCCACGGCTCTCGGCGTCAGCCTCACCATGGCAGCCCCCGCCCAGGCCGCCGCCACCGACCGTTACGTGGCGCTCGGTGACTCGTACGCCTCGGGCGTGGGCGCCGGCAGCTACACCAGCGAGAGCGGCTCCTGCCAGCGCAGCACCAACGCCTACCCGGCGCTGTACGCGGCCAACATCAAGCCCGCGTCGTACCGCTCGGTCGCCTGCTCCGGTGCCACCACCACCAGCGTGATCAACACGCAGCTCTCGGCGCTCAGCTCCACCACCACGCTGGTCAGCGTCACGGTCGGCGGCAACGACGTCGGGTTCGCCAGCATCATGTCCACCTGCGTGCTCCAGGGCACCACCCAGTGCGTGGCCGCCGTGCAGGCCGCCGAGGACAAGGCCCGTGCCCAGCTGCCCGGCCTGCTGCGCAACGTCTACAACGGCATCAAGACCCGGGCCCCCAACGCCCGCGTGGTGGTCGTCGGCTACCCGGTCTTCTACCAGCTCGGCACGGTCTGCGTCGGCCTGAGCGCCACCTCGCGGGCGAAGATCAACGAGGGCATCAACCTGGTGGACGACATCACCCGCAGCGCCGCCGTCGCCGCCGGCTTCAAGTTCGCCGACGTGCGTGCGCAGTTCGTCGGGCACCAGCTGTGCAGCTACGGCGACAAGTGGCTGCACGCCCTCAACTTCGCCACCCTGGGCGTCTCGTACCACCCGACCGCGGCCGGCCAGTCCGGCGGCTACTACCCGGTCTTCCGCTCCGTCGCGGGCTGACCGTCGCGTTCTCCGTCCGGGCGGGGCCGGTCCCGCCCCCCTCGGGGCCGGGACCGCCCGGGCGGGAGGACGGGGCACGGACGCCCGCGTGGCGACCGTGCCCCGTCCGACCATCCGCGTCGCGACGCGGGACGGGACCCTACGACCCTTTGCCGGTGTCGGCGATGTCCGCCCGGTCGATGGCGGCGCCGCCGGACTCGGAGACGCAGAAGATCCCCCGGCCGCCGCCGCGCGCCCGGACGGTGCCCACCCGGACGTTCGTCGGGTAGCCGGAGCCCACGCGCCCGTGGTCCGACCGCCACGGCGGCGCCGACGATCGCCAGTGCGGCCGTGACCACCAGGGCGAGTGATGAGCGCTTTCCCGGTGCGGCGTGAAGGACCGGGAGCCGCCGGTCGTGGTGCCGGGTACGCTCCCGACGGGCGGGTCGACGCCAGCACGGGCGGTCCGAGGGACCGCCGTCGCCGCCCCGGACGACGTGGTGAGGAGACCCTGTGACCGGCACCGGTACGATCGCCGTCCACGGCGACGACGGGTTGAACCCCGGCGCGGCGGTGTCGCCGCCGATCGTGCAGAGCGCCACCTTCAGCGCCGAGTCGGACGAGCAGTTCGCCGCCCTCGCCACCGAGACGCGGGGCCACGGCTTCTACACCCGCTACGGCAACCCGAACCACGCGCAGGTCGCCGCCGTGGTCGCCGAGCTGGAGGGCGTGCAGGCGGGCATGGTCACCGCCTCCGGCATGGGCGCGATCAGCACGATCGCCCTGGCCCTGCTCTCCGCCGGGGACCACGTCGTCGTGCAGCGCAGCACGTACGGCGGCACGACGTCCCTGGTCACCGGTCTGCTGGCCCGGTTCGGGGTGGCCTTCACCCAGGTGGACCAGACCGACACCGAGGCGTTCGCGCGGGCGCTGCGCCCGCAGACCCGGCTGGTCCTCGTGGAGACCCCGAGCAACCCCCTGCTCGAACTGACCGACCTGGCGGCGGTCATCGAGCTGGCGCACGCCAACGACGCGCTGGTGGCCGTCGACAACACCTTCGCCACCCCGGTCAACCAGCGGCCGGCGGACTTCGGCGCCGACCTGGTGTGGCACAGCGGGACGAAGTACCTCGGCGGGCACTCCGACCTCTCCGCGGGGGTGATCGTCGGCTCCGCCGACCTGGTCGACCGGGTCTGGCAGACCGCCATCGTCACCGGCAGCACGCTCGGCCCGATCGACGCCTGGCTGCTGCTGCGCGGCATCCGCACGCTGTCGCTGCGCGTGGAGCGGCACAACGCCAACGCGCTGGCCCTGGCCCGGGCGGTCGAGGGCCACCCGGCCGTGCGGCGGGTGCGCTACCCGGGGCTGCCGACGCATCCCCAGCACGAGCTGGCCGGGCGGCAGATGACGGGCTTCGGCGGCGTGCTCGGTGTGGAGTTGCGCGACGGGCGGGCGGCGGCGCTGCTCGACGGGCTCCGCCTGGCCAAGCGGGCGGCCAGCCTGGGCAGCGTCAGCACCCTCGTGGTGCACCCGCGCTCGATGTGGGCCGGGATCGTGGACGCCGAGCAGTTGGCCGCCGCCGGCATCGCCGAGGGCCTCGTGCGGGTCTCCACCGGCATCGAGGACACCGCGGACCTCGTCGCCGACTTCCTGGCGGCCCTCGACGCGGCGGACCGGCTGCGGTAGCGCGCGCCCGGCCGCCGTGGCGCGCCGGCCGGGGTGGCGCGCGGCGTGCGGGCGCGGTCCAGCCGGGGCGGCCCCGGCCGGCCGCGTCGCTCAGCGGTCCGGGCTGCCGGCCGGCGCCATCACGCGCAGCGCGTTGGCGTCCAGGCCGATGCGGATGGGCGTACGGCCGCACAGCTCGCCGTCGACCTCGACGCGCGCCGGCCGGTCGGTCTCCAGCCACAACTCACCGACGGCGAGGAACGGCTCGTCGCCGACGGAGCGCCGGTGCCCGGTCGCCGCGTTGCGGGCGGTGTCGCGCACCAGGCCACGCCGGTCCGCGCCGCCGACCGGGTACGCGACCAGCAGCCGGTCGTCGGCGTCGGCGTCGGCGGCGATCGGGCGCCCGGCGTGGAAGCCGCCGTTGGCCACGTACACCTGGTGGGTGACGAACTCGTGCCGGGCGTCCCCGGCGCGCACGGTGACGCGCAGCGCGCGGTGCCGGGCCAGCAGCGCCAGGGCGGTGAGCGGGTACGCCAGCCGCCCGATGACCCGCTTCAGGCGCGGCGGCGTGCGGAGCATGATGTCGGCGGAGAGGCCGACGCCGACGTGGTTGGTGAACCGCATGTCGCCGGCGAGGCCGAGGTCGACGTCGATCACCGTGCCGTCGGCCAGCACGTCGACGGCACGGTCGAGTTCCAGCGGCACGCCGACGGTGCGCGCGAAGTTGTTGGTGGTGCCCAGCGGCAGCAGGCCGAGCGCCATGTCGCGGTGGGCGAGCAGCCGCGCGGCGGTGCTGAGGGTGCCGTCCCCGCCGCCGGCCACCAGCAGGTCCGGCCCGAGGTCGACGGCCGCGGCGAGGGCGCGTTCGAGCTGGCCGGGCTGCTCGACGGGGTGGTCGCCGAGCAGGTGGAAGCCGGCCGCCGTCAACCGCGCCCGGGCCTGCTCGTGCAGTTGGCGGCCCCGGCGGGAGTGGGCGTTGACGACGAGGGCGGCCCGCCGGTCCCGCCGGATGGCCGCGCCCAGTTCCTGCTTCGTCCGCATGGGCCCCGACCCTATCGGCATCCCGGGCGCCGACACGACGCCAGCAACTGCCGGCGGACCGTCGACGTGGGGCACCCGGGCGGGCCGGTGGACCGTGCCCGCCGGTGGGGCCGGCGCCGGTCGACGGCCTGACCACACGTGGTCGTCGGGGTGGTTGGCCGGGGGCGGGGTCGTACAGTCGCACCGGGCGGCCGAGCGGATCGGGGTGGCAGGTGGAGCTGGCGCGCGCGACCAACCGGGGCGTCCGGATGCGCAACCGGTCCGCCCTGCTGTCCAAGGTCCTCCTGGACGGCCCGCTCACCCGGCAGGACCTGGTCCGCGGCACCGGGTTGAGCCAGCCGGCGGTGAGCAACGTGGTCGGCGACCTGATCGACGAGGGGCTCGTCGTCGAGGCGGGCGCCGTCGGGTCCGACGGCGGCCGGCCCGGCATGATGCTGCGGGTCGCGCCGCGCTTCGCGTTCGTCGTCGGGGTGGACGTCGGGGAGACCCGGGTCCGGGTGGAGCTGTTCGACTTCGCCATGACCCCGCTCGCCGGCGTCGCGTACCCGCTCGCGTCGCGGCGGACGGAACCGGCGGAGGTGGCCGGGCACGTGCTGGCCGGGATCGACGCGGTCACCGCCCGGGCCGGGGTGGCCGCCGACGAGGTGCTCGGCGCCGGCATCGGCGTGTCCGGGGTGGTCGAGCAGGGCCGGGAGGCCGTGGTGCACGCCCAGTCGCTCGGCTGGGACCGGGTGCCGCTGGAGCGGCTGATCGCGGCGGGCACCGACCTGCCGCTGCACATCGACAACGGGGCCAAGACGCTCGGGCAGGCGGAGATGTGGTTCGGCGCCGGCCGGGGGGCCCGGCACGCCGTCTTCGCGCTGGTCGGTTCCGGGGTCGGCGCCGCGGTGGTGACCGACGGGGTGACGTACCGGGGCGCCTCCAGCAGCGCGGGGGAGTGGGGGCACACCACCCTGCTCTACGGCGGGCGGCCCTGCCGCTGCGGGGCCCGCGGCTGCCTGGAGGCGTACGTCGGCGCGTCGGCCGTCCTCGACCGTTACCGGGAGGCCCGGGGTGGTCGCCCGGTCCCGGGCGGGGACGAGGAGTCCCAGCTGGCGGCCCTCATCGACGCCGCCGACGACTCGGCCGCCGCCCGGCGCGTGCTGACCGAGACGGCGGAGTACCTCGGCGCCGGGGTGGCCAACCTGATCAACCTGTTCAATCCGGAACGGGTCGTGCTCGGGGGCTGGGCGGGCATGGCCCTGGGCGACCTGCTGCCGGCCGTCCGGGAGGCCGCCGGCCGCCAGGCGCTGCGCCAGCCGTACGAGCAGGCCTCGATCGAGCTGGGTCTGCTGGGTGTCGACGCGGTGGCGCTCGGCGCGGCGACGCTCCCGATCGCCCGGCTGCTCACGGCCGGCGGCCTCCGGCCGGTGGACCGGCGGGTCGCCGGGCGGGCGGAGCCTCCCGGTCGACGACCGGCGTCGGGGACGCCGTGACGGCCGCGCGCGGTGCCCGGTGACCAGGGCCGGTGCCGCCGGGATGGGCCACATCACTTCACTTCATAAAACATTGCAGGTTCTGCAAGATCGCTTGTAGTGTCCTCGCGTGACTTCTGCCGGCACTGAGCCCACTCCCGGACGGCGCGACCGCAAGAAGCGCCGGACCCGGGCCGCGCTGACCGAGGCGGCGCTGCGCCTGGTGGCCGAGCGCGGGCTGGCCCAGGTGACGGTGGAGGAGATCAGCGAGGCGGCCGACGTCTCCCCGCGTACGTTCTTCAACTACTTCGCCTGCAAGGACGACGCCCTGGTAGGTGACCAGGCGGGCGACGCCGCCCGCCTGGTGGCCCGGCTGGCCGCCGTGCCGCCCGAGGTGCCCGTGCTGACCGCGCTGCGCACCGCCCTCGACGACGTCATCGACGAGGTGCGCGCCGAACGCGAGCTGTGGTGCCTGCGGATGGACGTGGTGGCGCGCAACCCCGCGCTGTTGCCGCGCCTGGTGGCCGGCAACGCCGAGACGGAGCGGGCCATCGTCGAGGTCGTCGCGGCGCGGGTCGGCGTCGACCCCGACCACGGCTACCCCGCGCTGGTCACCGCCGTGACGGGCGCCGTGCTGCGCATCGCGATGACCCGCTGGGCCGCCCACCCCGACCGGCCGGATCTGGCCGACCTCGTCGACGAGGCCTTCGCCGCCCTCGCCGCGGGGCTGCCGCAACCCGATCGGCCCTGACCCGCCCGCAAGCCCCTTCCGGGAAGGTGCCCGGGAGGCCGTGAAACCCGTACCCGGTAAGGAAGTCCGATGACCGCCACCGTGCCCGCCGAGACCACCAAGGTCGGCGCCGGCCGCATGTCCCGCCGCGAGGTGCTCCAGGCACTCTCCGGCCTGATGGTCGGCATGTTCGTGTCGATCCTCGCCTCCACGGTCGTGGCGAACGCGCTGCCGCGCATCATCGCCGACCTCAACGGCACCCAGACCGTCTACACCTGGATCGTCACCACCGAACTGCTGGCCATGACGGCGACCGTGCCGCTGTGGGGCAAGATGGCCGACCTCTACAGCAAGAAGCTGCTGATCCAGCTCTCCCTCGGCCTCTTCGTGATCGGCTCGCTGATCGCCGGCCTGACCCCGAACGTCGAGGTGCTGCTGGCCAGCCGGGTCGTGCAGGGCATCGGCGCCGGCGGCATGACCGCCCTGGCCACCATCGTGATGGCGGCCATGATCCCGCCCCGCGAGCTGGGCCGCTACGCCGGCATCTTCGGTGCCGTGTTCGGCGTCGGCACCATCGCCGGCCCGCTGATCGGCGGCGTGCTGGTGGACACCTCCTGGCTCGGCTGGCGCTGGTGCTTCCTGATCGGCGTCCCGTTCTCGCTGCTCTCGATCGTCCTGCTCCAGCGCACCCTGCACCTGCCGGTGACCCGCCGCAAGGTGAAGATCGACTGGCTCGGCGCGCTGCTCATCACCTCCGGGGTCTCCACCGTGCTGGTCTGGTCGTCGCTGGCCGGCAACAAGTTCGCCTGGGCCTCGGGCTGGACGGCGCTCATGGTCGGCGGCGGCCTCGCCCTGCTGGCGCTGGCCGTCTGGGTGGAGTCGCGCGCGGCGGAGCCGATCGTGCCGCTGGAGATCTTCCGCAACCGGACGGTCTCGCTGACCACCGTCGCCAGCATCCTGGTCGGCGTGGCGATGTTCGGCGGCACCGTGTTCCTGTCCCAGTACTTCCAGCTCTCGCTGGGCAAGTCGCCGACGGTGGCGGGGCTGATGAGCCTGCCGATGATCCTGGGCCTGCTGGTCTCGTCGACGGTGGCCGGCCAGCTCATCACCAAGTACGGCCGCTGGAAGCGTTACCTGGTGACCGGTGCCGCCGTGATGGTCGTCGGCATGCTGCTGCTGGCCACCATCGACGCCGGGACCAGCGTCGTGCTGCTCAGCGTCTACATGGCGGTGCTCGGCATCGGCGTCGGCATGCTCATGCAGAACCTGGTGCTCGCGGCGCAGAACGACGTGCCGGCGCACGAGTTGGGCGCGGCCACCTCCGTGCTGACCTTCTTCCGCAGCATGGGCGGCACGATCGGCGTCAGCGCGCTCGGCGCGGTGCTGGCGAACCGGGTCGCCACGCTGAGCGCGGAGAAGCTCGGCCCGCTGGCCGGCGGCGCCCCGGGCGGGGAGGGCTCCACCGAGGTGCCCGACCTGTCCGCTCTGCCCGAGCCGGTGCTGAGGATCATCCAGGACGTGTACGGGACCGCCACCGGCGAGCTGTTCCTCGTGGCCACCCCCTTCGCGGTGCTGGCCCTGCTGGTGGTGCTGTTCATCCGGGAGAAGCCGCTGCACACCCTCAGTGGTGATGAGCGGCGGGCCCGGGAGGAGGCGGCCGCCGCCGTACCCGGCGCGCACTGAGCCACCCGATCGGGGGCGGTCCGGCCGCGCCGGGCCGCCCCCACCCCTGCCCGCCCGTCGATCCGTTCCCCGCCCCGCCGACCGCTGTCAGGCCGGCGGTGATGCCGGCGCGGGGACCGCCGGCGGCCGGCGGTCCGGCGCGGCGAGCGGCACCGGCCGGCGTACGGGCGGCCAGGCCGCCGGGATGCGCTCCAGCACCCCGCCGGCGAAGACGTCGCGCAGGCCGAGCGGCTTGAGGTGGACGTACCCGATGTGGCAGTCGCAGACCGCGTTGCCGCACGGCCGAGGCCGCAGGGCCGCCCGCCACGACCCGTCGTAGAGGTTGCCGATCGGCTCGTCGATGAAGTGGCAGCGGCGCACCGTGCCGTCGCCGCGCACCGAGATCGCCGTCTCGCCCGCGTGGCACGGCCGGTCGAGCGACACGTGCGGGCGCACGCTGTAGCCGAACAGCGGATCCAGCTCCGTCCACGTCGCCTCCTCGGCGGCGTCGTAGCGCCGGCCCTCGGCGGCGTTGACCCACAGGTAGACCTCGGCGGGCAGGGCGGCCCGCAGCGCCCGCGCCTCGGCGAGGTGCTCCGGCAGGCCGACCACCCCCACCGAGTAGCGCACGCCCAGCTCGGTCAGCCGGGCGCACCGGCTCAGGAAGCGGTCCCGGTCGACCTGGCCGGGGTGGTAGGTGCTCCACAGGGCGACGGCGCGCGGGTCCGCGTCGGCCAGCCAGTCCACCCGGGCGGCGAGGTTCGTCTGGATGACCACCCGCTCGACGTGCGGCAGGTGCGACAGCGACACCATCGCGTCGCGGTACCAGCTGCGGGTCAGCCCCTCGCCCCACGGGGTGAACAGCACTGACAGCCGTACGTCGACGGTGGCCGCCACCCAGCCGGCGAACCGGGCGAGCGCCGCCCGGTCGGCGCGCAGCAGCTCCGGCGGGTCCCGCCGCTTGGCGAACGGGCAGTACGGGCAGTCGTAGTTGCAGCTCGCCAGGGGCCCCCGGTAGAGGATCGCGAGGTTCACCTCGGCACGTACCCGGTCATCGCGTCGCGGACCCGGGCCGAGGTCAGCCACGGGCCGATCGCGTCGGAGCGGGCCAGCCCGGCCGGCGTCAGCCGCAGCCCGCCGTCGCCGGCCCACCCCCGCTCGACTAGCCGGCCCAGCTCGGGGAAGTCGTCGCTTGGAAGCGCGCCGAAACGGGCCCGGTAGGCCGCCGCGTCGACCCCCTCGGCGCGCAGCAGCGACTTGAGCAGCCACCGGCGGCGCTGCTCCGCGCCGTCGAGGGCGAACCCGAACTCGGCGAAGCGGAAGTCGTCGGCCGGGCGGGCCAGGTAGTCGTCGAGCACCGCGCGGACCTGCGACACCCCGACCGCGTAGTCGAACGAGTAGTGCAGGGACGTGGTGTAGGAGCGGGCGCCGCAGCCCAGGCCCACCATACCGTCGTCCTGGCAGCAGTAGTCCGGCCCGTCGGGGGCGGGCGCGTCGGCCCGGCGGAACTGGCGCATCGACTCCTGCCGGTAGCCGGCCGCGCCGAGCGTCGCCACGGCCTGCTCGTAGAGGGCGAGGCGCTGGGCGTCCCAGTCCGCCCGGGCGTGCGCCCGCCGCCCGAGCCCGGTCAACGGGCGCACGTACAGCGGGTAGAGGTACAGCTCCTCCGGGCGCCACGCCAGGGCCGCGTCGAGGCTCTGCCGCCAGGTGTCGGCGCTCTGCCCGTCGATGCCGTAGATCAGGTCGATGTTGAGCACGGGGATGCGGGCGTCGCGGATCGCGGCCAGGGCCGCCTCCACCTCCGCGCGCCGCTGCGGGCGGCCGGCGGCCCGGGCCTCGGCGTCGAGGAAGCTCTGCACGCCGATGCTCACCCGGGTGGTGCCGTGCGCGGCGAGCACCGCGAGCCGCTCCGGCGTCGCGGTCGCCGGCGACGTCTCCGCCGACAGCGGTACGCCCGGCAGCCGGGCCCCCATCGCGGTGGCGACGGCGAACAGCTCGGTCAGCTCGTCGGCGGTCAGGTAGGTGGGGGTGCCACCGCCGAGCGCCGCGCGGGCGTAGCCGGCGTCGTCGCCCAGCGCGTCGGCGACCCGGCCGGCCTGCCGGCGAAGCTGCCGCAGGTACGCCGTCACCTGCTCGGCGGGCGCGTTGGCGCGGGTGAACAGGTTGCAGAACCCGCAGCGCATCTCGCAGAACGGCAGGTGCACGTAGAGGAAGAGCGCCTCGCGCGCCTCGGCCCGCCACACGTCCGACAGCAGCGGGCGCGGGCGCAGCGGCCGGTAGGAGGTCTTGTGCGGGTACGCGTACAGGTACTGCTGGTACGGCGAGCCGTCGAGGCCCGTGTCGGTGCTGGTCACCATTCCCCCGGTCGCAGGACGAAGTGGGCGTACGGGACCGTCCACACCACGTCGTGGCCGATCCGGTGGCCGGTGTGGCCGTCCTCGCCGTACGCGGTGCCGTGGTCGGAGCAGACGATCGCGAACACCGGCCGGCCCCGCCCGGTGAGCAGGGCGAAGAGCCGGTCGATCCGGCCGTCGACGTACTCCAGGGCGGCGGCGTGGCTGGCCAGGTCGTCGACCTGCGCGCCGGGCAGGTGGTGCCGGTTGGGCTGGTGCAGGGCGGCGACGTTGAGGAACGTGAACAGCGGCTGTCGCGCCGGCACGCGCGGCAGCACCTCGGCCAGCCGGTCGAGTTGGGCGTCCAGGCAGGTGGGGGAGGTGACCCCGAAGCCGGGCTCCCAGTGCGCCTCGGCGAACAGGCCCGGCAGCACCGCCCCGAGCGGGCTGCGCCGGTTGAAGAACCCGACGCCGCCCAGGCAGAGCGTGTGGTAGCCGACGCCGGCGAGCGCCGTGGGCAGGTCGGGGGCGTCGAACACCCAGGTGTCGGCGCCGGCCGTCTCGCTCCCGGGGAACGCCGCCGCGTACAGCCGCTCGTGCCGGCCCGGGGTGACCGGGGTGGGCAGGAAACCGGCGAAGAACGCGTGGTGCGCGGCGTAGGTGAAGCTGGCGGGGGAGTGCCGGCGCTCCCACCGCCCGCCGGGCAGGGCCCGCGCCAGGTGCGGCGTGCGCCCGCGCGCGGCCAGGTCGGCGGCGACGTCGTGGCGCAGCGTGTCGAGGGTGAGCAGGAGCAGGTCGTGGCTGCCGATCAGACTGCGCACGCGAACACCTCCCGCCCGGCCGCGCCGACGTGCGTCGGCTCCCGCCCCGAGGCCGACCGCCAGCGCGTCCACCGGCCGTCGGTCAGGGCGCGCACCTGCTCGGCGTACGTGTCCCGGCCGTCGGTGAGCACCCCCGGCAGCAGGTCGCCGAAGGCGTTGACCTCGGCCACCGCGTGGCGCCGCCAGCCGAGCAGGAACATCAGGTCGATGCCGACCTGGAGGGTGCGGGGGAAACACCCGGCCACCCGCTCGCACGTCTCCATCGCCGCCGCCCACGCCGCGGGCCCGGCCGCCGCGCGCAGCTCGGCGAGGTCCCCGCGCGCGTTGCCCAGATGCAGGTTGGTCAGCGGCCCCCGGGCGGCGCGCACGACGGCGTGGGTGGGCCGCCCCGCGACCGTCACCACCCGCAGGTCGACCACCCGGTCGCCGAGCCCCGCCTTGGGCAGCCACCGCTCCACGTGCAGGCCGTCGGCGGCGATCCGGTCGACGATGGCGGCGACCTCGGCCTCGTCGGTGTATCGGCGCGGGCGCAGCGAGTTGAACAGCCCGTCCGGGGTCGCCTCGATCGTGGTGACCGCCTGCACCCGCCCGCTGGCCACGGCCAGCGCGACGACCCCGGCGGCCGACGAGCCGTGTGCGGGCTTGACGAACACGCGGCTCCAGCGGGCCGCCGCCATCGCCGACCGCAGCTGCGCCCACCCGTGCACCGGGGGCAGCGCGGCCGGCACCGGCACCCCGGCGGCCGACAGCCGGGCGTGGCAGCGCCGCTTGTCGCACAGCACCGCGACGTCCGCCGGATCGTTGAGCAGTTCCGCGCCGCCGGCGGCGACCCGGTCCAGGCCCCGCAGCAGCCCGGCGTACGTGTCGGCCAGGCCGATCAGCTCGCCGTGCCGCGCCGGCGAGGCGGACCGGCGCAGCAGCCGGTCCACCTCGGCGTCCTCCCCGGGCGAGTCGACCCGCACCACCGCGCCGGCCTCGGGCGGCGCCGCGCCGGTCAGCACGTCGGCCCACGGCAGCACCTGCGGCCGGGGCAGGCCGGCGGCGAGGACCGCCCGGGTGAACAGGTCGACCCGGCGGTTGCCGGGGTTGCCGACGACGGTCAGGCGCATGTCATTCCGACACCGCCGTGTAGCGGTAGCTCTCGCCGTCGTACTCGTCGGCCTCCTGCGGGTCGGACACGTCCACCGCGACGCCCGGCAGCGCGGCGACCAGCGACGCGGCGGTCTCCTCCGCCAGGTAGTGGTGGGACAGGTCCAGCTCCGCCAGGTGGGTCAGCGGCTGCCCGGCCAGGAGGGCCGCCGCGCCCTCGTCGCCGAGCGTGCCCATCGACAGGTCCAGCCGTTGCAGCCGGGGCACCACCGGCGCCGACGCCAGGGCCCGGGCGAGGTCGTCGGCGATCTCCGAGTTGCACAGGCCGAGCCGGCGCAGTTGCGGGAACCGTTCCCCGGCCAGCAGCGGGGCTAGGTCGGTGACCTGCGCGTCGCCGCCGTAGTCGGAGGTGCCGAGCCACAGCTCCAGGTCGGTCAGCGCCGGCAGGTCGGAGTCGAGCACCGCGCCGACGAACGCCCGGGGCAGCCCGCCGCTCTCCACCGCCAGCTCGCGCAGCCGCGCGTGCCGTACGGGGGAGAAGCTGAAGTCGGCGCCGCCGCGCACCCGCAGCACCTCCAGCGCCGGGTACGCCGTCAGCAGCTCGCTGACGTCGCCCACCTTCATCCAGGAGACCTCGCACTCCTCGACGGTGATGTCACCGAGGAAGAGCGCCCGCAGGGCGGGCAGGCGGGGTGCTGCCGCGCAGAGCTGCGCGATCGGGGCCGGGTTGAACGCCGCGTAGCCCCAGGGGCCGACGACCAGGGACTGCACGCGGGCGCCGGCCTGCGCGACGAACCGGTCGAAGGCCGCCCGGAACGGCTCCGAGAGCGCGTCGTCGGTGCGTTGGTCCCACCCGGGGTCGGAGAGCCGCCAGGACACCGGGGCGTCGACCGCCGGCAGCGGCCCGTCGAGGGGTACGTCGACGACCGGGCGACCGGCGAACCGCTCGGCGTGCGAGAAGAAGGTCACCGGCGATCACTCCCCGACGGCGGTGTAGCGGTAGGGGGTGCCGTCGTACTCCTCGGCGGTCTGCGCGTCGGACAGGTCGACCTGCACGCCCGGCAGCGCGGCGGCCACCGACGCGGCCATCTCCTCCGACAGGTAGTGGTGGTGCAGGTCGAGCCGCGTCAGGTGGGTCAGCGGCTGGCCGGCAAGCAGCGCCTTCGCGCCCTCGTCGGTCAACGTGCCCCTCGACAGGTCGAGCGCCTCCAGCCGGGGCACGACCGGCGCGGCGGCGACCGCCGCCGCGACCGCGTCGGCGATCTCGGCGTTGCAGGCCGCGAGGTAGCGCAGGGCGGGCAGGCCGGCTCCGGAGAGCACGCCGGCCAGGTCCTCGACGCCCGCGTCGCCGCCGTAGTCCCTCCTGCCGAGCCACAGGTCCAGCCGGTGCAGGGCCGGCAGCTCACACGCGCCGACGGCACGGACCACCCCGGCCGGCAGCCCGCCGGACTCGAAGCGCAGCTCCCGCAGCCCGGTGTGGCGGACCGGCTCCAGCCGCAGGCCCTGCGCCCCGCGCACCCAGAGCACCCCCAGCGACGGGTACGCCGCGAGCAGCGGGGTGATGTCGCCGTGGGTGAGCCAGGAGATCTCGCACTGCTCGTAGGTCAGGTCGGCGAGGAAGACCGCCCGCAGCCCGGTCCACTCCCCGGCGGCCTCGACCAGCGTCTCGACCGGCAGTGGCCGCTCGTAGGCCTCGCCCCACTCGCCGATCACCAGGGCGCGTACGGCGTCGGGCGGCACCTGCTCCCGCAGCGCCCGCACGAGACCGGCGAACTCCTCGGGCTCCGCGTCGTGCTCCTCGACCTCCAACCGCCAGGCGACCGCCGAGGGATCGTCGGGAAGGCTCATCCCCGGTGTGAAGGGCACTACCGGTAATCCGACGAACGACGACACGTGGGAGCTGATCACGCCTACCTCCGGTCCGACTGGTGCAGCGGCGGCGCGACGGTAACAGGTCCGGCCGACAGGATGATCAGTGAGCCGGCCGGCGGGTGACGCGGACGCCGGCCGGGACCGGACGGCGGTCGCCGGGAGTCGCCCGGGTTCCCGGCGCGGACCGGCGGTCGGTCACAGCCCGAAGAAGTCCAGGTAGGCGTCGATCTGGTGGGCGAGCATCGGCTCGCCCGGATGCGCCCGCAGCCCCCGGGCGCGCGCCTCGGCCAGCAGGAGCGTCTCGGCCGGCGTCATGATGATGTCGGCGACCACCGCGTGCGCCGGCAGGTCGGCCACCGCGAACGGCGGCGGGTCGTCGGGGCACAGCCCCAGGGGCGTGGCGTTGACCGCGAGGTCGGCGTCGGCCAGTCGCGGTCGCGCCGTCGCGCCGACCCGGCCGGGGTACGCGGCGGACAGCCGCCGCCGCAGCGTCTCCAGCCGGTCCGGGTCGGTGTCGCTGAGGTACAGGTGGGCCACGCCGGCGTCGAGCAGGGCCACCGCGATGGCGCTGCCTGCCCCGCCCGCGCCCACCACGCACGCCCGGCGGCCCCGGGGAGGGTGCCCGGCCCCGGCCAGCCCGCGGACGAACCCGTCGCCGTCGAAGGTGTCGGCGGTCCACGTCCCGTCGGGTTCGCGCCGCAGCGCGTT
Organism: Micromonospora sp. ZG13; assembly: GCF_059359355.1. NCBI lineage: Bacteria > Bacillati > Actinomycetota > Actinomycetes > Micromonosporales > Micromonosporaceae > Micromonospora > Micromonospora sp. ZG13. Next base: position 34,589 of record NZ_JCADBQ010000018.1, read on the forward strand.
GGCGCTGCCCGCGAGGCGGGCGCGGTCGCTGGCGCGGTCGGCGAGGTCGAGCGCGGCGGCCTTGTGCGGCACGGTGACCAGCATCCCGTCCAGGTTGGCCACCCGTTGCAACCCCCGCACCACCTGGGTGAGGTCGGCCGGCGCCGCGTGGACCGGGACGAGCACCGCGTCGGTGCCGCGCCGGGCCAGCACCGGGTTGAGCAGCCCGGGGGCGCGTACCTGGGCGATCGGGTCGCCGAGCAGCGCGTACACCCTCGTGGCGCCGCCTATCTCGGTCATCAGGGCGTCTCCGCGGGGCAGGGGTCGTCCGGCGCGGCCGGAGGGGGCGGTGCCGACCCTAACCGACGGCCGCACCCGCCCCGACGCGGCCCGGCCAGGCGGCGGCCCGGCCACGCGGTACGGGCGTGGCCGGGCCGCCGGCACGGATCAGGAGGTGGTGGAGGCCGGCGCGGGGAGGGCGTCGAGCCGGCGGGACAGGGTGAGCAGGGAGTACCCGATCAGGGCGAGCACCACCCCGAGGCCCATCGCCAGGGCGGCGACCCCGAAGGAGACGACCGAGGTGAACAGGGAGGCGCGCAGGAACGAGCCGTTCATGACGGTCTGCCGGGTGGGGTCCTCCCGGCCGAGTTCGGCGTATGTCTTGCCGCCACTGGCCTCCAGCGAGTGCTTCTCGATGACCTCGGCCTCCGCGTACGCGGTCAGCGGGCCGTCGATCTTCTCGCCGGCGAACCAGTCCGCGTCGGCGGAGACGGTGATGCGTTCGTCGGCGAGTTGGCTCTGCACGGTGAACCAGGTGGCGGCCCCTCCGATCAGCATGATCAGGCCGGCGACGATGACCAGGACGGACAGCAGCCGGACGGTGGAGCCGACCGCTCGGGACTTCGCAGCGGTGTCGCTCATGGTGTCTCCTCTCCCGCGTCCCTGGGCAGGCGCCCCGGACGCGGACCTGTCTCCCGCGGAAGTGGGCCACAGTATCGGCAACTTACGGAAAATTCGCATCCGTGCACCGACGGCAGACGCGCCGCGCCCACCCGGCGGGAGTCGGCCGGGCGGGCGCGGGGTGCCGGTGTGGACGGACGCTCAGCCGCTGGCCGACGGCCCGCGGATCGCGTCGCGTACGCGGCCGATGACCGCCAGCGCCGGTTCGGCCGCGCGAGGTTGCCCTTCGCGGACGGGGCGCTCGGGTGCGGCCGCGTCGGGGCGGTGGCCTCCGCCATCCGTACGACGCCGGCCATCGTGCGGAGCCGGTCGGCGGGTACGCGCTGGCGCTGCAGCGGAACTCCTGGCGTTCCTCGGTGAGGCGCTCGTCGGTCGTGGTGTCGCCGCCTCCGCCCGGCAGCGTCCGGGCCAGCGGGTGGACGACCTTGTGTTCCGAGGACTGGTGATTTCGCCGATGCGCCGCCGCCGGCACCACCCAAGACTGATGCATGTCGATATGCCCCGTCCCGTAGGGAGTGCCCGACGTGTCATCACCAACCACCACCGTCCGTCCCCGTCCCGCCGCCCGCCTCGCCGGGCTGGCCGTGGCCGCCGTCCTGGCCGCGGTGGGCGCGCTCGCCGCGCCGCCGGCCGCCCAGGCCGCCGCCAACCCGTACGAGCGCGGTCCCGCCCCGACCGTCGCCCTGCTGGAGGCCAGCCGCGGCCCGTTCGCCACCGCGTCGCAGAGCGTCTCGTCGCTCAGCGTGTCCGGCTTCGGCGGCGGCGTCATCTACTACCCGACCAGCACCGCCGAGGGCACCTTCGGTGCCGTCGCCATCTCGCCCGGCTATACGGCGGCCTGGTCCAGCATCGACTGGCTCGGGCCGCGGATCGCCTCGCACGGGTTCGTGGTGATCGGCATCGAGACCAACACCCGCCTCGACCAGCCGGACAGCCGGGGCCGGCAGCTGCTCGCGGCGCTCGACTACCTGACGCAGCGCAGCTCTGTGCGGGGCCGGATCGACGCCAGTCGGCTCGCCGTGTCCGGCCACTCGATGGGTGGCGGCGGCAGCCTGGAGGCGGCGGTCGCCCGGCCGTCGTTGCAGGCCGCCGTGCCGCTGGCGCCGTGGAACCTGGACAAGACCTGGTCCGACGTCCGGGTGCCGACCCTGATCATCGGTGGGGAGAACGACAGCGTCGCGCCGGTCTCGTCGCACTCGGAGCCGTTCTACAACAGCATCCCGGCCTCGTCGGAGAAGGCGTACCTGGAGCTCAACGGGGCGAGCCACTTCTTCCCGCAGACGGTCAACACGCCCACCGCCCGCCAGGCGGTGGCCTGGTTGAAGCGGTTCGTCGACGACGACACCCGCTACGAGCAGTTCCTCTGCCCGGGCCCGAGCGGCTCGGCCATCCAGGAGTACCGCAACACCTGCCCGAGCGCCTGACGCCTGCCGGGGCGACCGCCAGCCGCGGTCGCCCCGCGACGCGTGGCTGCCCGGCCGGTGCAGAAACCGTCGGTCGCCGCCCGGTTCGGGGCGGCGACCGACGAGCGTGCGCGGCCAGGGCATCGAAGGTATTGACGGCCCACCTCAGAAACGTACACTCCCAGTGTAAATACTGGCGGCTGCCGGGGGGACGGGCGATGGAGCAAGGGCTCGCACTGCACCACATCGGGGTCCGCTTCGGCGGCCTCACCGCCCTCGACGACGTCTCGCTGCGGGTGCCGCCGGGTCGGGTGGTCGGCGTGATCGGACCCAACGGCGCCGGCAAGACCACCCTGTTCAACGTGGTCTGCGGCTTCGTCACGCCGGACGACGGGACCCTGACCCTCGACGGCCGGCCGCTGCGCCCGCGCCCGCACCGGCTGACCCGCCTCGGCGTCGCCCGCACGTTGCAGGGCACCGGGCTCTTCGCCGGGCTCACCGTGCTGGAGAACGTGATGACCGGGGCCACCCACACGGCCCGCGCCGGTTTCCTCGCCGCCCTGCTGGGCCTGCCCCGCAGCGACCGCGACGAGCGCCGGCTGCGCCGGCACGCCCTCGACGTCCTCGACACCCTGGGCATCGCCGGGCACGCCGACGCCGTGCCGGGCACGCTGCCCTTCGCCGTACGCCAGCGGGTCGCCCTGGCCCGCGCGCTGGCCGCGCGGCCCCGGCTGCTCCTGCTCGACGAACCCGCCGGGGGCCTGGGCGCCGACGACATCGCCGAGCTGGCGGAGCTGATCCGGGGGCTGCCCCGACGCGACGCCGATCCCTGCGCGGTGCTGCTGGTGGAGCACCACATGGACCTCGTGATGTCCGTCTGCGACGAGATCGTGGTGCTCGACTTCGGCCGGGTGATCGCCGCGGGCACCCCCGACGAGATACGCGACGACCCGGCGGTCGCCGACGCCTACCTCGGCGCCGCCGTCGACGAGGCCGCGGCATGAGCGGCGAGGCCCTACTCGAGGTACGCGGCCTGACGGCCGGCTACGGCGGCGCGCCGGTGCTGCACGGCATCGACCTCACCGTGCCGAAGGGCGCCATCGCGGCGGTCGTCGGCGCCAACGGGGCCGGCAAGACCACCCTGCTGCGCGCCCTCTCCGGCATGCTGCGCCCGGCCGCCGGCCGGGTCGTCCTGGCCGGGGAGGACCTGCGCGGCGTCGCGGTGGAGCAGCTCGTGCGCCGCGGCATGGCCCACGTGCCGGAGGGGCGCGGGGTGGTCGGCGAGCTGACGGTCGACGAGAACCTGCGCCTCGGCGGGCTGTGGCGGCGCGACCGGGCCGACGCCGCCCGCGCCCTCGACGAGGTCTACCAGCTCTTCGCGCCGCTGGCCCGACGGCGACGACATCACGGGCACCAGCTCTCCGGCGGCGAGCGGCAGATGCTCGCCCTCGGCCGGGCGCTGGTCGGCCGGCCCCGCCTGCTGCTGCTCGACGAGCCGTCGCTCGGCCTGGCGCCGCGGGTGGTCACCCAGACCATGGCCCTGCTGCGCCGGCTGCGCGACGACACCGGGCTGACCGTGCTGCTGGTCGAGCAGAACGTGCGCAGCGCCCTCTCGATCGCCGACGAGGGCGTGGTGATGTCCCTGGGCCGCGTCGTCACCACCGCACCGGCCGGCCGGCTGCGCGACGACGCCGACCTGCGGCACGCCTACCTCGGTTTCTGAACCCCTCGTCCCCGCAAGGGAGGACCGTTGGACCGCTTCGTCTTCCTCACCCTCGACGGACTGTCCAGGGGCGCGGTCCTCGCCGCGTTCGCCCTGGCGCTGGTGCTCATCTGGCGGGCGGCCCGGATCGTCAACTTCGCCCAGGGCGCGATGGCCGTCGCGACCGCGTACGTCGCCTACAGCGTCTCCGCCGCGACCGGCTCCTACTGGCTGGGGTTCCTGGCCGCGCTGGCCGCCGGGCTGCTGCTCGGCGCGGCGGTGGACGTGGTCGTCATGCGCTTCGTCGACCACGCGTCGCCGCTCAACCCGGTGATCGTCGCGCTCGGGCTGGTGCTGCTGATCCAGGCCGTCCTCGGCATGGTGTACGGCAGCGAGTTCCTGCCCGCCGGCACGCCCTTCTCCCGCAACCCGCTGACCGTGGGCGGCGTCGCCGTCCTGTCGCCGTACGACCTGTTCGTCTTCGCGGCGGTCGCGGTGGTGGTCGTGGGGCTCGCCTGGACCTTCACCCGTACGGCGGTGGGCCTGCGGATGCGCGCGGCGGCGTTCGCCCCCGAGGTGTCCCGCCTGCTCGGGGTGAACGTGGGCGGCATGCTCACCCTCGGCTGGGCGCTGGCCTCCGGGGTCGGCGCGCTGGCCGGCATGCTGGTCATCCCCACCGAGCTGGGCCTGCACCCGCACGCGATGGACCTGGTCTTCGTCTCGGCGTTCACCGCCGCCGTGGTGGGTGGGCTGGACAGCCCACCGGGGGCGGTGGTCGGCGGACTCGCGGTCGGCCTGCTGCTCTCCTACGTCAGCGGCTACGCCGGCAGCGACCTCACCCCGCTCGCGGTGCTGGTGCTGCTGCTGGCGGTGCTGCTGGTCCGGCCCGGCGGGCTGTTCGCCCCGGTCGCGGCGAGGCGGGTGTGAGCGCCACCCGGGCGGCGACCCCGCCGGGCACGCGGGCGCGGGTCGACGGCGCCGGTCCGGCCGGGGCCCGCCGCGGCTCGACCCTGCTGCGCCACCTCGGCCTCGCGGCCGTCGCCGCGCTGCTGCTGGTGGCCGCCAGCTACGGGCTGGAGCCGTTCCGCAACTTCCAGCTCGCCACCGTGGCGGCCTACCTGTGCGCCACCGCCGGGCTGACCGTCCTCACCGGGCTCAACGGGCAGCTCTCCCTGGGGCACGGCGCGCTGATGGCCACCGGCGCGTACGCCGTGGCCCTGTGCCAGAACGCGTTCGCCGACGCCGGGATGACCGGCGGCTGGCTGCTCCCGGTCTCGCTGGGCGCGGCCGTCCTGGCCGCCCTCGCGGTGGGCGCCGTGGTCGGGTTGGCCGCCGCCCGGTTGCGCGGGCCCTACCTGGCCGGGGTCACCCTGGCCGTCGCGGTCGTGGTGCCGGCGCTGGCCGTCACCTTCGACGGCGTGTTCAACGGCGAGCAGGGGCTGGCGGTGCCGGTCGAGCCCCCGCCGGCGGCCCTCGGCGTCTACTTCCCCTACGAGCGCTGGCAGCTCTGGGTCACCGCGGCGGCCACCCTGCTGGCCCTGCTGCTGCTGGCCAACCTCGTCCGCAGCCGGTACGGCCGCACCTTCCGGGCGGTGCGCGACGACGAGGTCGCCGCGCGCCTCGCCGGCATCCACGTCGCCCGCACCCAGGTGCTCGCCTTCGTGGTCAGCGCGGCCGGCGCCGGGCTCGGCGGCGCCCTGCTCGCGGTCCTGGCGCAGAGCGTGTCGCCCGGGGCGTTCTCGCTGACGCTGTCGCTGTTCCTGCTGATGGCGGTCGTCATCGGCGGGCTGGGCAGCCTCGCCGGCGCGGCGTGGGGCGCCGTCCTGCTGGTCGTCCTGCCCGACCTGACGCACACCCTCACCGAGCAGCTCACCCTGTCGCCGGCGCTCGCGCAGCGGGTCGAGGGCAACCTGCCGCTGGCGATCTTCGGGCTCACCCTCGTGGTCGTCATGATCGCCGCTCCGGGCGGCGTGCAGGGCCTGCTGTCCCGGCTGGCCCGGGCCGCCTCCGCGCGCCGGCCGGGCCGGCGGCGGCCCTGAGTCGTCCCGGCCCGCCGGGAGTCCGCACCCGTCCCGCCCACACCCACCCCACCACCAACCGGACCGAGGAAAGGTCGGTGTCTGACATGACACGAACGGCACGGCGCGGATTCGCGCTCGCCACCGCCATCACCCTGCTCGTCGCCTCCGCCGCCTGCAGCGGGGACGACGGTGGCGGCGGGGGCACGGTCCCCGGCGTCACGGACACCGAGATCGTGGTCGGCACGCACATGCCGCTCACCGGTCCCGCCTCCGCCGGCTACTCCAAGATCGCCCCGGCCACGAAGGCGTACTTCGACCACGTCAACGCCAACGGCGGCGTGCACGGCCGCAAGATCACGTACAAGATCATGGACGACGGCTACAACCCGGCGAACACGCAGCAGGTGGTCCGCCAGCTCGTCCTGCAGGACAAGGTCTTCGCGATCCTGAACGGTCTCGGCACCCCGACCCACACCGGCGTGCTCGACTTCCTCAAGAGCAACCGGGTGCCCGACCTCTTCGTCGCCTCCGGCAGCCGCAGCTGGGACCAGCCCGACCGTTATCCGGGTACGTTCGGCTTCAACCCCGACTACACCGTGGAGGGCAAGATCCTGGCCCACCACGTGAAGACCAGCCTGCCGGGGCGGAAGGTCTGCTTCCTCGGCCAGGACGACGACTTCGGCCGGGACAGTCTGGTCGGCGTGGAGAAGGTGCTCGGCGCCGGCGCCGTGGTGGCGAAGCAGACGTACGTCACCAGCAACACCAACGTGGCGCCCCAGATCGGCGCGTTCAAGGCGGCCGGCTGCCAGGTCGTCGTCCTCGCCACCGTGCCCGGGTTCACCGCCCTGGCCGTCGGCACCGCCGCCCGGCTCAAGTTCCAGCCGCAGTGGCTGGTCTCCAACGTCGGGGCCGACCACCCGACGCTGGCCAAGCAGCTCGGCGCCAACGCCGGGCTGCTGGAGGGCATGATCGGCGCCAACTACCTGCCGATGCAGAACGACGCCGCCGACCCGTGGATCCAGCTCTTCACCAAGGTGAACAAGGAGTACAACGGCGACGCGCCGTTCGACGGCAACACCGTCTACGGCATGGCGGTCGGCTACCTCTTCGTGCAGGTGCTCCTCGCCGCCGGCAAGGACCTCACCCGCGAGGCGGTCACCGAGGCCGTCGCCAAGGGCGGCTACCAGGGGCCGGGGCTGGCCCCGCTGCGCTACTCCGACACCGACCACTCCGGCTACGGCGGGCAGCGGCTGACCCGGGTGAGCGGCGGGACGCAGGCCTACTTCGGGCCCACGTACGAGACGGACGAGGGCGACGGGCCGGTACGCGAGCACACCGCCGCGCCGGTGGCGCCGCCGGCCAACGGGGTGCCGACGGCCTCCTGAACCGGTCGCACCGGGCGGTTCTGCCAGGCCCGCAGCGGTGAGCCCGGTGACCGTGGCGTGGCGCGTCGGCTTCCCGGCCCGCCACGCCCGGTCGGGGTCAGCTCATCCGCTCGATCACCATCGCCATGCCCTGGCCGCCGCCGACGCACATGGTCTCCAGCCCGATCTCCCGGTCGTGCCAGCGCAGTGAGTTGATCAGTGTGGTGGTGATCCGGGCGCCGGTCATGCCGAACGGGTGGCCCACCGCGATCGCGCCCCCGTTGACGTTGAGCCGGTCCCAGTCGACGCCCAGCTCCCGGGCGCTGGGCAGCACCTGCGCGGCGAACGCCTCGTTGATCTCGACGAGGTCGACGTCCCCGACGGACATGCCGGCGCGCCGCAGCGCCTGCCGGGACGCCTCCACCGGCCCGAGCCCCATGATCTCGGGGGAGAGGGCGCTCAGGCCGGTGGAGACGATCCGGGCCAGCGGGGCGACGCCCAGCTCCCGCGCCCGTACGTCGGACATCACGACGAGCGCGGCGGCGCCGTCGTTGAGCGGGCAGCAGTTGCCGGCGGTGACCGTGCCGTCGGGCCGGAACACCGGCGGCAGCGCCGCCACCGCCTCCAGGGTCACCCCGGCGCGCGGCCCGTCGTCGGCGGCCACCACCGCCCCGCCGGGCACCGTGACCGGGGTGATCTCGCGGGCCCAGAAGCCGTCGGCGATCGCCTTCTCGGCCAGCAGCTGCGACCGTACGGCGAACTCGTCCTGGCTCAGCCGGGACACCCCGCGCAGGTGGGCCACGTTCTCGGCGGTCTGCCCCATCGCGACGTAGACGTCCGGCAGCTCGCCGTCCTCGCGCGGGTCGTGCCAGCCCGACAGCTCGCCGGCCGCCCGGCCCGCCGTTCGCGCCAGGGCCGGCGCGAAGGCGGGGTTGGTGGTGCCGGGGTGCCCGTCGGCGCGGCCCCGGTCGTAGCGGGAGACGCACTCGACGCCGACGGAGAGGAAGGCGTGACCCTCGCCCGCGCGGATGGCGTGCAGGGCCATCCGGGTGGTCTGCAACGACGACGAGCAGTAGCGGTTGACGGTCGTGCCGGGCAGGTGGTCCAGCCCGAGCAGGGTGCCGACGACCCGGGCGAGGTTGTGGCCCTGCTCGCCCGCCGGCTGTCCGCAGCCGAGCATCAGGTCGTCGATCTCGCGCGGATCGAGCGCCGGCACCTGGTCGAGGGCGGCGCGCACGACGGTGGCGGCCAGGTCGTCGGCGCGCAGGTCGCGCAGGGAGCCCTTGTGCGCGCGCCCGATGGGCGACCGGGCGGCGGCGACGATGACGGCTTCGGGCATGACGGCGTCCTCTCCGGGGTCCAACTATCTGCATCGACAGTGCGGTTAGGAGTGGAGGCTGTCAATGGAATGTGACGCGTCCATCGACGTTCCGTCGTTGACGCCGGTCGGCTGCCCTCCTACTATCTGCATCGTGAATGCAGATTCGGGGCGGCTCGCTGGCCGGGTCGCCCTCGTCACGGGCGCCAGTCGCGGCATCGGCCTGGCCGTCGCCCGCAGGCTCGTGGCGGAGGGCGCCCGCGTGGGGTTGACCGCGCGACACCCGCAGGCCCTGGCCGAGGCGGTCGCGGCGCTCGGTGGGCCCGCCCGCGCCGTGGCCGTACCCGGCCGGGCCGACGATCCCGGGCACCGCCGGGCGGCGGTCGACGCCGTGGCCGAAACGTTCGGGCCGATCGACGTGCTGGTCAACAACGTCGGGATCAACCCGGCGTACGGGCCGCTGGTCGATCTGGACCTGACGGCGGCCCGCAAGATCCTCGACGTCAACCTGGTCGGCACGCTCGGCTGGGTGCAGCAGGTCGCCGCAGGGATGGGCGAGCGCGGCGGTTGCGTCGTCAACGTCTCCTCGATCGCCGGACGCGTCCCGTCGCCCGGCATCGCCTTCTACGGGGTGAGCAAGGCCGCCGTCGACCACCTCACCGCGTGCCTGGCCGTCGAGCTCGCCCCGAAGGTCCGCGTCAACGCGGTCGCGCCCGCCGTGGTGAAGACCCGCTTCGCGGCGGCGCTGCACGAGGGCCGGGAGGAGGAGGTCGCCGGGGCGTACCCGCTGGGGCGCCTCGGGCTGCCCCGCGACGTGGCCGGCGCGGTCGCGTTCCTCGCCTCCGACGACGCGGCGTGGATCACCGGGCAGACCCTCGTCCTCGACGGCGGGGTCAGCCTGGCCGGCCGGCCCGCCGGATGACCGCGCCGGGCCGGGGCCGGGCGGCCGGCGCGTCGCCCGTGGCTAGACTCGGCGCGGCGGTGCGGGCGACGTGACGGCGACGAGGAGGCGGGCGACGATGGGCGGTGCCGAGGCGCCGGTCCGGGTCGACGGCCGGACCGCCCGGGCCGAACGCACCCGGGCGGCGATCGTCGAGGCGCACCTGGCACTCATCTCCGAGGGCGACCTGAGGCCGACCGGCGAGCGCATCGCCGAGCGGGCCGGCATCTCGCTGCGGACGCTCTGGACCAACTTCAAGGACATGGAGACGCTCTTCGAGGCCAGTGGCGCGGAGCTGCTCCGGCAGCAGGACGCCGCCTACCGGCCGATCTCGCCGGCGCTGCCGCTGGCCCGGCGGGTCGACGCGTACTGCCGGCAGCGGGCCCGGCTGCTCCAGCTCATCGCGCCGTCGGCCCGTGCCGCCCAGATGCGCGAGCCGGTCTCGGGGCAGCTGCGTCGCAACCGCCTCAAGCACATCGAGCGGGTCCGCGAAGAGGTCGAGCACCTCTTCGCCGCCGAGCTGGAGCAGGCCGGGCCGCACCGGGCGCAGGTGGTCCACGCGCTGGTGGCCGCCAGCATGTGGCCCGCCTGGTCGATGCTGCGCGACGGGCTGGGGCTGGGCGTGGACCAGGCCCGCGCGGTGATGGCCCGCACGGTCGCCGCGCTGCTGGCCGACATCGGCGCGCACTGACGCGCGAGCGGGGTGGTCGGGCTTTCCATCCGGCTACCGATAGGTAACACTCGATGCATGGTTACTGCATCGTCAGTGCAATTAACCGTGTTGCGTGGCCGGACCGAGGAGCGCGCCGCCATCCGGCGGCTGCTGGGCGACCTGCCCACCGGCGGGGGAGCGCTGCTGCTCCAGGGCGAGCCGGGATCCGGCCGGAGCGCGCTCGTCGACTACGCGCACCGGCACGCCGAGGGCTGCGCCGTCCTGGCCGGCACGGGGCTCCCCGAGGAGGCCGACCTGCCGTACGCCGGACTGCAACGGCTGCTGGACCCGGTGCTCGACCGCGCCCCGGCGCTGCCGGAGCATCAGCGGCGGGTGCTGCTGCGGGCGGTGGCCGGCGCGGGCTGCCCCGCTCACCGCCGCCTGGCGCTCTCCCTGGCCGTGCTCGGCCTGCTGGCCGCCGCCGCGCGGGAGACCCCCCTGCTGTGCACGATGGACGACGTGGACCGGGGCGACCAGCCCACGGCGGAGGTGCTGGCGTTCGTCGCCCGCCGCCTGCACCGCTCGCGGGTGGCCGTCCTGCTCACCACCGCCGCGGACGTGCCGCTCGGCGGGATGGCCCGCCACCGGCTGCGCCCGCTCGACGACCGGGACAGCGTCGCCCTGCTCACCGACCGGCTGGGCGGCCGCCCACCCGCGCCACCCGTGGCCGCCGCGCTCGGTGCGGCGGCCGGCGGCAACCCGCAGGCCCTTCTCGACCTGGCCGGGGTGCTCACCCCCGGGCAGTGCCGTGGGGAGGAGCCCGTGCCCGAGACGCCCCCGCCCGACGGCAGGCTGGGCCGCGCCTACCGGGCCCGCCTGGACCGGCTGCCCGCCGACACCCGCCGCGTCCTGCTGCTCGCCGCGCTCGACGAGGACGGGGAGCCGACCACCCTGGTCCGGGCGGCCCGGGCCGCCGGGACGGCGGTCGAGGCGCTCGCCCCGGCCGAACTCGCGGGCCTGGTCCGCGTCGAGCCGCGACGGGTCACCTTTCCGCAGCCCCTCGTCCGCACCGTGGTCCGGGCCGCCGCGCCGCTGGCCGAGCGGCGCGCGGCGCACCTGCTGCTCGCCGGCGTGCTGGACGGGACGCGGCACCGGCTGCGCCGGGCGGGACACCTCGCCGCCGCGGCCCCGGGTCCCGACCCGGCCCTGGCCGCCGAGCTGGAACAGGCGGCGGCCGAGTACGCACGCGGGGGAGCGGCGGCCGCCGCGGCGCTGCACCGGGCCGCCGAACTCAGCGACGATCCGGTACGCGCCGCCGCCCGGCTGGTGGCCGCCGCCCGGTACGCCTGGTCGGCCGGTCGGGTGCACCGGGCCCGACTGCTGCTGGGCGAACTGCCCCCGGCCACGGAAGTCGCCGTCGCGGGCCGGGCCGAGGAGGCCGCCGTGGCGGGCCGGGCCGACCTGCTGCGCGGGGAACTGGAACTGCGCACCGGCCGACCCGGGCTCGCGCTCACCACGCTGCTGTCCGCCGCCGACACCCTGGCCGCCGCCGATCGCGCGTGCACCGGCACGGGGGGCGCGGACGGCGATCGCGCACTGGCCCTCGGGGCGTTGGTGCGGGCGGGCGAGGCCGTCTGCTTCGCCGGCGACCAGTACCGCTACGCCGAGGTCGCGCGGCGGGCGGAGCTGTTGCGCCGCCCCGACGACCCGCCCGCGACCGAGCTGCTGAGCGCCTACGTCGCCGGGACGGCGGCGACGCTGCGCGGCGACCACGAGCAGGCCGGCCCGGCTCTGCGCCGGGCGGTCGTCCTCGGTGGACAGCTGACCGGGGCGGCGTCGACCCCCGCAGCCCTGACCTGCGCGGCGGCGGCCGGGCTGCTGGTGGCCGTGGACGGCGCGGCGCACCGGCTCGCCGAGCGCGCCGTCGAGGTGGCCCGCGAGCGGGGCGAGGTGTCCGCACTGCCGCGCGCGCTGGAGCTGCGGGCGGCCGCGGAGTACTGGCTGGGCCGGCACGACGCCGCGACGGACAGCTCCCGGGAGGGGCTGCGCATCGCCCGGGACACCGGCCAGGAGAACTGGGCCGGCGTACACCTGGGGATGCTGGCGGTGCTGGCAGCCGTGCGGGCCGATCGCGACACCGCCCTGTGCCGGATCCGGGAGATCGGCGAGGACGCGGGCGCGCACAGCCGGCCGCGCGCCCTCGCGCAGTGGGCGCTGGCCGTGCTCGACCTGGTCGACAACAGGCCGGCCGCCGCCGCGGCGCGACTGGCCGGGCTGGCCTGTCCGGGTACGGGCCGGGGGCAGGTGCTGGTCCTGGTGATGGCCACCCCGTACCTCGTGGAGGCGGCCGCCGCCGTCGCGGACCGACCGGTCGCCGGCGCCGCCCTCGCCGTCTTCGACCGGTGGGCCAGCAGTACGGCGAGCCCGTCGCGCCGGGCCCTCTCCGCGCGCTGCCACGGGCTGCTCGCGCCCCGGGGCAGCGCCGAGGCGGAACGCGAGTTCCGCACCGCCCTGCGGCTGCACCCGACGGACGCCGACGCGTTCGAGCGGGCCCGCACCGAGCTGCTCCTCGGCCGGGAACTGCGCCGCAGCCGCCGACCGCGTGCGGCCCGTGAGCACCTGCACGCCGCGCGGGAGGCGTTCACGCTGCTCGGGGCGGCCAGCTGGGCGGAGCAGGCCACCACGGAGCTGCGGGCGGCGGGGGAGTCGGTCGGCCCCCCGGAGGAGTCGGCGGCCCGACTGTTGACCGGTCAGCAGCTCCGGATCGCGCAACTGGTCGCCGAGGGCGCCACCAACCGGGAGATCGCCGCCCGGATGTTCCTGTCCACCCGCACCGTCGACCACCACCTGCGCAACATCTTCCACCGCCTCAACATCCGCTCCCGCACCGAACTGGCCCGCGCCCTGTCCTGACCAGGGGCCCGCACGCGTCGATCATGCGGTTGCGGTGCCCACGCCGCGAAGTGGCGGTGACCGCCGACCACAGGTGCGTGATCGACGCGGGTCAGGGGGTGGGGAGGACGATCGTGCGGGCGCCCTCGCCCCGGGACATGCGGGCGAAGGCCTCGGGGGCGCCGTCGAGGGTGGTCCGGTCGGTGACCAGGTAGCCGAGGTCGAGGGTGCCGTCGAGCACGGCGCGGGCGAGGTCGGGCACGTCCCGGTCCGGGTCGGAGGAGCCGTAGACCGAGGAACGCAGCGTCCGGGCCGAGTGGAAGATGTCCAGCGCGCCCAGCCCGACGATGTCGTCCTTGGCGCCCATGCCGACGACGGTGACCTGGCCGCCCCGGCGGGTCACGCGCCAGGCATTGCGGATGGTGGCCGCGCGACCGACGCACTCCAGCGCGTGGTCGACGCCCCGCCCCCCGGTGCGCCCCCGGACCGCCCGGTTGAGCGACTCGTCGGCGAGCAGGAAGTCGGTGGCCCCGGCCGCGGTGGCCAGCGCCGCCTTGGTCGGGGAGACGTCGACGGCGAGCACCGGGTCGGCGCCGGCGGCCCGCGCGGCGGAGACCACCGACAGGCCCACCCCGCCGAGGCCGATCACGGCCACCGACTCGCCGGCGGCCACCTTCGCCGTACGGCGGACCGCGCCGACGCCGGTGAGTACGGCGCAGCCGAGCAGCGCCGCCGCCTCGAAGGGCAGCTCCGCCGGGACTCCGATGACGGCGTCCTGCGGCACCACCACCTCCTCGGCGAGGGCGCCGAGGCCGAGCGTGACGTGCAGGGGCTCGCCGGACGGCGTCCGCCCCCGGGGCGCCGAGGGCGCTCCGGTGCGCTCGCACAGCCACGGCTCGTCCCGCCGGCAGTACCAGCAGTCGCGGCAGGGCGGGGCCCAGTTCAGCACCACGTGCGCGCCCGGCGCGACCCGCGTGACCCCCTCGCCGACCTCGGCCACCACCCCCGCCGCCTCGTGCCCCAGCACCAGCGGGTACGGCGGCGCGAGCGTGCCGTCGACCATGGACAGGTCGGAGTGGCAGACGCCGGCCGCCCGGACGCTCACCCGTACGTCGTGCGGGCCCAGGGCGGGCAGCTCGATCTCCTCCACCCGCAGCGGGGCGCCGACGGCCCGTACGACCAGCGCCCTCATCGCTGGATGGCCTTGACCTGGAGGAACTCCTCGAGCCCGTGCCGGCCCAGCTCCCGGCCGAGGCCGGACTGCTTGTAGCCGCCGAACGGGGCGAGCGGGTTGAAGGGGGCGCCGTTGACGTCGACGGCGCCCGTACGCATCCGCCGGGCCACCCGCAGCGCCCGCTCCTCGTCGGCCGACCAGACCGCGCCGGCCAGCCCGTAGCGGGAGTTGTTGGCGATGGCCACCGCCTCGTCCTCGTCGTCGAACGGCATGACCGCGAGCACCGGGCCGAAGACCTCCTCCTGGGCCAGGGCGCTGTCGGGGTCGACGTCGGCGATCACCGTCGGGGCGACGAAGTAGCCCCGCTCGGGCAGCGGGGCGTCGGGCCCGCCGGCGACGAGTCGGCCCCCGTCGGCCAGTCCTCGGGCGACGTGCCCGAGGACCCGTTCCCGCTGCGCGGCGGAGACCAGCGGGCCGAGCCGGGTGGCCGGGTCGAACGGGTCGCCCAGCCGGTAGCCGGCCGCGGCCTTGGCGGCCAGGTCGAGGGCCTCGTCGTAGCGGTCGCGGTGCACCAGCAGGCGGGTCCAGGCGGTGCAGGTCTGCCCGGAGTTGAGGAAGGCGTTGCCGACCCCCACCTTCACGGCCGTGCCCAGGTCGGCGTCGTCGAGGACGAGGTTGGCCGACTTGCCGCCGAGTTCCAGGGCGACCCGGGCGATCCGGTCGGCGGCGAGGTGGGAGATCCGCCGGCCGGTGGCCGTCGAGCCGGTGAAGGAGACCATGTCGACGTCGGGGTGCGCGGCGATGGCCTCGCCGACGACGGGGCCGGTGCCGGTGACCAGGTTGACCACCCCGGGCGGGAAACCGGCCTCGTGGATCGCGTCGAAGAGCAGGTACGCCGTCAGCGGGGTCAGCTCGCTGGGCTTGAGCGCCACCGTGCAGCCGGCGGCCAGGGCGGGGGCCAGTTTCGCGACGACCTGGTGCAGCGGGTAGTTCCACGGGGTGATCGCCCCGACCACGCCGACCGGCTCCCGGACCACCAGGGAGTTGCCGACGGTCTCGTCGGCCGGGGGGCGGGCGGCCAGCTCGACGTAGCTGTGCAGGACGGTCAGCGGCAGACCGGCCTGGACCCGGGTGGCCACCTTCAGCGGGGTGCCCAGCTCCAGGGCGACGGTGCGGGCGATCTCGTCGGCCCGGGCGGAGAGCGCGGCGTGCAGCCGGTCCAGGCGGGCGGCCCGCTCGGCGGGCGCGGTGTCGGCCCAGCCGGGGAAGGCGGCCCGGGCCGCCGCGACGGCGCGGTCGACGTCGGCGGCGGTGCCGGCCGGGACGGCGGCGATGACCTCCTCGGTCGCCGGGTTCCGCACCGCGACGGTCTCCCCGGCGCCGGCGGCGACCCACTGTCCGTCGAGGTAGAAGTCGGTCCGTGCGAGATCCATCGTGCCCCTCATGTACGTCGGCCAAAACTAGCAGCGCAAGTTTTGACTTTAGTACGCGTCGCCGGCCGGCGGGAGGGGTGGCAGCGGCCCGATGTGCTCCTCGTAGGTGCGCGACAGCCCGTGGATCAGCGCGTCGAGGCCCAGCGCGAAGGCGCCCTCGTCCACCTGCTGCTGGTGCTCGGCCAGCCGGTGGGCCTGGGTCAGGTGCGGGTACTGCTCCGCGTACAGCCCCGGGTCCTCGACGAAGCCCCGGGCGAACGAGCCCAGCGCCGAGCCGGCCACGAAGTAGCGCATGAGTGCGCCGATGTGGGTCGCCCGGGCCGGCGGCCACCCGGCGGCGACCAGTCCGCCGTAGACGGCGTCGGCCATGGTCAGCGCCGCCGGTCGGCGCCCCGGGCCCCGGGCCAGGTACGGCACGATGTTCGGGTGCGCCGCCAGCGCGGCCCGGTAGGAGTGCCCCCACCGGCGCAGCGCCTCGCGCCAGTCGACGGTGCCGAAGAACGACACGTCCACCTGGCCGGTGACGCTGTCGGCCACCGCGTCGAGGATCTCGTCCTTCGTGGCGAAGTGGTTGTAGAGCGACGGCCCCCGTACCCCGAGTTCGGCGGCGAGGCGGCGGGTGGAGAAGCCCTCCAGCCCCTCGGCGTCGATCAGCGCGGCGGCGGTCTCGACGATCCGCTGCCGGCTGAGCAGCGCCTGCCGCGGCCGGGGCATCCGGTCCTCCTTCGCTCGGGTCGTCCCTCGCAGACTCTGCCACAACCGGGTCTGGACGGAATTAAACTTGCACCGCTAGTTTAAGGCTCATGGATCTGGAACTCTCCGCCGAGCAGGCGGCGGTCCGCCGGCTCGCCGCGGACTTCGTCGACCGCGAGGTGGTGCCGCACGCCGCCACCTGGGACCGCCGGGAGTCCGTCGACCCCGACATCGTCGGCAAGCTCGGCGAGCTGGGCTTCCTGGGTCTCACCATCGGCGAGGACGACGGCGGGTCCGGCGGCGACCACCTCTCCTACTGCCTGGTGCTGGAGGAGCTCGGCCGCGGCGACTCCGCCGTACGCGGCATCGTCTCGGTCTCCCTCGGCCTGGTCGCCAAGTCGATCGCCGCGCACGGGACCCCGGCCCAGCGGGAGCAGTGGCTGCCCCGGCTCTGCTCCGGCGCCGCCCTCGGCTGCTTCGCGCTGACCGAGCCGGACAGCGGCTCCGACGCCGCCGCGCTGACCACCCGGGCGGTGCGCGACGGCACCGACTGGCTGATCACCGGCGCGAAGATGTTCATCACCAACGGCACCACGGCCGACGTCGCGCTGGTCTTCGCCCGCACCGGCGGCCCCGGGCACCGGGGCATCAGCGCGTTCCTGGTGCCCACCGACGCGCCGGGCCTGGCCCGGCGGGAGATCCACGGCAAGCTGGGCCTGCGCGGGCAGGCCACCGGGGAGCTGCGCTTCGACGGCGTACGGGTGCCGGACTCGGCGCGCCTGGGCGAGGAGGGCGCCGGCTTCCGGCTCGCGCTGGCCACCCTGGCCAAGGGGCGGATGTCCGTGGCCGCCGGCTGCGTCGGCATCGCCCAGGGCTGCCTGGACGCGGCCGTCGGCTACGCCGGGCAGCGCACCCAGTTCGGCAAGCCCATCGCCGCCCACCAGCTCGTGCAGCAACTGCTCGCCGCCATCGCCGTCGACACCGACGCCGCGCGCCTGCTCGTGTGGCGGGTGGCCGACCTGATCGACCGGGGCGAGCCGTTCGCCACCGAGGCGTCGATGGCCAAGCTCTTCGCCAGCGAGGCCGCCGTGCGCGCGGCCAACAACGCGGTGCAGGTCTTCGGCGGCTACGGCTACATCGACGAGTACCCGGGCGGCAAGTACCTGCGCGACGCCCGCGTCGCCACCCTCTACGAGGGCACAAGCCAGATCCAGCAGCTGCTCATCGGCCGCGCGCTCACCGGCGTCAACGCCTTCTAGAAGCCAGGGAGAAACCGTGACCAGATTCGCCGACCGGGTCGCCGTCGTGACCGGCGCCGCGCAGGGCATCGGCGCGGCCACCGCGCACCGGCTGGCCGCCGAGGGCGCGGCGGTCGCCGTGGTCGACCTCGACGCGGCGCGCGCCCGGGCCGTCGCCGACGAGATCGCCGCCGCCGGTGGCCGGGCCGTCGGCATCGGCTGCGACGTGACCGACGCCGCGGCGGTCGCCGCCATGACCGACCAGGTCATCCAGGCGTACGGCGGGCTGCACGTGCTCGTCAACAACGCCGGGATCACCCGCGACAACCTGCTGTTCAAGATGCCGCTGCCCGAGTGGGAGGCGGTGCTGACCACCAACCTGACGAGTATGTTCCTGTGCTGCCAGGCGGCGCAGGAGCACATGGTGGCGGCCCGCTACGGCCGGATCGTCAATCTCAGCAGCCGCTCCGCGCTCGGCAACCGGGGCCAGGTCAACTACGCGGCGGCCAAGGCCGGTGTCCAGGGCCTCACCGCCACCCTCGCCGTCGAGCTGGGCCCGTTCAACGTCACCGTCAACGCGGTCGCCCCCGGCTACGTGGCCACCGCGATGACCGCCGCCACCGCCGAGCGGGTGGGCAGCAGCCCCGAGGCGCACCAGCGGGCGGTCGCCGAGCACACCCCGCTGCGCCGGGTCGCCCAGCCCGCCGAGATCGCCTCGGTGATCGCCTTCCTGGCCAGCGACGATGCCTCGTACGTCAGCGGCCAGACCCTGTACGTCAACGGCGGCGCGCGCTGAGGCGCGTACCACCGCACCCGACCCCGGAGGGGACATGGACTTCGCGCTCTCGGACACCGAACGGGCCATCCGCGACACGGCCCGCGACTTCATCACCAGGGAGGTCATGCCGCTGGAGCAGGAGCTGCTGCGGCGCGAACGCGCCCACCGGCCCGGGCTGGAGCCCGACGAGCTGCGCGAGTTGCAGCTCAAGGCGCGTGCGTTCGGCTTCTGGGGGCTGGCCACCCCCGAGGCGTACGGCGGCATGGACCTGCCGGCCGTCACCCAGTCGCTGATCTGGACCGAGCTGGGCCGCTCGTACGTGCCGTTCCGCTTCGGCGGCGAGGCCGACAACATCCTGTTCCGGGCCAACGAGGAGCAGCAGCGGGAGTTCCTGATCCCGACGATCGAGGGGGAGCGGCGCAGCTGCTTCGCGATCACCGAGCCGGGCGCCGGGAGCGACGCCGCCAACATCCGGCTCAGCGCCCGCCGCGACGGCGACGACTGGGTGCTCAACGGCGAGAAGACCTTCATCACCGGCGGCAACGAGGCCGACTTCGCCATCGTCATCGCGGTCACCGACCGGGAGAAGGGGGCCCGCAACGGCGGTGCCACGGCCTTCCTGGTGGACCGGGCGATGGGCTGGCGCTCGGAGTTCATCCAGACCATGGGCGAGGGCGGGCCCGCGGCGCTGGTCTTCGACGACGTACGGGTGCCGCAGCGCAACATCCTCGGCGAGCCCGGTCAGGGGTTCGCCCTCGCGATGGAGTGGATCGGCAAGGGGCGCTACACCATCCCGTCGCACGCGGTCGGCATCGCCGAGCGCGCGCTGCGGATGGCGATCGACTACGCCACCACCCGCCAGACGTTCGGCCGGCCGATCGGCGACAACCAGGCGATCCAGTGGATGATCGCGGACTCCGAGACCGAGCTGGAGGCGGCCCGCTGGCTCATCCTGCGGGCGGCGTGGACGGTGGACCAGGGCATGGACCCGCGGCACGCCTCCTCCATGGCGAAGCTCTACGGCGCCGGCATGGTCAACCGCGTGGTCGACCGGGTGCTCCAGATCCACGGCGGCATGGGCTACACCCGGGAGCTGCCCGTCGAGCGTTGGTACCGGCAGGTGCGGCTCTACCGCATCTTCGAGGGTACCGACGAGATGCAGCGGCTCATCATCGCGCGCGACCTGCTGCGCGGCTACACCCGGCTGGGAGGGCACCTGGCATGAGGACCTTCGACTCCCTCGACGAGCTGGCCGCGGCGGTCGGGCAGACCCTCGGCCCGGGGCCGTGGCAGCGGATCGACCAGGGGCGCGTCGACCTGTTCGCCGACGCCACCGACGACCACCAGTGGATCCACCTCGACCCGGAGCGGGCCGCCACCGGCCCGTACGGCGGCACGATCGCCCACGGCTACCTCACGCTGTCCCTGCTGCCGGCGCTGGCGGGCCGGCTCTACCGGGTGCGGGGCGTACGGATGGGGGTCAACTACGGCCTGAACCGGGTGCGGTTCCCCGCCCCCGTACGGGTCGGCACGGCGGTCCGGGCCGTCGCCACCATCGTCGAGGTGTCCCCGGTGGCGGGCGGGGTGCAGCTGGTCACCGCCGTGACCGTGGAGTGCGACGCGGGCGGCAAGCCGGTCTGTGTCGCCGAGACGGTGAGTCGGCTCTACGGGCAGCCACCGTCCCCCTGAGCCCGCCGGCGGCGCTGAGCCACCCTCGCGGCCCTGGTGCGGGCGCCCGCAGTCCCTGCGTCGTCCCGCACCTTCGCGGCCGATGGTGGGCGGTTTCGTGGTGCGCGCCACACCGTCCTCGCCCTGTTTGGGAAATTATGTCGCTTTCGTCCATCGGCCGTTCGGTTGATATGGCGGCGGCCGTTGGTCTAGGGTGATGGCACTGCGGTCGTCGGTTCCCGGCGTCGCCGCATCGGTAGGACAGGGAAGGGCAGCATGATCACCACGACGACCGCGCCGACCGCCAGCACCGACGCCGCCACCACGGTCTCCGGTGACGAGACCCGCGCGAGCGAGCTGACCGCCGCCCTCGCCGCCCTGCCGGAGGGGCACCCCGACCGGCCGGCGCTGCGGGCGCGGGTCATCGAGGCGTGGCTGCCGCTGGCCCACCACCTCGCCTTCCGCTACAGCGGGCGCGGTGAGCCCAACGGGGACCTGGCCCAGACCGCGGCGCTCGGGCTGATCAAGGCCGTGGACCGGTTCGACGCCTCCCGGGGCGTCGACTTCGCCGGCTTCGCCATCCCGACGATCCTCGGTGAGATCAAGCGCCACTTCCGCGACCGCACCTGGAACATCCGGGTCCCGCGTCGCCTCCAGGAGCTGCGGCTGCGCATCTCCGAGGCCAACGGCACCCTCACCCAGACGCTCAACCGCGCGCCGACGGTCGCCGACATCGCCACCCACCTCGGCGTCACCGAGGAAGAGGTCCTGGAAGGGCTCGAGGGCGCGCGTGCCTACAACGCCGTCTCCCTGTCCACCCCCATCGGCGACGGCGACAGCGCCACCGAGCTCGGCGACACCCTGGGCGCCGAGGACGGCGAGTTCGAGCTGGCCGAGCTGCGCGTCGCCCTCGGCCCGGCGCTGGCCACCCTCGACGAGCGCGAGCAGAAGATCCTCACCCTGCGCTTCTACGGCAACCTGACCCAGAGCGAGATCGCGGCGCAGGTCGGCGTCTCCCAGATGCACGTCTCCCGCCTGCTCGCCCGCGCGCTGGTCAAGCTGCGCGGCCAGCTCGAGATGAGCCACTGACGAATCGCCGGGTCGGCCCCGCCGGCACCCGCTCGAGAACGGCCTCCGCGTCCGCCCCGCCGCACCCGGCGGGGCGGACGTCGCCGTCTGGGTCGCGTCGCGGTCCGGGGCGCCGTGACCCGCCCCCGTCTTCCAGGATGCCCTGTCGGCCCCGTACCCACCGCGTGCGTGCGGTGTCGGGCGTCGTGCCCTGTGGCGGCCGGGGCGGCGGTGCCATCATCGGATGATGGTGAATGTCGATATATTTCGGCGCGGGGCGCAGGCACGGGCGGCGGTGCTGACGGAGCGGTTGCGCCGGCTGGTGACCTGCGAGTCGCCGCCGGGCGCGGGCCCGGAGCTGGCCGCCTGCGCCGACCTGCTCCAGGCGTGGGGCGACGCCGCGCTGGGCCGGAGGGGGCGTCGCGTGGTCCTCGACGGACTGCCGCACCTGCTCTGGCCGGCCCCCGACCAGCGCGTGCTGCTGCTGGGTCACTACGACACGGTGTGGCCGGCCGGCACCATCTCCGAATGGCCCTTCACGCTGACCGGGAGCACCGCGACGGGGCCCGGGGTCTGCGACATGAAGGCCGGGATCGTACAGATGCTCACCGCGCTGGAACTGCTGCCGGACACCTCGCGGATCGGGCTGCTGCTCACCTGCGACGAGGAGAGCGGGTCGGTGACCTCCCGCCCGCTGATCGAGGAGCAGGCCCGGCGCTCCGGTGCGGTGCTGGTCGGCGAGCCGAGCACCGAGGGCGGCGACCTGAAGGTCGCCCGCAAGGGCGGCTCCGTCTACCGGATCACGGTCGGCGGCCGGGCGGCGCACGCCGGCGTCGAACCGCACCGGGGCGTCAACGCCGGGGTCGAACTCGCCCACCACGTCCTCGCGGTGCAGGCCTTCGCCGCGGGGGAGACGAGCGTGACCCCGACGGTCCTCTCCGCCGGCACGATGACGAACGTGGTGCCCGAGTCCGCGGTCCTCTGCGTCGACGTGCGGGCCTGGACCCGCGAGGAGTTGCACCGGGTGGACCGGCTGGTCCGCGAGCTGACCCCCCGGCTGCCCGACGCGCGGCTGACCGTCAGCGGCGGGATCAACCGGTACCCGCTGCCGGCCTCCGTGTCGACGCCGCTGCTGCGGATCGCGCAGTCGGTGGCGGTGGACCTCGGGCTGCCGGCCGTGCGTGGCGTCGCCGCCCCGGGTGCCTCCGACGCCAACTTCACCGGCGCCCTCGGCGTACCGACCCTGGACGGCCTGGGCGGGGTGGGCGGCCTGCCGCACGCGCGCGGCGAGTACGTCGACGTCGCGCGGATGCCGGAGCGCACCGCGCTGCTGGCCGCCCTGACGGCCCGGATCCTCGCCGCGCCGCCGACCGGGCCCGCCGTCTCCCCGGAGCCGGGGGCGAGTGGGGCGATCGGCGGGCCCCGACCGCTCGACGCGGTACCCGCCGGGCAGGGCTCGTCGACGGACGGGTGAGGGCCACGGCCCGCGAGCGAGGCCTGCAAAGTCCGCACGGTTGCGTAAACGCGCCCCGCGCCGCTGGGCGATGCTGGATCCGTCGATCGCGCGGGGAGGCGCTCATGGCTGAAACGACCGGTGACCTGGAATCCGACTCGCCGACCTCGGGCGACATGGTGCGCACCGCGCGTACCTTCGCCGACCGGATGGCCGCCAGGCGCTCCATCCGGCACTTCTCGCCACGGCCGGTGCCGATGGAGGTGGTCGAGGAGGCGATCCGCGCGGCGGCGACCGCGCCGAGCGGCGCCAACCTGCAACCGTGGCGGTTCGTCGTGGTCACCGACGCGGCCCGCAAGCGCCGGTTGCGGGAGGCCGCCGAGGCCGAGGAGCGCGAGTTCTACGCCCGGCGCGCGCCGGCGCAGTGGCTGGAGGCGCTCGCCCCGATCGGTACGGACTGGCACAAGCCCTTCCTGGAGGTGGCGCCGGTCGTGATCGTGGTGTTCGAGGTGCACCAGGGCCCCCGCACCCCGAAGCCCTACTACGTCAAGGAATCCGTGGGCATCGCGGTCGGCGTGCTGATCACGGCACTGCACCACGCCGGCCTGGCCACCCTGACGCACACGCCGAGCCCGATGCGCTTCCTCAACGAGGTGTGCGAACGGCCGCCGGAGGAACGTCCGTACCTGGTCATACCGGTCGGCTACCCGGCGCCCGACGCGACGGTGCCGGACCTGGTCCGCAAGCCGCTGCCGGAGGTGCTGATCCGGCGGTGACGGCCGGGCCCCGGGCCGGCGGCACCGCACGGCGGGAGAAGACGCCCGACGGACCCGGGCCACATAGTGGAGGCACGTCGCCGAACGGGCGTACGACGGCCCCGTGCCGGACCGGATGAGTGAGTCATCCGTCCCGAGCGGCGAGCGGACATCCACCGGCAGCCTGCGACCACCGTGGCGGCTCGCGGTGCCGCGCACTCCTCGTCTGGCCCCTCAGGAAGGACAGAGACGTGACCGCCTCCCAGAACGTGATAGCCGCCCTGACGGCGGACGGCGAAGAGCTCGACAGCCTGGTCGCCGGCCTCGACGCCGACGGCTGGGCGCTGCCGACGCCCGCCCCCGGCTGGACGATCAGCCACCAGGTGGCCCACCTCGCCGCCACGTTCCGCCTCGCCGGGCTCGCCGCCGGCGCCCCGGCCAGGTTCACCGCGATGCTCTCGCAGCTCGGCGCCGACTTCGACGCCAACGTGGAGCAGGCGTTGGCCGAGTTCCTGGCGGACCCGCCGGAGGTGCTGCTGACCCGGTGGCGGGCCGAGCGCGACAAGGCGATCGAGGCCCTGGCCGCCGTACCGCCGAAGCAGATGGTGCCCTGGCTGGTCAACCCGCTGCCGCCCGCGGTCCTCGCCAGCGCCGGGATGATGGAGCTGTTCGGGCACGGCCAGGACATCGCCGACACGCTGGGCGTACGCCGCCAGGTCACCGACCGGATCCGCCACCTCGTCGCGTTCGCCGTGCGGGTCTGGGACTTCGGTTACCTGGCCCGGGGCCTGACGCCGCCGGACGAGGAGTTCCGCTTCGAGCTGACCGCCCCGTCCGGAGCCCGGTGGGACTTCGGGCCGCTCGACGCCGAGCAGCGGATCACCGGCCCGGCCCACGACTTCTGCCTGCTGGTCACGCGGCGCCGGCACCGCGACGACCTCCGGCTCACCGCCTCCGGCGCGCTGGCCGACCACTGGCTGGACATCGCCCAGGCGTACCGGGGACCGGCCGGGGCCGGTCGTGCCCCGGGCCAGTTCGCCCTGGCCGGTCGCTGACCGCCTCCTGCCCCGGCAGCCCGCCGTCGTCGCCCCGGCCGTCCCGGTCCGGGGCGACGCACGCCCGACGCGTCCTCGACGACGCCCGTCGCGACGGCGACCGTTTGTCGTCGCCGTTGCCGAAATGGCCGTCCCGCCGCCTCCTTTCCCCATCGCGACAGGGCCGGAACAAACAATTCGGACGATCGGACGGACGTCCCGCAGGAAAGCATTCTCGGAGGCGAACTCGGCGGCCCGTCGGCTCATCCTTGACCCAGCGCATTCTAAGGAGGAGTGAATGTACGACTATGTCGTCGTCGGCGGAGGAACCGCCGGTTGTGTGCTCGCGGCGCGGTTGAGCGAGAATCCGGAGGTGACGGTCTGCCTCATCGAGGCGGGGCCGGCGGACAAGGCGCCGAACATTCACATCCCGGCCGCCTTCGGCAAGCTCTTCCGCACCCACCTCGACTGGGACTACGACACGCACGACGAGCCGTTCCTCGACCGCCGTCGCGTCTACCTCCCGCGCGGGCGGGTGCTCGGCGGCACCAGCTCGATCAACACGATGGTCTACATCCGGGGGAACCGGCTCGACTTCGACGGCTGGCGGCAGCCGGGCTGGAGCTTCGACGAGCTGCTGCCGTACTTCAAGCGCTCGGAGGACAACGAGCGGGGCGAGTCGACGTACCACGGGGTCGGCGGCCCCCTGGCCGTCTCCGAGGGCCGGGCGAACAACCCGATGTCGAAGGCGTTCGTGGAGGCCGCGGCCGAGGCCGGGCACGCCGTCAATCCGGACTTCAACGGCGCCGAGCAGGACGGGTTCGGGTTCTTCCAGGTCACCCAGCGGGACGGCCGCCGTGCGAGCGCCGCGACCGCGTTCCTGCACCCGGCGCTCGACCGGCCGAACCTGACGGTCGAGACGAACCTCCAGGTGCACCGGGTCCTGTTCGACCACGGGCGGGCCGTGGGGGTCGTCGGTCACCGCCTGGACGAGGAGATCACGGTCCGGGCGGACCGCGAGGTGATCCTCGCCGGCGGCGCCTACAACAGCCCGCACCTGCTGATGCACTCCGGCGTCGGCCCCGCCGACCTGCTGGGCGCGCTCGGCATGCCGGTCGTGCTCGACCAGCCGGCGGTGGGCCAGGGGCTCCAGGACCACGCCCTGGTGCCGCTGATCTTCACGCACTCCCACCCGATCAGCCTGCTCGTCGCCGGGGCACCGGCCAACGTGGAGCAGTTCATGGCGGAGGGCCGGGGACCGTTGACGTCCAACGGCCCGGAGTCCGGCGGGTTCGCCCGGACCCGGGACGACCTGCCGGCTCCCGACGTGGAGTACCTGGGCGCGCCCGTCATGTTCGCCGACAGCGGCCTCGGCACGCCGACCCACCACGCCTTCTCGTACGGTCCGTCGATCCTCACCCCGCGCAGCCGGGGCTACGTCACCCTGGCCTCCGACGACCCGACGGCGAAGCCGAAGATCGTGCACAACTACTTCGCGGACGAGGCCGACATGCAGGTCGCGATCGACGGGGTACGGATCGGTCTGGAGATCTCCCGGCAGAGCGCCCTGAAGCCCTACACGGAGGCGGCCTACCAGCCGCCGGCGTCGGAGTCGGACGACGACCTGCGCACCTACGTCCGCCAGTACGCGCACTCCATCTACCACCCGGCCGGCACCTGTGCCATGGGCACCGTCGTCGACGCCGAGCTGCGGGTACGCGGCGTGGACGGGCTGCGGGTGGTCGACGCCTCGGTCATGCCGACGCTGATCCGCGGCAACCCGAACGCCGCGGTGCTCGCCATCGCCGAGAAGGCGGCCGACCTGATCAGCGGGGCCCCGCCGCTGCCCGTGAGCACCGCCGCGCTCGCTGCCTGACCGTAACGACACGACTATCTCGAAGGAGGACCGGGTGGAGGTCACCCAAGCACCGTCCAGGACCGAACTGGTCAAGCGGGCCACCGAGCTGGTGCCGCTGCTACGCAAGCACGCCAGCTGGTCGGAGGAGAATCGACGCCTGCACGACGAGGTGGTCGACGCGATGGCGGAGGCCGGCTTCTTCAAGATGCGGGTGCCCACCCGGTACGGCGGATACGAGTCCGACACCCGTACGCAGGCGGAGGTCACGGCCGAACTGGCCCGTGGCGACGGCTCGGTCGGCTGGACCATGTCGGTCTGGACGATCCCCGGCTGGATGGTGGGCATGTTCCCGGACGCGGTCCAGGACGAGGTCCACGCCACGCCTGACGTCCGGGTGTGCGGCACGCTGAGCCCGTCCGCGATGGCCACCCCCAAGGAGGGCGGCCTGGTGGTCAACGGCCAGTGGGGCTTCATCAGCGGCGCCCAGCACAGCCACTGGCAGGAGATCATCGCCATGGCGCCGACGCCGGACGGCGCCGGGCTCTGGCCGGTGATGGCGCTGGTGCCCATGTCGGACCTGGAGATCGTCGACGACTGGTACACGGCGGGCATGCGCGGTTCGGGCAGCGTCACCACCGTCGCCCGGGACGTCTTCGTGCCCCAGGAGCGGGTGCTTCCGCTGCCGGCGGTCCTGCAGAACCAGTTCGCCTCCGTCCTGAACGCCGACCTGCCGATGTACCGCACGACGCTGCTCGGCGTGGCCGCCGCCTCCTCCGTGGGCACCGTGGTCGGGCTGGCCAGGGCGGCCCGGGAGGTCTTCTTCGAGCGGCTGCCCGGCCGGAAGATCACCTACACCGAGTACGACAGCCAGCGCGAGGCCCCGATCACCCATCTCCGGGTCGCCGAGGCCGTCATGAAGATCGACCAGGCGGAGTTCCACGCCCACCGGGTCACCGGGCTGGTCGACGACAAGGGCCTGTCCGGCGAGCCCCTGACGCTGGAGGAGCGGGCCCGTTCCCGGGCCGACGTCGGCGCCGTCTGCCAGCTCGGCAAGGAGGCCGTGGACATCTTCAACATGGCCAGCGGCGGCTCGTCCATCTACAACAGCGTGCCGATCCAGCGCATCGCCCGCGACACGCAGGTCGTGAACATGCACGCGCTGATGCTGCCGGAGACCAACTACGAGCTGTACGGCCGGGTCCTCTGCGGTCTGGAGCCCAACTCGCCGTACATCTGACGCACGGGCCCGACCGGTGCACGGCGCGGGCGCGGCGGACGACGAGGTCCGCCGCGCCCGCGCCGCTCGTGTCGGATCCGCCGCGGTGGCGCCCGCCGAACCCGTCGTCCGGGTCCGGCGGGCGCCCTTTCCGTGCGCCCTGGAAGCGTTAGAAGTGGCGGCCGGAGACCGCGCCTGCGGCCCTTTCCGGCTTCACGAACGACGGCTTCGCCTCACACGTGCGCGAATGCGGCGGGGATTCGTGTGAACGGGGTGGGGCTCGGCGGTTTCGCGCGACGGCGGACCGGACCCCGGAAACGCCGTCCGTGCGCCATTTCCGCGACGGCGATTCGTCGACCGCCGCGTCAGACAGCGCCACCGTGGAAGGGGATGGTGCGCGACGTCGTGCGCCTGGGGACGGCCACGCCTCCCGCCCCGCGCGCGCTCGACCTCACCACGGGAAGAACCGTCGGGCTCCCGGCCCGACGGTTCTCCCTGACAGTTTCCGGCCCGGCTGCGGCTCGCCGCGACCGGAGGTCACACCTCGTGAGATGGCGACCGTCGCAGGCGCAGCGCGAACAGGCTGCCGAGCAGCAGGACGCCCACCACCACGCCCAGCGCCGGCCGCACGGCCGGCAGGAAGGCGTCGGCGAAGGCGGCCTGCGCCGCCTCCCGGTACCGGTCGGCGAGCTCCGGCGGGGTCCCGGCCGGCACGACGAAGCCGCCGGCCTGGCCGGCGCCCAGCTTGACGCCCTCGCCGGCGGCCCCGCCGAATCCGTGCAGGAAGTCCGCCCGGGCCTCGGGAGGCAGCTGCGCCGCGCCCGCCCGGGCGGCCTCGGGCAGGGCGTCGGCCAACCGGTGTTGCAGGACGGCCCCGACGACCGCCGCGCCGAGCGCCCCGCCGACCTGGCGCGCCGTGTTGAGCACGCCCGCGGCGGCGCCGGCCAGGTGGGCGGGGACGTGGCGCATCGCCTCGGTGGTGGTCGGCGCGATGGACGCCCCCATGCCGACGCCGACGGCGATCAGCGGTACGACGAACGTGCCGGCCGTGGAGTGCGGCGTGACCAGCAGTGCCATGCCCAGCACGCCGAGCGCGTACACGGTGAGCCCGCCGGCGAGCAGCCGCCGGCCGCCGAGGCGGTCGGTGAGCCGCCCGGCGACCGGCGCGACGGCGCTGAGCACCACCGTCCAGGGCAGCGCGGCGAGGCCCGACTCCAGCGGGCTCATGCCGAGCAGCGCCTGCGTCTCGATGACGAAGACCAGCAGGAAGCCGTACAGCCCGAAGGAGCTGACGAGCGTGATCACCGTCGCCGGACCGAAGTTGGCGAGGCGGAACAGCGCGGGCGGGACGAGCGGCTCCCGCTGCCGGCGCTCGCGCAGCGCGAACACCACCGCGCACACCGCCGTGGCGACCAGGATCGCCGGGATGCCGACGGGCCCGTGTACCGTGCCCCAGTCGTGCCGTTCGCCCTCGATGAGGGCGTACATGAGGCCCACCAGCGCGGCCGTGGCCAGGAGCACGCCGACCACGTCGAGGTGACGCGGCCGGCGGGTACGCAGGTCGGGCACAAGCCACCAGGCCAGGGCGACGCCCGCCGCGCTGAGCGGCACGTTCAGATAGAAGATCCACTCCCAGCCGAGCTGGGTGATCACGAGGCCGCCGAGGGTGGGGCCGCTGACGGCGGCCACGCCGGCGACGGCGGTGAAGATCCCGAAGGCGGCGCCCCGCCGCGAAGCCGGGAAGATGCCGGAGATCAGGACCAGCGCCTGCGGCAGCAGCGCGGCGGCGCCCACGCCCTGCACCACCCGCGCGGCGATGAGCTGCTCCGGTGACTGGGCGGCGCCGCAGAGCACCGAGGCCACCGCGAACACCGCCATGCCGGCCATGAAGACGGTACGCGGACCGAACAGGTCGCCGAGGCGCCCGGCGACGATCAGCAACGACGCCAGCGCCAGCAGGTAGCCGTTGAGCACCCAGAGCATGCTGTCGATGCCGGTGTCGAGGGACCGCATCATGTCCGGCACGGCCGTGTTGACGATGCTCGTGTCGAGCAGGATCAGGAAGTTGCCGAGGCACAGCACCAGCAGGGCCGCCCACGGGTTGACGGGCCTCGCCCGCGGCGGCGTCACCGGGTCGACGGCCCGCCCCGGGTCACGCCTCGCCCGCACGCGAGGCCTCCTCCCCGACGGCGGCGTCGGCGCCCGGCCCGCCGGCCGGGGGTGGCCCGAGGCCGCCACCGGACAGCCGCGCCCCGATCCGGCGGGCCGCGGCCAGGCTCGCCCAGGCCGTGACCGCGACCAGCGCGGCGTCGTCGGCGCCGCCGTCGCGACAGGCGGCGATGTCGGCGTCGGTGACCCGGTACGGCGCGAGCGCGGTCAGCAGCGCCAACCGGGCGGCGGGTCGCTCGGGCGGCGACAGCTCGGCGACCACGGCGTCGAACCACCGCCCGCCCGGCTCCGGGGGCGGCGGGTCGGCCACGCAGGCCAGGACCCGCCGCCGGACGTGCTCCGGCAGGGCGGCCGCGCCGGCGTGACGAACGGCCTGGCCGGCCCGGGCGAAGGCGGCGGCCACGTGCGGCTGCCCGACGGCCCATGCCAGGTCGGCCTCCGGTGGCGCGGGCGGCAGCAGCTCCAGGGAACGACCGGGGGGCCGGCCGGAGCGGGCCAGCGCCCCCATGATGCGGGCGGCCGTGCGCCGGACGCCGGCGCGGACCCCGGCCGGCGTGGGCGGCAACGGGGAGTCCTGGAGGAAGACGCTCACCATCCGGTTCAGGTAGTGGAAGGCCACCGCCACGCCGATCAGTTCCGGTCCGTGCTCGGCGGGGAACGGCGGGGGCCGGCGGCGCGCGGGGCTGTCGTCCCCGCTGTGCCGGGCCCAGTCGGCCAGGGCCCGCAGCCGGGGGTCGCCGATCCCGCCGACCCCGGCCGTCAGCCACCCGCCCGCGTCGCCCAGCAGCCCGGCCGCCGTCGCGCCGTGCACCTCCACGCAGTACGGGCACCGGTTGCTCTCGGAGACGGCGGCGGCGACCACCTCCTTCGCGTCGCGGCCGACCAGCCCTTCGGCGAGCAGCGTCTCGCGCAGCATCAGCCAGCACGCGCGCAGCACGTCGGGGGAGGGGGAGTGCAGCAGCACCGGGGGCGCGAGGACGCCGAAGTCGTCGGCCATCTGCCCGTAGACCCGCGCGACGGGCCCGTCGGCGGCGTCCGGGGCGACCGGCGTCACGTGCCGGACGTGGGTCAGCATGGTGCGGCTCGTCACCCGAGCCAGTCGCCTGCCCATCGGTTTCCTTCCTGGTAGGGCGGGCCGGGGCCGGGGGCGGGGCGCGCCCCCGGCCCGTCGTGGACGTAGGGCGTGTGTCGAAGTCCCTGGCCGGCCTGCGGCGGGCCCAGGCGGCGCCCGGCGGCTTTGGAGATCGGTCCGGATACGACACCGGTATCCGGACCGATCTCCGCCTTGCCGGACGCCGCCTCGGCTCGACCGAGGACTTCGACACACGCCCTAACCGGGTACGACCTGGGGCACCGCGGTGACCGTCCCGTCGGGCAGCGAGCCGTGGTAGGTGACGTCTATGCCACGCTCCTGCGCCGCCCGGACGATGCCGGGCACGGCGCGTTCGGCCAGCGCGGCGATGGTGAGGGCCGGGTTGACGGTGAGCGCGCCCGGCACCGCCGAGCCGTCGGTGACGAAGATGCCGGGGTGCTGGCGCAGCTCGTGCCGGTCGTCGAGGGCCGACGTCGCCGGGTCGTCGCCGATCCGGCAGGACGACAGCGGGTGCACCGTGTACGCGCCGACCACGTCGTTGGTCCACGGCATCACCCGGGCCAGCCCGTCGCGCTCCAGGATGTCCCGGGCGTCCGCGTCGGCGGCGGCCCAGCCCCGCAGCGTGTTGGCGGTGGGCCGGTAGCGCAACGGACCCCGGCCCAGCATCTGCTGGGAGATGCGGTCCGCGTTGCCGGTCGCCGGCGGCGGCCCGAAGACGCCCTCGTTGTCGTCCTCCGACATCGTGAACAGCGTCAGCCACGACTGCCAGCGGCGCAGCATGTCCTTCTTGGCCAGGCCGAACCAGCTCGGGCCCTGCGCGTCGGGCACCTGGGCGAGGATCGTGCCCAGCCCCAGCGGGAAGAAGAGCTGTTCGAGCGAGTACCGCTCGTACTCGGGCAGGTCCGGGTCGAGCCGGTCCCACGTCGCCACCGTCGGCCCGCGGCCGATCTGGTTGGCGTCGTAGCCCCTGCCGTCGGGCCGGCTCAGGCCGAGCACCTCCCGGACCCGGTCGTCGTCGAAGACGGCCGTGTTGAGCCGCTCCCCGTTGCCGGAGAAGTACCGGCCGACGGCGGTGGGCATGGTGCCCAGGGTGGGCTCCGAGCGTTGCAGGATCACCGGGGTGGCCCCGGCCCCGGCGGCCACGATGACGATCTTGGCGTCGATCGTCCCGCTGTCGTGCAGGATCCGGTAGTCCTCCGCGTCGACGATGCGGTAGTGCACCCGGTACCCGCCGTCGTCGGTGCGGGAGAGGTGCTGCACCTCGTGCAGCGGCCGGATCTCGGCACCGTGCGCCAGGGCCGCCGGCAGGTAGTTGAGCAGCAGGGAGCGCTTCGCGTCGAAGCGGCACCCGGCCATCATCCAGTTGCAGTTGGTGCACTTGTCGACGTCCACCGCCGACGGCACCGGGTTGGCCGTGCGCCCGGCGTGCGCGCAGGCCGCCGCGAACAGGCCGCCGGCGTACGGCACCTTGTCCCAGCTCTGCATGGTCACCGGCAGCGACTCGCAGACCCGGTCGTACCAGGGGTCGAGCGTGGCGCGGGTGATGGCCGCCGGCCACATCCGGCGGCCGATGCTGCCCTGCCGCTCGAAGATGAACCGGGGCGCGCGCGGCATGGTGGCGAAGTACACGACGCTGCCGCCGCCGACGCAGTTGCCGCCGAGCACGCTCATCCCGTCGCCCACGGTGAAGTCGAAGATCCGGGTGTACGACGAGCCGAGCTTGAAGTCGTGGTCGAACTCCTCGCTGGACAGCCACGGGCCCCGCTCCAGGACCACCACGCGCGCCCCGCCCGCGGCCAGGTGGTAGGCGGGGATCGCCCCGCCGAAGCCGCTGCCGATCACCACGACGTCGGTGCTTGCGTTACTGGTCATGCCGGGCTCCCTGTGGGCGTGGTGTGCGGGTGCAGTCGCGACAGCGGGCGTCCGTACGAGTACTCGGGGAAGCGCCACAGCCCGTCGGCGTCGGGCTTGGTGATGCCGATCGCCAGCAGCCCCGGGTGCCCGGCGGCGAGGGCGTCGACGGTGTTCATGTGCGCGGCGCTGTCGTAGGCCATGTTGCTGAACAGGGCGAGCCCCACCCACATCTCCTTCTCCGGGTTGTCCGGGGCGAGCAGGTGGCTCAGCAGCGCGGTGCGGTGGTCGAACGCGAGCGCGACGAAGGGCGGCACGCTCGGATCGAGGGTCAGCCCGTTCGTCTCGGCGTACCCGCTCGCGTGGGCGTTGAGGGCCTCACTGAGCGTGCCCAGCATCAGCGACAGCCCGCCGGCCGGGTCCTCCATCAGGGCCAGCGCCCCGGACTCGACGGCGCCGCCGTCGGTCGAGACGCCCGCGATCGCCCGGTCGTCGGCGGACCGCTTCGCCCCGGGGATGATGGTGTCGGCGAACGCCTCCAGCGTCAGCACGCGCGCCTGCTGTTCCTCTGGTGTCTCCGGTTGCACGGCGGCTACCTCCTTTGGGGCGGGCGCGTCGGTTTCCGGTCCCGCCAAGACGTTTTTCGGGCAGCCTTGACCGCCGCCCGGTAAGCGACGGAATCAAGGAATGAAATGGTGGTCGCCCGGAGTTTTTCCGTGCGGTGTGGATGGTGCGTGAAGTTCTGCATCATCGTGGCGACCGACGCAGGTGGAACGCATCTTCCGTTTTGCTCAGGCCGAGGTCGCGATGGCCGCGGCGATTGGCGGAAAATTGCGCGCGGGAAGGGCGGGCTGCAATTTCCACGCGCGCGTCGTACGTGCGGCGGCCGGGCCGGGTTCCGGGCAGGGGGTCAGGCCGGTTCGGCGGCCCGGTGCGGCGCGGCGGCCGCCGGGAGCGCGGCGCGCCCGGCCTGGCGGCGGCTCAGCCGCCCCGTCCGGTGCAGCCAGCGCACGGTGTCGGCCAGCGTCTCGTCCAGCGACCGGCCCGCCGGCCCGAGCAGTTGCTCCGTCGGCGTGCCGTCCATCGGGCGGGCGGTGGCGCACAGGTAGATGGCGCCGTGCTCGGCGGGCAGGTGCACGGGCGACAGCCGCTGCGCCGCGCTGACCAGGTGCCCCATCGGCAGCAGGGCCCGCGCCGGCAGCCGCAGGGTGGGCAGGGCCCGCCCGGTGACCCGGCGCAGCGCGTCGACGAACTCGCGGGTCGTCACGTACCGGCCGGGGGCCGGGAAGCGGCGGGGGCCGCGCCCCGGTTCGAGCACCGCGGCGTGCAGCCGGGCCACGTCCCGCACGTCGCCGACGGGGAAGCCGCCGGTGGGCCACATCGGCATCAACCCGCGCAGCACGTTGCGTACCCGCGTCGTCTGGTCGCCCAGGTGCGGGTCGTCGGGCCCGAGCGAGGCGAGCGGGTACGTGACGACCACCGGCGCCCCGTCGTCCTGGTGCCGGCGCGCGACGTGCTCGGCGGCGGCCTTGCTGCGCAGGTACGCCTCCCGGGGCGCGCCGACCGGCGAGTCGACGGTCAGCGGCGAGCGCGCGGCCGGCAGCAGCACGCCGAAGGTGGAGACGTGGACGATCGGGTCGAGGCCCGCCGCCCGCGCCGCCCCGAGCACGACCTCGGTGCCGCGCAGGTTGACCGCCCGCATCCGCGCCCGGTCCCGGGAGTCGAAGCTGTACACGCCGGCCGCGTGCAGGGCGGCGGCGCAGCCGTCGGCGGCCCGGGTGACGTCGGCGGGGTCGGTGACGTCGCCGACGACCAGCTCCACCCGCCCGGCGTCGGCGCCCAACGCGGTCAGCACCCGTCGGGCGCGGGCCGCGTCCCGCACGAGCATCCGGACCCGGTGGCCGGCGTCGAGGATGGCCGCCGTCGAGTGGGAGCCGATGAATCCGGTGCCACCGGTTACCAGGACCAGCATCGCGACTCCCGCGGGTGGGGGACTGGGTCGTCGCCCATCATTCGCGGACGCCGCCGACCCCTCCTTCTCCCAGGGTGCTCAACCGGCGTCGATCGCGTTGCCCGCGCCCCCGCCTTCCCAATACTGGCATTGCCGCAGTCGTGGGAGCCGTCGTCGTGACCGCCCGGCGGCGCAGAGCAGGAGGCAGATCATGATCGCTCGTCGGGTGGCCTCGTCGGTGGTCCAGCGTCAGGTCAACTACGTCACGCCGGTGCCGCAGGGGTCCGCGCGGGGCCTGGTGGCGGCCGTCTACGCCCAGGTGGCGCAGGAGATGCAGCTGGTGGTGCCGCCGGCGCAGCTGCACTCCCCGTCGCCGGAGGTGCTGGCCGCGTACTGGATGGTCATGCGGGAGCCGCTGCTGCCGACGGAGAACGTGGACCGGGCGACGAAGGAGGCGGTGGCGGCCGCCGTGTCGGTGGCGAACATCTGCCCGTACTGCGTGGACATGCACAGCGTCGGGCTCTACGAGCTCTCCACCGAGCACGACGCGGAGGCGATCGTGGCCGACCGGCTCGCCGAGATCACCGACCGGCGCATCCGCGAGGCGGCGGAGTGGGGTCGTACGGCCCACCAGCCGCAGACCGCGCGCCCGGTCCTGCCGTTCGCGGAGCGGGACCGCCCGGAGCTGGTCGGCGTGGTGGTGGGCTTCCACTACGTCGCCCGCGTGGTCAACGTGTTCCTCGCCAACTTCCTGCTCCCGCCCGGGCTGACACCGCGGGCGCGGCGGCGCCTGAAGCGCGGTATCGGCTGGTTGTTGCAGGGGACGCTGCGCGACGCCCGGGAGCCGGGTCGCTCGGTGGAGCTGCTGCCGCCGGCGCCGCTGCCGGCGGAGGCGGCCTGGGCGGCGGGCAGCCCGCACGTGGCCGGGGCGATGGCCCGCGCCTACGCGGCGTTCGAGGCGGCCGGCGAGCGGGCGGTCCCGCCGGCGGTGCGGGAGCTGGTCCTCGAACGCCTCGACGCCTGGCGGGGGGAGGAGACCGGCCTGAGCCGACAGTGGTGCGAGCGGTTGATCGCGCCGCTGCCCGAGCCGGAGCGCGCCGCCGGCCGCCTGGCCCTGCTGACCGCGTTCGCCTCCTACCAGGTCGACGAGGAGGTGGTCACCGAGTTCCGCCGCCACCGGCCGGGTGACGCGGCCCTGGTCGACGCGGTGGCCTGGGCCAGCTTCGCCGCGGCCCGCCGGGTCGGCGCCTGGTACGCCCCCGCCGACTCGCCCGAGCCGGTCTGACGGATCCGCGACCCGAACTGAGCACGCAGGAAGACGCGCCGGCGTGTCGGTGTCGACACGCTGGGTGAGGGCGTGGCGTTCTCGCGCGCCCGTCACCCTTGGAGGAGGCAACGTGACCAGCTACCAGGCGACCCTGCCCGGATCGTCCGGGCGTTGGGCGGCACTCAACGGCACGCACCACCGGGCCGCCCTGAACGCGTTTCTCGTGATCGTGCTGGCGCACTGGGCCGAGCACCTGGTGCAGGCGTACCAGATCTGGGGCCTGGGCTGGTCGCGGCCGGAGGCGCGCGGCGTGCTCGGCATGCCGTTCCCGTGGCTCGTCAGCTCCGAGTGGCTGCACTACGGCTACGCCATCGTGATGCTCGTCGGGCTGTGGATGCTGCGCCCCGGCTTCGTCGGGCGCAGCCGGAGCTGGTGGACCGCCGCCCTGGCGCTTCAGTTCTGGCACCACATCGAGCACCTGCTGCTGCTGTTGCAGGCGCAGACCGGCCGGCACCTGTTCGGCAGCCCCGTGCCCACCAGTCTGCTCCAGGTCGTGATCCCCCGGGTCGAGCTGCACCTGTTCTACAACACGGTCGTCTTCGTGCCGATGGTGATCGCGATGTACCTGCACCTGCGGCCCTCCGCGGCGGAGGAGGAGCTGATGGCGTGCAGCTGCCGGCAGCCCGGGGCCGCCGCGCAGCCGGCATGACCAGCGTGGACGGTGCCCGCCCGCCCGCGCCTCCCGCGCCGGCCGGGAGGGTGCAGCGGGCGGCGATCGTCGTGGCGGCCGGTGTCGTGCTGTCGATCGTCGCGCTGCTGGCCTTCGGCAGCCCGGCCGCGAGCCGGCGGCTGATGCTCCAGCCGGGCGACGGGTCGGTC
Organism: Micromonospora sp. ZG13; assembly: GCF_059359355.1. NCBI lineage: Bacteria > Bacillati > Actinomycetota > Actinomycetes > Micromonosporales > Micromonosporaceae > Micromonospora > Micromonospora sp. ZG13. The sequence goes on from NZ_JCADBQ010000018.1 coordinate 71,398, forward strand.
GTCGGGTCGGCGCCCGCCGAGGTGACGCTCACGCTCGGCGGAGCCGAGTCGGCCGGGGACCCGCACCTGGCCGTCACCGGACCGACCGGGGCGGTCGTCTCGACCAGGAGGCCGGCCGTCCGCGACGGCCGCCTGGTCGTGCCGGTACGCGACGCCGGGCCGGGCGCCTACCGCGTCGCCTACCGCGTCCGGTTGCCCGACGGCCGGCAGGTCGCCGGCCTGGCCGGTTTCACGGTGACCCCCGGAGCCGCACCGGCCGGGCCCGTCGCCACGCCGGTCGGGGAGGCGGCCGCCGGCCACGACCACGCCCGGATCGACGGCATCAACGGCGTGCTCCTCCTGCTGGACCTGGGCCTCGTCGGGGTGGCCCTGCTGTTGATGTTCCTCCGCCCGCAGCGGGGGAGAGGTCCCGTCACCGGCCCGTGACCCGGGGCGCGGGCGGATGAGCGCACAGCAGAAGAGGCGGCCCCGGCCGGCGCGAGGTGACGATGAAGTCACCCGCCGGCCGGGGCCGGCGTCGTCGTACCGACAGGGGGATCTGCCATGCCGACGGTACTGGGCTCCGTACGTCGACTGCTGATGGCGCCGACGCTCGCGGACGTCACCTTCGCGCGTCGGGGCTTCCCCGGCCCCGCCACGGAGGTCACCCGCCGGCTGGAGGCGGTTCCGCAGTCGGTGATCTGCGGATTCGAGTGGGGCATCGACACCCGCGACCCGTGGGAGCTGGAGCGCCGGCTCGCGCTCGTCGACCGGGAACTGCTCGGCTTCGCCTACGAGGGCGCCACGATGGCCTGCACCATCCTCGACGTGATGGGGCCCCGGCGCGGCACCCGCACCCGCGACCTGCTGCGGGGGCCCGGCGCGCCCCACCTCTTCCTCGCCTACATCGGCATCGGTTTCGCGATGGCGCGCCTACCGCGCCGCTTCTGGCGGCACGTCGTGCCCGACCTCACGGGCAACCCGTACCACCCGACGATGACCTGGCTGGCCGTCGACGGCTACGGGTTCGACCGCGCCTACTTCGACCTCGACCGGTGGGTGACCCGGCAGGAGCGGCTGGCGGCGTACCCGTGGCAGGGCCACGGCGACTACTTCCCGCGGGCCACGGACCAGGGCCTCGGGCGGGCGCTGTGGTTCATCCACGGCGCCCGCACCGCCGACGTGGCCGGGGCCGTGCGGACCTTCGCCACCGACCGGCACGGCGACCTGTGGAGCGGGGTGGGGCTCGCCGCCACCTTCGCCGGGGGTGCCGACGCCGAGGCGCTCGTCGCGCTGCGCGCCGCCGCCGGTCCGTGCGCGCCGGACCTGGCCCAGGGCGCGGTCTTCGCCGCCAAGGCCCGCAGCCACGCCGGCTACGTGCCGGCGCACAGCGAGGCGGCGATGCACGCCCTCGGCGGGCGCTCCGTGGCCGCCGTCGCGGCGCTCGCCGACGACGTGGCGGTCCGCGCGGAGGACGCCGGGCGGCTGCCCGCGTACGAGGTCTGGCGGCGCAACGTCCGCGCGCACTTCGAGCCGGCCGACGTCGGTCACGACCGCTGAGCCGTCCGCGTCGTCCGCCCGGCGGTACGCGACCCCGGCGCGGACCGGGCCTCGTCGCGCCCGCCGTGCCGGCGCGCGGCCGGCCTCGGACGTGAACGCCTCGAATAATTGCGATGAATGCGCAAGGGTGAAGAAATCAACCCTTCCCACTTTTGCCATCATCGAAATGGATGTCCATCCCGGCAACGAAAACACCGACCCTTTGGGGGAACGTGCCATGCAGAGCCTGCGTGATCTGCGGCGCAGAATCCTGACGCCAAATATCTCCGAGACGAAATTGGACGTGCGCGGCTTCCACGTGCGCGACGAGGAATCGAAGACGCTGCTCGAAACCGTCGGCGCCTCATTCCTGGCCGGTTACGGATACGCCGCCGAGGCGCCGACGACCGCAGCGGCCGAACAGCGTCTGGAAACGGTGCCGACGCGTTTTCGTGGCTTCGCGTACGAGGGCGCCGGGATGGGCTTCGCCGTCCGGGACGCGCTGCGGCCGGGCCGCCCCCGGCACGTGGCGAGCCTGCTCGCCGGCCGGGGCGACGCGCACGTCTACATGGTGTACGTCGGCGTGGGCTGGGCGATGGCCCGGGTGCCCCGGTTCCGCTGGGGCCAGCTGTACGCCCCGGACCCGCTGCTGCGGTGGCTGGTGCTCGACGGCTACGGCTTCCACCAGGCGTACTTCCACACCGACCGGTACGTGTACGGGCAGTACCGCCACCCGCGGTTCCCGTGGCCGGCCGAGGGCCCGCGCGAGTACGCCGACCGGGTCATCGACCAGGGCATCGGCCGGGCCACCTGGTTCGTCGGTGGCACCGACGTGGACCGGGTGACGGAGATCTTCGCCGCGTTCCCCGCGCACCGGCGGGCCGACCTGTACGCCGGGGCCGGCCTCGCCGCCACCTATGCCGGCGGGGCCCCCGAGGCGGACCTGCACCGGTTCCGCGACCGTGCCGGCGACTACCGCGTGGACCTCGCCCAGGGCAGTGCCTTCGCGGCCGGGGCCCGGGTACGCGCCGGCCTGGTCGCCCCGCACAACGAGGTCGCCACGCAGGTGTTCTGCGGCATGTCCACCGCCGAGGCGGCGAAGGTCACCGACGTGACGCTGCCCCGCGGCCAGGACGGCGCCACGCCCGCCTTCGAGCGGTGGCGCCAGGCCATCGCCGCGGAGTTCGAGGGGCGGTGCTGACCGTGACGCCCCTCCCACCGGCCGTTCCCGCGCCCCGGCGGTCCACCACCGCACGCAACGAAGGAGAGACCTCGTGACCAGGATCGCTGTCGTGGGGATGGCGTGCCGCTACCCGGACGCCACGTCACCCCGCGAACTGTGGGAGAACGCCCTCGCCGGGCGGCGGGCCTTCCGCCGGCTGCCCGCCGAGCGGATGAGTCTGGACGACTACTGGGATCCGGACCCGGCCACACCCGACCGCTTCTACGCCCGCAACGCCGCGGTCATCGAGGGCTACGAGTTCGACCGGATCGCCTACAAGATCGCGGGCAGCACCTACCGCTCGACCGACCTCACCCACTGGCTCGCCCTCGACATGGCGGCCATGGCGCTGGCCGACGCCGGCTTCCCGATGGCGGAGGGCCTGCCCCGCGAGCGGACCGGCGTGGTCGTCGGCAACACGTTGACCGGCGAGTTCTCCCGGGCCAATCAGCTGCGGCTGCGCTGGCCCTACGTGCGCCGCATGGTCGCCGCCGCGCTCAAGGAGCAGGACTGGGACGACGACCAGCTCACCGCGTTCCTCGACGAGTTCGAGGCGACGTTCAAGGGCCCGTTCCCGGAGGTCGACGAGGACACCCTCGCGGGTGGACTGTCGAACACCATCGCCGGGCGCATCTGCAACCACTTCGACTTCAAGGGCGGCGGCTACACCGTCGACGGCGCCTGCTCCTCGTCCCTGCTCTCCGTCGCCACCGCGTGCAAGACCCTCTCCGACGGCGAGGTCGACGTGGCGATCGCCGGCGGCGTGGACCTGTCCATCGACCCGTTCGAGATCATCGGCTTCGCCAAGACCGGCGCGCTGGCGCGCGGCGAGATGCGCGTCTACGACCGTGGCTCGAACGGCTTCTGGCCGGGCGAGGGCTGCGGCATGGTGGTGCTGATGCGCGAGGCCGAGGCCCGCCAGGCGGGGCACCGCGTCTACGCCACCATCGCGGGCTGGGGCATCTCCTCCGACGGCAAGGGCGGCATCACCCGACCGGAGGTCGCCGGCTACCAGCTCGCCCTGCGCCGGGCGTACGACCGGGCCGGCTTCGGCATCGAGACCGTCGGGCTCTTCGAGGGCCACGGCACCGGCACGGCGGTCGGCGACACCACCGAACTCCAGGCGCTGTCGCTGGCCCGGCGCACCGCCGACGGAAACTCCCCGCAGGCCGCCATCAGCTCGATCAAGGGCATGATCGGGCACACCAAGGCGGCGGCCGGCGTCGCCGGGCTGATCAAGGCCGCGATGGCGGTCCACCACGAGGTCCTGCCGCCCGCCATCGGCTGCGTCGACCCGCACGAGATCCTCACCGCCGAGCAGTCCGCGCTGCGCGCCCTGCGCAAGGCCGAGGCGTGGCCGCGCGGCGTGCCCGTACGCGCCGGCGTGACGGCGATGGGCTTCGGCGGCATCAACACCCACATCGTGCTGGAGAACGGGCAGCCGCGTCGCTCGTCGCGGCTGGACAGCCGCTTCCGCAACCTCGCCGCGTCGATGCAGGACGTGGAACTGCTCCTCGTCGACGGTGGCAGCCCGCAGGAGCTGCGCGAGCGGTTGCAGCGCCTCGTCGACTTCGTGCCCACGGTGTCGTACGCCCAGTTGGGCGACCTCGCCGCCACCCTGCACCGCGAGCTGCGCGACCTGCCCTACCGGGCGGGCGTCGTGGTCTCCTCGCCGGAGGACGCCGAGCGGCAGCTGGGCCGCGTCTGCGACGCCCTCGACGCCGGCGAGGCGCGCCTGTTCTCCGCCGACGGCCGCTGCTTCCTGGGTCACGTGAGCGGGCCGGGCCGCATCGGCTTCCTCTTCCCCGGGCAGGGCTCCGGCCGGGGCACCTCGGGCGGCGCGCTGCGCCGGCGCTTCGCCGACGTGGAGGAGGTCTACCAGCGGGCGGCGCTGCCCACCAGCGGCGACATGGTCGCGACCGCGGTGGCCCAGCCCAGGATCGTCACCGGCTCGCTGGCCGGCCTGCGGGCGCTGTCGCTGCTCAACCTCGACGCGACCGTCGCCGTCGGGCACAGCCTCGGCGAGATCGCCGCCCTGCACTGGGCCGGCGTGCTCGACGAGGAGGCCCTGCTGCGGGTCGCGGGGATCCGTGGCCGGACGATGGGGGAGCACAGCGCCTCCGGCACGATGGCCAACATCGGCGCCCCGCCCGAGCGGGTGGCCGGGCTCGTCGGCGACCTGTCCGTGGTGATCGCCGCGTACAACGGGCCGGAGCAGACCGTGATCGCGGGTTCGGAGGCCGCGGTGGAGGACGCCTGCGAGCGGGCCCGCTCCGCCGACCTGCGGACCACCCGCCTCTCGGTGTCCCACGCGTTCCACTCCCCGCTGGTCGAGCCGGCCGCGGACGCCCTCCTCGAGGCGCTGGCGGGGGAGCGGTTCGGGCCCGTCATCCGGCGGGTCGTCTCCACGGTCACCGGCGAGCCGCTCGCCCCCGACACCGACGTCGCCGCCCTCCTGCACCGCCAGATCACCGACCCGGTGCTGTTCAGCCAGGCCGTGGCTCTCGCCGCCAAGGAGGTCGACCTCTTCGTCGAGGTCGGTCCGGGGCAGGTGCTCTCCGGCCTGGCGTCGGCCAGCACCGACCTGCCGGCGGTGGCGCTGAACACCGACGACGAGTCGCTGGCCGGCCTGCTGCGCGTCGCGGCGGCCGCGTACGTGGTCGGCGCCGGCGGCGTGGAGGGCGCCCTCTTCCACGACCGGCTGGTCCGGCCGCTCGAGGTGGGCCAGAACTTCCGGTTCTTCGCCAGCCCCTGCGAGTCCGCCCCGGTGGTGAACCTGCCCAAGGGCACCGGTGTGCGGGCGACGGCTCCGCCGGTGGCGGAGGGGCAGCGGCCGGAGCCGGAGCAGCCGGCGGGCGAGTCGAGCCTGCAACTGCTGCGCCGGTTGGCCGCCGAGCGGGCCGAGTTGCCGCTGGAGATGGTGCACGACGGCAGTCAGCTCCTCGACGACCTGCACCTCAGCTCGATCACCGTCGGCCAGCTGGTCAACCAGGCGGCGCAGCAGCTCGGCGTGCCGGCCGCGCAGACCCCGACGAACTTCGCGACGGCCACCGTCGGTCAGCTCGCCGAGGCCCTGGAGCAGCTCGCCCGCACCGGCCGGGACGCCGACGCGTCCGGCCCGGCCTTCGTGCACGGTGTGGCCGACTGGTGCCGGGCCTGGTCGGTCGACCTCGACGAGGCGCCGTCCCCGGCCGCCGCGGGGACCGAGGCCGACGGGCCCTGGCAGCTGTTCGCCCCGGCCGGGCACCCGCTCGCCGAGCCGCTGCGCGCGGCCCTGCAGAGCGCCGGTGTCGGCGCGGGTGTGCTGGTGTGCCTGCCGCAGCCGTGCGCCGAGGCCGACCTCGAACTGGCCCTGCGCGGCGCGCAGGCGGCGACGGCCGCCGCCCCCGGCACCCGCTTCGTCCTTGTCCAGCAGGGGCCGGGCGCGGCCGGGCTGGCCAAGACGCTGCGGCTGGAGGCGCCGCACGTGCGGACCACCGTCGTGCACACCGCGCCGGTGCCGCAGGCCGTGGCGAGGGTGACCGCGGAGGTCGCCGCCACCGACGGCTTCGCCGAGGTCCACCTCGACGCCGACGGGCGCCGGCGGGTGCCCACCCTGCGCGGGCTGCCGGTGCGGCCGGCCGAGACTCGGCAGCCATTGGGCGCCGAGGACGTCCTGCTGGTCACCGGCGGTGGCAAGGGCATCACCGCCGAGTGCGCCCTGGCGATGGCCGTGGACAGCGGCGCCCGCCTCGCCGTGCTCGGCCGCTCGGATCCCGCCCAGGACGAGGAGCTGGCCGCGAACCTCGCGCGGATGGCGGACGCCGGCGTGCGGGTGCGCTACGCCCGGGCCGACGTGGCCGACGCCGCGCAGGTACGCCAGGCCGTCGACGGGCTGGTCGCCGAGCTGGGACCGGTCACGGCGGTGCTGCACGGCGCGGGCCGCAACGAGCCGGCGGCGTTGACGGGCCTCGGCATGGACGAGTTCCGCCGCACCTTCGCGCCGAAGGTCGACGGCCTGCGCGCCGTGCTCGACGCGGTCGACGCCGACCGGCTGCGCCTGCTGGTGACGTTCGGCAGCATCATCGGCCGGGCCGGCCTGCGTGGCGAGGCCCACTACGCGACCGCGAACGACTGGCTCGCCGAGCTGACCGTCGACTTCGGCCGGCGTCACCCGGACTGCCGCAGCCTCTGCCTGGAGTGGTCGGTCTGGTCCGGCGTCGGCATGGGCGAGCGGCTGTCCGTGGTCGAGGCGCTGACCCGCGACGGCATCACCCCGGTCACCCCCGACCAGGGGGTTGCGATGCTCCGGCGCCTGCTCGCCGACCCGCACGCGCCGTCGGTGGTGGTCGTCAGCGGGCGGACCGAGGGCATCGACACCGTCCGGATGGACCTTCCGGAGCTGCCGCTGCTGCGCTTCGTGGACCGGCCGCTCGTGCGCTACCACGGCGTCGAGCTGGTCACCGAGGCCGAACTCAAGCCGGTCGCCGACCTCTACCTGGACCACCACCGGCTCGACGGCAACCTGCTGTTCCCGGCGGTGTTCGGCATGGAGGCGATGGCCCAGGTCGCCGCCGCGGTGACCGGACGGACCGACACGCCGGTGGTCGAGCGGGCCGAGTTCCTGCGGCCCATCGTGGTGCCGCCGGACGGCAGCACCACCATCCGGATCGCCACCCTCGTGGTCGACGACGACGTCGTGGACGCGGTCGTCTACAGCGCGGAGACGGAGTTCAGCGCCGCGCACTTCCGGGCGCGGCTGCACTTCACCGGGACGCGACCGCCGGCCGGCCCGCCCGAGCAGGTGCCCGCCGGGCTGCCGGCGGTGCCGCTGGACCCCGCCACCGACCTGTACGGCGACATCCTGTTCCAGGGTGGACGGTTCCAGCGGCTGCGCCGCTACCACCGCTCGGCCGCCCGGCACGTCGACGCCGACGTCGTCACGGCTCCGCAGACGCGGTGGTTCGCCGACTACCTGCCCGACACCCTGCTGCTGGGCGACCCCGGCGTGCGGGACGCCCTCATGCACGGCAACCAGGTCTGCGTCCCCGACGCGACCCTGCTGCCGGCCGGGATCGAGCGGCTCCACCCGGCGGGGCCCCGGCTGACCGAGGCGGAGGAACTCCGCTACTGCGCCGAGGAACGCAGCCGCGACGGCGACACCTACGTCTACGACATCGCGCTCCGCTCCTCCGACGGTGCGATCGTGGAGCGGTGGGAGGGCCTGCGGCTGCGGGCGGTGCGCAAGAAGGACGGCCGCGGGCCGTGGGTGGCCCCGCTGCTCGGGTCGTACCTGGAGCGGACCGTGGGCGACCTGGTCGGCGGTGACGTCGCCGTCGCGGTGGAGCCGGCCCCGACGGAGCGGACCGGACGCGGCGAGGCGGCCGGGCAGGGCACGCCGGACGAGACCCGCCGGCGGCGGGCCCGCACCGCGGTGGCCGCCGGCCGGGCCGCCGGCGGACCGGTCGAGGTCGCATACCGGCCGGACGGCCGCCCCGAGCTGGCCGACGGCCGGTCGCTCTCGGCCGCCCACGCCGAGAACCTGACGCTGTGCGTGGTCGGCACCGGGCCGCTCGCCTGCGACGTCGAGGCGGTACGCGCCCGGGAGGAGTCGGTCTGGCAGGGGCTCCTCGGCACGCACGTCGACCTCGCCCGGCTCTGCTGCGCCGACGGCGGGGAGTCGCTGGACGCGGCGGCGACGCGGGTGTGGGCGGCGATCGAGTGCCTGCGCAAGGCGGGGCTCTCGCACCGGGCGCCGCTGGTCGCGGTGCCCTCGGACCGGGCCGGCTGGCTGGTCTTCGCCTCCGGCGACCTGCGGATCGCCACGCTCGTCACGACCGTGCGGGACCTGCCCCAGCCGATGGCGTTCGCGATCCTGACGGAAGGACGGGGCTAGGCGATGGACAAGTACTTCGAGTACCTGCACACGGTGGGCTTCGAGGAGACCAACCTCGTCGGCAACGTGTACTACGTCAACTACCTGCGCTGGCAGGGCCGCTGCCGGGAGATGTTCCTGAAGGAACGGGCCCCGGACGTGCTCGCCGACGTACGCGAGGACCTGAAGCTGTTCACCCTCCGCGTCGACTGCGAGTTCTTCGCCGAGATCACCGCGTTCGACGAGCTGTCCATCCGGATGCGCCTGGTGGAGCTGGCGCAGACCCAGCTGGAGTTCAGCTTCGACTACGTCAAGCTCGACCGGGACGGCGGCGAGACGCTGGTGGCCCGGGGCCGGCAGCGCATCGCCTGCATGCGCGGCCCGAACACCCGCACCGCGCCGGCCAGGGTGCCGGAGGCACTGGTGACGGCGCTCGCGCCGTACACCTCGGCGCGGCGCTCCTGACGGCGCGAGAAGGAGACGTCGTGGACGTACAGCGAACACTCACCGTCGGGACGCCCGACGTGACGGCACTGCGGCGGGCGTACGGCGCGTTCGCCACCGGCGTCACGGTGGTGACCGTCGGCGGTGCCACCCCGCACGGGATGACCGCCAACTCGTTCACCTCCGTGTCGCTCGACCCGCCGCTGGTGCTGGTGTGCGTCGACCGCAACGCGGTGATGCACGCCTGCCTCTCCCGGACGCGCGAGTTCGCGGTCTCGGTACTGACCGACGACCAGGAGAAGGTGGCCCGGTACTTCGCCGACGGGCGGCGGCCGCTCGGCGGCGAGCAGTTCGACCAGGTGGAGTGGCGCCCCGGCGCGACGACGGGCGCCCCGCTGATCAGCGGGGCCCTCGCCCACTTCGAGTGCGAGGTGTGGCGCTCCTACGACGGCGGCGACCACACCATCTTCCTCGGCCGGCTGCTCTCCCTGGAGCGCCGCACGGACGGGGAGGCACTGCTCTTCCTCTCCGGCCGCTTCCGTCAGGTCGAGCAGGAGCGGAGTGAGGCGGCATGACGACCATCCAGGGCGGGGCCCGGCGTACGCCGCCGGGCCCGCCCCGCCCCGCCGCCCTGCACATGCTGATCCTGATGGGCCGGGACCGGCTGCGGATGATGACCCTGGCGGCGGAGCGGTACGGCGACGCGGCCCGGCTGCCGGTCGGGCCCAAGCAGCTCTACTTCTTCAACCATCCCGACCACGCCAAGCACGTGCTGTCCGACAACAGCGCCAACTACCAGAAGGGCATCGGCCTGGTGCACGCCCGCCGGGCGCTCGGCGACGGGCTGCTCACCAGCGAGGGCGAGCTGTGGCGCAAGCAGCGCAGGGTGATCCAGCCGGCGTTCCAGAACCGGCGGCTCGCCCAGTACGCGGGCGTGATCGGCGAGGAGGCCGCGCTGCTGGTCGAGCGGCTGACGGAGCGGGCCGACGGCCCTCCGGTCGACGTGCTGGAGGAGATGACCACGCTGACCCTCGGGGTGCTCGGGCGGACCCTGCTCGACGCCGAGCTCAGCGGCTTCCACGGCGTCGGCGCGTCGTTCGCGGCCGTGCAGGACCAGGCGATGTTCGAACTGGAGACGCTCAGCGCCGTGCCGCCGTGGATTCCGCTGCCCCGGCAGCTGCGGTTCCGGCGCGCCCGCCGGCACCTCCAGCGGGTCGTCGACGAACTCGTCGCCGGCCGGGGCCGGGACGTGGACGGGCGCGACGACGTCCTGTCCCGCCTGATCGTCTCGACCCGGCTGGAGAAGGATCCGCGGGTGGCCCGCCAACGGCTGCGCGACGAGCTGGTCACGCTGCTGCTGGCCGGGCACGAGACGACCGCCAGCACGCTGGGCTGGAGCCTGCACCTGCTCGACCGGCATCCCGAGATCCGCCGGCGGGTCCGCGAGGAGGCCGTGACGGTGCTCGGCGACCGGCTGCCCGAGTACGAGGACCTGCACCGGCTGCGGTACACGACGATGGTGGTGGAGGAGGCCATCCGGCTCTATCCGCCGGTCTGGCTCCTGCCCCGCAAGGCCCAGCAGGACGACGAGATCGGCGGCTACCACGTGCCGGCGGGGGCCGACATCCTCATCTCCCCGTACACCCTGCACCGGCATCCCCGGTTCTGGGACGAGCCGGAGCGGTTCGACCCCGACCGCTTCGACCCGGCGCGCAGCACGGAGCGCCCCCGCTACGCGTACATCCCGTTCGGCGCCGGCCCCCGGTTCTGCGTGGGCAACAACCTGGGCATGATGGAGGCCACCCTCGTCCTGGCCATGCTGCTGCGGGACGTGCGTCTGGCGGGGGTGCCCGGCCGTCCGGTGGTGCCCGAGCCGATGCTGTCGCTGCGGGTGCGCGGCGGCCTGCCGATGACGGTGCACAAGGTTGACTGAATTCCGTGCCGGACCCGCGGGCGCCACGGCGCCCGCGGGTCCGGCACGCGCCCACCCGGCGGCCCGGGGCGGCCCCCCGCGCGGGGGCGACGACGGAGGCGCTCGCAGCACCTGGTCCCGCCGGGCCGCGCGTCGGGCCTCATGGCGGGACCCCGGCCGCCGGCGCCCGTCAGGGGCGTCGGCGGCCGGGGTCCTCGTGTCCGGCCCCGGGAGGCGGCGGTGCGCGGTGCCGCCCGGGGGGTACGCGGTGCTCCCGCCGCTGGCGGGGTCAGGCCGCGTACATCTGGGACCGGTTCTCCCGCTGGGCCTGGCGTTCGCTCGCGGCCTTGCGGCTGTCGAGCAGCGCCAGGAGGACCGGCGGGTCGATCTTGGACACCTGTTTGAGGTGGGCGTCGGCGGTCAGGGTCTGACGTCCGTGCACGACCAGCGGGCCCACCGCGGCCACCATCATCGTGTCCTGCTCGAGCCGGAGCACGTCGCCGGAGACCGAGTGGCACAGCAGGTACCAGGTGCCGTCGGGCACGTTGGTGAAGTGGTACGCGCCCGGCGACTCGAGGATGGCGCAGCGTACCGGTGGGCCCTCGGGGATGCGGTGCTGGAACAGGCCCAGGAAGATGAGCCCGGGCGCCGGCCCGCGTGCGGGCGCGGTGACCTGCCCGGTGATGGTGCCCTGCGTCTGACCCGTCGGACGCTGGGTGGGGATGCGGGGAGTGAAGCCGCCCATCCGCCGGTAGGTGGTGGGTGGCAGGCCGACGCTCCTCGTGAACCGGGTGCTGAAGGTTCCCACGCTGTTGTAGCCCACCCGCAGGCTGATGTCCGTGACGTTCAGCCTCGTCGTGGTCAGCAGCCGCTTGGCCTCCTGGAGGCGGATCGCGGACAGGAACCGTCCCGGCGAGATGCCGGTCACACGCTGGAAGATCCGTGTGAAGTGGAACTTGCTGAACATGGCTGCGCGCGCCATGTCATCCACTGTCAACTGTTCGGATAAATTGCTGCGCATGGTGTCGATGGCCCGTTCCACTGCCTGTTCTGCGCTGTCGTGCATTTGTCTCCCCCGGATTGCGGACAATCCCAATGAGTGGATGTGGTGAATCGACTGAAGTCAATAAGGATGCCAGTCGGTCACCATTCCCCGCTAACCGCAGTTGATGCTAGCCGAGCCCTGGCGGGCCGGTCAACACTTTCTGCGTTCGGAGCGTAGCGCGGAGTGACGGAGGGGGGCTTATCAATTCATGCGCAGAATCGGTGCGTGCCACTATCGGCCCAGGTGAAGATCGTTCGGATTGCTAATTGTATTGTGGAACTCGCCAGTATCTGTGCTGCCGGGCTGTCGATCCTTAGCGTACTTTTTCGGACATCGGTGGCCCGTTCCGATGCGTGCCGATCGAGGGGGCCGCGCCGTCGCCGCCGGCCCCGCCGATCCAGACGGCGACGAGTGTCGATCAATGGCTAATGATCGATCTCTATGGCAAGATTGCCCAAACGTTCGCCAGGGCGGAGGACGCGTGCGTATCTCGGAGCTCAGTAGACAGAGTGGCGTGTCAGTCCCGACGATCAAGTTCTATCTGCGTGAGGGTCTGCTCCCCGCAGGCCTGCCGACCGGTCGCAACCAGGCCGACTACAGCGAGCGGCACCTGCGGCGGATCCGGCTGATCCGGACCCTGACCGGCATCGCCGGGCTGGACCTGTCGTCCGTCCGGGAGATCCTGGCCGCCATCGACGACGAGGACCTCACCCTGCGCGACGCCTACCAGGTCCTCGATCAGGCCCTCTACCTCGACGGGTCCGAGACCCTGGGCCGCGAGGCGGTGGACTGCGCGCGCGAGGAGGTGGCGGACCTCGCCGAGGCGCTCGGCTGGTCGCGCGAGTCCAGCCTCTCCGGCGGGGAGGTACTGGCGCACGTGCTGGCCGGGCTGCGCAGCCTCGGCTGTGAGGCCGAGGTGTCCTTCTTCACCTCCTACGCCCGCGCGGCCGAGCAGCTCGTGGTGTCGGAACTCGACCTGGTCGCCGCCGAGGGCGGTACCGAGAAGGGCCCGGCGATCGTGCGCAGCGTCCTGTTCGGCGTCGCCCTGTCCGCCCTGCGCCGCATGGCGCACGAACACCACGTCGCGCTTCGATTCCCGTTGAATACGGTTGAGTGAGGGCGTCGAACGGGTGAGATGGCGGATCCGCCCCGCCCGAAACGCGCACGGCGCAGTCGGCCACTGAGCAACCTTTGAGAAGAACTCGGGCCGTGGTCCCGCCACGATAAGTGGGCCGGTGGCGACTTTCGCAGCCGGTTCGCCAGGCATCGTGAAGGGACGCACGACATGCCGCGATCGGCTGGGAATGGGCGGCGCCGGCAACGAACGCCGTAGCGCCGCGTGGAGGATGGCCCGTTCCGTCGGCAATGAACTGTCCATGAATGACAGGAAAAGAACGCGCCGCCGGACGATTCATTCATTTCTCAGTCGCCGACACTGCCCGTCGCCAGACCCGGCCGCAGCACGGTGAATCCGCCGCTGCGCGGCACGGGTGGTGGCCGAATCTGGAGGGGAACCCTTGCCATCCCAACCCGTCGGCGCGATCCGCCGAATCATTCCCGCTGTCTTCGTGCTGGTCCTCGTGGCGGCGTTCTTCGCCGTGGCCCGGCTGCCCAGCGCGTCGGCCGAGGAGCGTCAGACGCTGGCGTCGCGGTTCGGCTTCACCGAGCTGCCGATCGCGCTGCCGCCCGGCCTGCCGGAACGCAGCGTGCGGCCGGTGAACCCCGAGTACGAGCACATCCGCGCCTGGGTGTCCTCGGTCGGCGCCGCCGTCGCGGCGAACGACCTCGACGGCGACCTGATCGCCAACGATCTCTGCCTGGTCGACACCCGCAGCGACAGCATGATCGTCACGCCGTCGCCCGACGGGCCCGCCCGGTATGCGCCCTTCGTGCTGGACCCCGCGCCCCTGCCCACCCACAAGGCGATGGCGCCGATGGGCTGCGTGCCCGGCGACTTCAACGGCGACGGCCGCACCGACCTGCTCGGCTACTACTGGGGTCGGACGCCGGTGCTGTTCCTGCACCGCGCCTCCGCCACGGGGCCGCTGACCAAGGCGACCTTCCACCCCACCGAGCTGGTCGGTCAGCCGTCCTCCTCCAGCGGCGAGTACCAGGGCAAGCTCTGGAACACCAACGCGGTCGCGGTCGCGGACTTCGACGGTGACGGCCGGCCGGACATCGGCGTCTTCAACTACTTCCCCGACAGTCAGGTGCTCGACCCGGCCGGGCAGCCCAACGTCGAGATGAACCACTCGCTGTCCCGGGCGCAGAACGCCGGCGGGGCGCACGTGCTGCGCTGGACCGCCGCCACCAGCGGCGACAACCCGAGCGCCACGTACGTCGAGCAGTCCGCGATCCCGCCGGAGTACGCCACCGGCTGGACCCTCGGCGCCGGCTCCGCCGACATCGACGGCGACTTGCTGCCCGAGCTGTACCTGGCCAACGACTTCGGTCGGGACCGCTTCTTCCACAACGTCTCCACGCCGGGCCAGATCCGCTTCGCGATGGCGGAGGGCCGCCGCGGCGCGCTGACCCCGAAGTCCATGGTGGTCGGGCACGACTCGTTCAAGGGCATGTCGATCGAGTTCGGTGACCTCGGCGGTACCGGCAAGTTCGACATGTTCGTCAGCAACATCACCACCTCCTGGGGCCTGGAGGAGAGCAACTTCGTCTGGCGCAACAACTCGTCGAGCCTGGCCGACGCCCGCAAGCGGTTGAGCGAGGGCAAGGCCGTCTTCGACAACAAGGCCGCCGAGCTCAACATGGCCTGGGTCGGCTGGGGCTGGGACGCCAAGATGGCGGACTTCGACAACAGCGGCGAGATGTCGGTGGTCCAGACCGCCGGGTTCGTCAAGGGCGAGATCAACCGTTGGTCCTGGTTGCAGGAGCTGGCCATGAGCAACGACCTCATGCTCCGCAACCCCGGCATGTGGCCCAAGGCCGAGCCGGGCGACGACATCGCCGGCTCCGAGCCGTTCGCGTTCTGGGTCCGGGAGAAGAACGGGCGCTACGCGAACATCAGCGCCGAGCTCGGCATGACCGACAGCACCCCGAGCCGCGGCGTGGCCGTCGCGGACACCAACGGCGACGGGGGCCAGGACTTCGCCGTGGCCCGGCAGTGGGGCGCCCCGTCGTACTACCGCAACGACAAGCCCGGCAGCGACAACTTCCTGGGCCTGCGCCTGTGCCGGCCCGGCGAGGACGGCCGGGGCTCGCCCGCGTACGGCGCCCAGGTCCGGGTGAAGACGGCGGACGGCCGTATCCGCGTCGCGCAGCTCGACGGTGGCAGCGGCCACTCGGGCAAGCGCAGCTTCGACGTCTTCTTCGGCCTCGGCGACGCCGGCGACAAGCCGGTCTCGGCGGAGATCGCCTGGCGCGACCTCAACGGTGGCGTGCACAAGCAGACCCTCGACCTCGCCGCGGGCTGGCACACGATCATGCTCACGGACAAAGCCCAGGAGATGCCCAAATGACCGACGTCCGAGACAGCGCCCGTACCGGCAGTGACGTGCGGGGGGTGGGGGGCACCGCGGTCGCCGACGCTCCGCTCGGCCCGGCGCCGGCCGTCACGTTCGACCGCAACGCGTCGGTGGCGGCCACGCCCGGGGCGCCCCCGCGGGTCGACCGGCGGGACCCCCGCTACCTGGCCCTGCGCAACTTCGCCATCTCCATGAGCGTCTTCAACATCCTCGGGTACACGGTGCTCGGCTTCGAGCAGCCCTGGACCTGGCCGCTGCTCGCCCTGGCGGTCGGTTACGCCACCGAGATCGCGGTCGAGCTGGTCACCGCCCGGGCCAACAAGCGCCCGCCCGCCTTCCTCGGCAACGGCGCCTGGGGGATGTACACGTTCCTGCTGCCCACCCACATCACCGCGCTCGCCGCGAACATGTTGCTCTACGCCAACGACAACTTCTGGCCCATCGCCTTCGCGGTGGTCGTCGCCATCGGCCAGAAGGCGATCTTCCTGGCGCCGATCAAGGGCCGCATGCGGCACTTCATGAACCCGTCGAACTTCGGCATCACGGTGACCCTGGTGGCCTTCTCCTGGGTCAACATCGCCCCGCCGTACCACTTCACCGAGGACGTGCCGGACATGATCCGGATCCTCGTGCCACTGGTCATCCTGACGGCCGGCACCGTGCTCAACGGGGTGCTCACCAAGAAGATCCCGCTGATCGTGGGCTGGGTCGGCGGCTTCGTGATCCAGGCGCTGGTGCGGCACTTCATCTGGGACGTCGCGCTCTGGGCGGCCCTGCTGCCGATCACCGGTGTCGCGTTCGTGCTGTTCACCAACTACATGATCACCGACCCCGGTACGACGCCCACCTCGGGTCGGGCCCAGTTCATGTTCGGCGCGAGCGTCGCCGGCGTGTACGGCGTGCTGATCGCCTTCAACGTCGTCTACACGCTCTTCTTCGCCGTGACGATCGTCTGTCTCGCCCGGGGCCTGCTCTGGTGGGGCATCTGGCTGCGCGACCGCTCCCGGCGTGAGAGTGCGCCGCAGGTGCGGCCCGCCGTCACCTGACGACCGTCGGTCCGTCGCCGGCGCGACCCCGGGAGGGTCCGCCGGCGACGGACCTCGTCCCGACCGACCCACATG
This sequence comes from Micromonospora sp. ZG13, assembly GCF_059359355.1. NCBI lineage: Bacteria > Bacillati > Actinomycetota > Actinomycetes > Micromonosporales > Micromonosporaceae > Micromonospora > Micromonospora sp. ZG13. Next base: position 87,993 of record NZ_JCADBQ010000018.1, read on the forward strand.
TCAGAGAGGAGAGCGAGGCGATGAGCGTGCACCACAGCCCGCAGGCCCCATTGCGAGGTGTGCCGCCGGAATCCGTACCCCGGCCGGTGGCCCGCCCCGGGCGGACGGCGGTGATCAGCGCCGCGGCGGGCGTGCTGCTCGCCGTGCTCTGGTCGTTCGAGCTGGTGGACTCGGTGATCGGCGACACCGTCGCCGACACCCTGCTGGGCCACGACGCGAAGGGCACCGCCATCACCGGCACCGCGGCGGGGCTGCTGTTCGCCTTCGTGTCCGGCTTCGCCGGGACCTTCACCGCCTGCAACATCGCGATGGCGGCCTCCGTCGGCCCGATGAGCCAGGCCGGCGCGGCCGGGCACCGCTACGGCGTACGGTCGCTGCTGCGTCCCGTCGCCTGGCTGACGGTCGGCATGCTGGCGGTGTCGGCGACCTACGGCGCGCTCGGGGTGCTGCTCGGCGAACGGCTGCCGCAGCTGTCCACCGACACCGTGGGCGGGATGCCCGTACGCCTGATCCAGTCGTCGGTGGTCTTCGGCCTGATCGGCCTCGCGCTGACCTACCTGGGGCTGGCGGCCCTGGGCCTGCTGCCGGACGTCTTCGCGCGCCGGCCGGTGGCGCGGGTGGTCGTCATGGGCGCCCTGGTCGGGGGGTTCCTGGTCGGTCGGCCGTACCCGCTGTTCAACAAGCTGTTCCACTGGGCCGTCGACACCGGCAACCCGGCGTACGGCGCGCTCGCCTTCGCCCTCCAGTCGCTGGGCAACGTGCTGATCGTCGCGGTGCTCTTCGCGGTCCTCATCCTGGCCAGCCGGGGCCGCTTCCTCGCCTGGATGGCGTCGCCGCGCCGCGCCGCGACGGTGACCGGCGCGCTGCTGGTCGCACTGGGCGTCTTCACCGTCGTCTACTGGGACCTGCGCGTGCCGGCGATCTTCGGGGTGGGGTGGTTCCCGACGATGCCCTACAACTGACCGTCGCGGTGGCGGGCCCGGCCACGCGTCCGGGCCCGCCACCGGGTCAGCCCCTCGTGATCACCTCGTCCGTGGCCAGGTGCGAGGTGCGCTCCCGGATCAGCGTGCGCAGCCGCTGCGCGTCGGTGGCGAGGCTCTGGGCGTCGTGCCCGTCGATGGTCGAGACCACTCCGGCCAGGTCGTCCAGCGCCGTGAGCGCCGTCGCGTCGGCGTAGATCTCGCGGTACAACTCGCGGTATGCCTCCTCGTAGCCGGCCTTGAAGGCGGCGCTGGCGAGAAAGCGCTCCTTGAGCCGGTGGCCCCCGCCGGGCCCGCCGCCGGCCCGATCCCCGTCGCCCTGCCCAGGCATGCGGTCCTGCGCCCGCGCGCCCTCCGGTGCCTGCCCGGCCTGCGGGGTCTGGCCGGCTTCCGGCGCCTGGCCGGCCTGTGCGGGCTGGCCGCCGGGTGGCCGGAACTGCCCACCCGGGAAACCGCCGCCCATCGGGCCCGTGTCGTGCGGCCCCTGGTCGGCACTGCCGCTGAAGGTCAGGTTGTAGTCCCAGCCGACAACCGTGAACTTCCTCGTCGCCAGGTCGTACCACAGGTAGTAGTTGCGCCCTGGGCCCGCCATGTCGTCGAAGTTGAGCAGGAGGTTCTGCGCCGCGACGTAGCGCGCGAAGGACTCGACGTCGACGTGGCCGGCCAGGTGCGCGTCGAACTCGGCGTCACTGCTGTCCGCGACCCACCGCACCAGGTCGATGACGGGCTGGAGATCCTGGTCGCCCTTGCCGGTGACCTGGCTGAAGTCGTCCTGGTACTCCGTGGGGTCGTCGCCCTGGTAGGTGAAGCTCCCGGTGGCCAGGGACTTGTAGAGCACGCCGTCGCCGTCGAGCCCGTCGGCGAAGGTGCCGTCCGGGTGCTCCACCACGAGCCGGGCCGTGGCCGGCCGGTCGTTGACGACGAACCGCGAGTACGCGTAGCCCTGGGACGCCTCCCCGGCCCCGGCGAGCACGCGCAGGGACACGGCCTCGTTGAGTACCGTCGACCCGCCGCCCATGCCGCCGACGCGCAGGGCGATCTCCCGGTGCCCCTGGTAGCGGCGGCCCTCGACGAACTCGTCGAACCGGATGAGCCAGGGCAGCGTCTCGGGCTCCTCGGTCCGGAGCCCGGTACGCGCGACGCCCCCGCCGGGTCGGGCCGGGCCGGCCGCCGGGGCGTCGCCCTGCCGCACCCCACCCGGGCGTGCGGCACCGGGCCCGCCCCCTGCCGGGTCGCCCTGCCCGCCGGGTCGTCCGCCGGCCCTGCCGATGCTCTCCCCGTCGCGGGTCAGCCCGGCCAGCGTCGAGTTGCCCTTGAGTCGTACCCCCACGCTCGGGATCGTGGTGCCGTCGATCGTCAGGTCGGCCTCCAGGTACTCCTTCTCGCCCTCCTTGGCGAAGGTGTCGACCATCCGTTCGTAGTCCGCGTCGCGGAACGTCAGGGCGATGCTGTGCGCGACCGTCGGATCGAACAGCTCCCGGGTGCCGGCGAGGTTCTGGGTCACGTCGTCGCCGGACCGGCCGCCGCCGCTGGTGACGTACGGCTGCACGCGTACCGTGCTGAACCCCACCAGCAGGACGGCGAGGAACGCGAGGCAGCCCGCCAGAAGCCGCCAGTAATGCCGGACGCGGACCGGGACCCGGCGTAGGAGGCGGCGACCCGGGCCGACGGGGGGTGCCGACATCACAGGTCCGTCTGGTCGTAGCCGGTCAGTACCGTCACCCGCTGGCCGGACGTGCGGGCGCTGAGCGCCGAGATGAGCTGGCCCGGCTCGTGGCCCTTGCGCAGCCGCACGGTGTACATCATCTCCGTGAGCGCGCCGCCGCGGATCGTCTCCATACTGACCAGCTCGAACTCGCTGGTGTGCTGGATCAGCACGTCCTGGATGGACGCGGTGTGGTCGCCGTCCGGCGGCACCTGCACCTTGACCACCTGCCGCTGCACCGAGGAGGCGAACCAGTTGAAGCGGTACATCACCAGGATGACCATGCCGATCGCGACGGCGGCGACGACGGCGAGGGTGTAGAAGCGGGTGCCGCAGGCCATGCCGACACCCATCACGAGGAAGATGAAGCCGACGTCGCGGGTCTCCTTGATGGCGTTGCGGAACCGCACCACGGACAACGCGCCGACCAGCGCGAAGGCCCGGGCGATGTTCGATCCGACCACCAACATGATCAGCGAGATGAGCATGCCGAGGACGACCAACGTCTGCACGTAGGACTGGCTGTAGGACACGTTGCGGTGGGTGAACCGGTAGACCCAGCCGATCGCGGCGCTGAGCAGGAAGGACAGCGACAGGGCGAGCGCGATGTCCGCGACGCTGAACGTGCCGGACAGGTCCTGGAAGGTGAAGTCCATGGTGGTCTCATGCCTCGCTGGGGACGGTGGTGGGGGACAGGTCGGCGGCGGGGTCGCCGTCGACGACGTGGAAGACGGAGCGGGGGGCGCGGCCGAATGCCTCGACGCTCTGGCAGTACTTGGACATCCGGACGACCGACATGTTCGACCGCGCGGCCAGGTCGGTGAGCCAGTACGGCACCCGCTCGTTGGCCTTGATCTCCAGCACCGAGAGCTTCGCCGGCACGATCAGCCGGTTCTGGGCGTCGGCACCCAGGTGGAAGTCGCGGTCGCGGCCCCGGACGCGGTGGTCGATGGTGATCCGCAGGCCCGCGTCGGCGTCCCGTCCGACGAACGCCTCGCGCTGGTAGCCGGTCATCGCGACCGGACGCAGGTCCAGCCCCGAGACCAGTTCGAGGACTTCCTCGACGAAGGCGCGCTGGGACTCGTCGTGGTCGACCGGCACGCGGCGGTCGCACAGCTCGCGGGCGAGCCGGTACGGCAGGGCGATGCGGCGTTTCTGGGTGACCCGGTTGACCCGCTGCTTGATCTCGACGTACACGGTGGTGTCGTCGGTGATGGTGGAGCGGTCGCCGTAGTGCCGGATCCGCAGCTTGCGACGGAACCGGAGACCCTCGATCTTCTCCCAGTAGAAGCGCAGCTCGGAGGTGTCGTAGTAGACGCTCCACACGCCGTAGCCGGCGATGCCAGCGTGGCTGTCGAGCTCCATCCGGCGGGCGAACTCGTCGCGCAGGGCCCGCGCGGTGCCGCTGTCGACGAGGTACTTGATCTCGTACCGGTTGAAGGCGTGCAGCCTGCTCGGCGCCCGCAGGGCGTGCCCGGCCCGGTCGGTGTCGCCGGCCGTGGCCGGCGGGACCGGGCGGCTGCCCGGATCCGGCGGCTCGTCGACGCCGGAGGGGGCGGGCCGGGCACGGAACGGAAGGCGCATGACGGGACCGATCTCTGAGGTGGACGGGGTCAGGCGCCAGCCAAACCCGCCGACCTGTGAGCGGCGTGTGGATGCCTTGTGAATCCCGGGTGGACGCCGGGTGTCCCGTACGGAGACGGCAGCGCCCGCCGGTCCGGGCAGGACCGGCGGGCGCCGTCGGATCGGTTACCGGACGCCGTCGGGCACCGGCCCCGGGCTGGCCGTGGGGCCGTCGACGGTGGCCGTGGAACGGTCCCGACGTGCGGTCACCGCCATCCAGCCGGTCGTGATGAGCAGCAGGGCCGCGATGTAGGTGGTCATCACGGCCAGGCCGTGGCCGGGGATCCGGGAGCCGGCGGCGCCCATCCCGATCAACAGGTCGGAAATCAGGAAAAGCCCTCCGCCCAGGGCCACCCGCCGGGAGACGCCGGCCGCGGCGGCGGCCATCAGGCTGAGCGCGAGGCTGTAGCCGAGCACCGGCAGCCGCAGTGGGCCGAGGGAGTTCCACAGCACCAGGTTGGCGGCCACCCAGCAGGCGAGATAGGCGGCGACCGCGACGACCGGCGGCCGCCGGTGGCGCAGGAAGGCGGTCAGGAAGGCCACCTGGGTGCCGAGGAAGCAGCCCATGCCGACGAGGAACGCCGTGTCGCCGGAGACCAGCAGCGCGATGTCGCCGCCGGTCGCGAAGACCAGGCCGACGGCCACGGGGTCGACGCGCCGGCGTACCCGCAGCAGGTGGACCAGCAGCACCGGCGCGAGCAGGGGCTTGGCCAGCCACTGAAGGAGGGTCGAGTCGGTCGCCACGCCGATCAGCTCGACGGCGGCCACCACGCCGAACAGCCAGAGGAGACTCATCGGGCCACCGCCGGGTGCGCGTGCGCGGCGGGCTGCCAGCCCGGTCGGCCGAGGACGTAGCCGAGGCGGTGCCGCCAGGACGAGGCGGCCCGGGCGTCGGCCCAGATCGCCCGGTACTCGTGCGTGGCCACCCGCAGCGGGTTGTACGTGTCGATGTTCTTGGTCAGGCCGTAGCGGACGGTGGCCCGCTCGGGCTCGAAGGTGCCGAACAGCCGGTCCCACACGATCAGGATGCCGCCGTAGTTGCGGTCCAGGTACTCGGCGTTGGCGCCGTGGTGCACCCGGTGGTGCGAAGGCGTGTTGAAGATCCACTCGATGGGCCTGGGCAGCCGGTCGACCCGCTCGGTATGCAGGAAGAACTGGTAGAGCAGGCTGACCGACTGCTGAAGGAAGATCATCCACGGCGGGATGCCGAGCAGCGCCAGGCCCAGCCAGAACGGTACGGACGTCATCGGGGTCCAGCTCTGCCGCAGGGCCGTGGAGAGGTTGAAGAAGACGCTGGAGTGGTGCACCACGTGCCCGGCCCAGAGCAGCCGTACCTCGTGGTGGGACCGGTGGAACCAGTAGTAGGCGAGGTCGTCGGCGAAGAAGAGCAGGACCCACGTCCAGACGCTGGTGGGGGAGAGTTGGATCGGCGTGACGGTGTACGCGGCGGCGTAGAGGCCGATCGTCGCCAGCTTCCACGGCACGCCGATGACCTGGCTGCCGGCGCCCATGGTCAGGCTGGTGGCGGTGTCGCGCAGCTCGTACCCGCGTTCGCCGTCGTCGGGGGCGAACCGGTAGGAGAGCGCCTCGACGACGATGAGGAGCAGGAACGCCGGTACGGCGTAGAGCACGGCGGGGATCATGCCCGGGCTTCCCTTCTCGGTGCTGCGGCGGGGGTGGTGAGGGGGGCGGTCAGCAGGGCCCGCGCCTCGCGGGCGGCGTCGGCGGCCCGGCCGGTGACGATGGCGTCGGCGAGCCGGCGGTGGCCCGCGACGTCGAGGAGTTCCGCGGCGCGCCGCTGCGGCGGCACCTCGCCGACGGCGAGCGCGCCGGCCACCAGGCTGTTGAAGGCCAGCAGGTAGGCGGTGTTGCCGGAGCCGGCGACGATGTGCCGCCAGAGCACGATGGTGGCCTCGCCCATCCCGGTGAGGTCCGGCGCCAGGCCCGCGTACTCCTCGACGGCCCGCAGGATCGCCGCCCGCGCGGCCGGGTCGCCGCGCTCGGCGCAGAGCCGGGCCGCGTCGACGCCGATGCAGGCCCGCATCTCGAGCATGTCGCGGACCAGGGTGTCCACCGGCAGGGTGTCGTGGAAGCGGGTGAGGGACAGGGCGAGGTCGAGCCCGGCGTGCACCCGCCAGTCCAGCACCCGGGTGGCGTCGCCCTGGCTGACCCGCACCAGGCCGAGCTGCTGAAGGCGGCGCAGGGCCTCCCGCACGGCGTGCCGGTTGACCCCGAAGGTGGCGGCCAGCTCCCGCTCGCCGGGCAGCGCCTCGTCGGGGCGGTAGACGCCGCTGACGATCGCGTCGCGGATCTGGCCGAAGACGTGGTCGGAGACCGAGGAGCGGGGGACGGGAGCGAACGCCATGCCGAGCAGTGTGGCCTGGCACACATCAACCCGTCAACTGGTTGGACCAGTCGGTGCCGCCGGCCGGCAGCAGGCTCAGTCGTCGATCGTGACGCTGGCGATCCAGGACGGGGGCTGCGGCGCGGACGGGCCGGATTGGAACCGGCGTCTTTCTCCTTGAGGGGGAGACGCGACGACCTCTGCGCTACCACCCGCCGCGGGACGGTGTAGGGCACCTCACGCGCCCGAGCTTGCTATGCAACTCGTTGCATAGCAAGATGGCGGGCATGGCGCTGGAACACGCGATCCTGGTCTCCCTGCTCGAACGGCCGGGCTCCGGCTACGAGCTGGCCCGGCGCTTCGAACGCTCCATCGGCCGCTTCTGGACCGCCACCCACCAGCAGATCTACCGGGTGCTCAAGCGGATGGAGGCCGACGGCTGGGTCACCGCCGAGGAGATCGGCCAGGAGGGCCGCCCGGACAAGCGGTCCTTCTCGGTGGCGCCGGCCGGCCGGTCCGCGCTGGTGGGCTGGCTGCGCGCACCCGTGCAACCCGAGGCGGTCCGGCACGAACTGGCCGTCAAGATCCGCGGAGCCGCCTTCGACGACGCCGCCGGTCGCGCCGCGCTCGTCGCCGAGGTCGAGCGCTACCGCGCCACCCACGAGGAGACGCTCGCCCGCTACCTCGCCGGCGAGCGGCGCGACTTCCCCGACCCCGCCGCACCCGACGCCGCCGCGGCGCTCCAGCACGTCGTGCTGCGCGGCGGCATCGCGTACGAGCGGATGGTGCTCGCCTGGCTCGACGACGTGCTGGCCACCCTGCGCACCCTCGACCACTGACCCACCCCACCGAAGGGAGTCCCGCCGTGGCGGACTCGCTCCTGCTCGACCCGCACACCTATGACCCCGCCCACCTCGACGACACCTCCCGCCGGCTGCTGCGGGCCACCGTCGACTGGTTCGAGGGCCGGGGCAAGAAGGCGCTGCTCGACTCCTACAACCGGCACGAGTGGTACGCCGACTTCGTGGACTTCGCCGCGAGGGAGGGGCTGTTCGCCGCCTTCTGCACGCCCGCCGCCGACGGGGGAAGGGACCCGGCGAAGCGCTGGGACACCGCGCGCAACGCGGCGCTGAGCGAGATCCTGGGCTTCTACGGCCTCGGCTACTGGTACACCTGGCAGGTCACCGTGCTCGGCCTCGGCCCGGTCTGGCAGAGCGACAACGCCGCCGCGCGCGCCCGCGCCGCCGCGCTGCTGGACGACGGGCACGTGATGGCGTTCGGCCTCTCCGAGCGCGCCCACGGCGCGGACATCTACTCCACCGACATGCTGCTCACCCCCGACGGCGACGGCGGGTTCCGCGCGAGCGGCGCCAAGTACTACATCGGCAACGGCAACGTCGCCGGGCTGGTCTCGGTCTTCGGCCGCCGCGCCGACGTCGAGGGGCCCGACGGCTACGTCTTCTTCGCCGCCGACAGCCGGCATCGGGCCTACCACCTGGTCCGCAACGTGGTGAACGCGCAGATGTACGTCAGCGAGTTCCGGCTGGCGGACTACCCGGTGCGCCCCGAGGACGTGCTGCACACCGGGCGGGCCGCGTTCGACGCCGCGCTCAACACCGTCAACGTGGGCAAGTTCAACCTCTGCACCGCCTCGATCGGCATCTGCGAGCACGCCATGTACGAGGCCGTGACCCACGCCCACAACCGGGTGCTCTACGGCCGGCGGGTCACCGACTTCCCGCACGTGCGCCGCGAGCTGACCGACGCGTACGCCCGCCTGGTCGCGATGAAGCTGTTCAGCGACCGCGCCGTCGACTACTTCCGCTCGGCGGGCCCGGACGACCGCCGCTACCTGCTGTTCAACCCGATGACCAAGATGAAGGTCACCACCGAGGGGGAGCGGGTCGTCGACCTGCTCTGGGACGTCATCGCCGCCAAGGGCTTCGAGGCGGACACCTACTTCGACAAGGCGGCCCGGGACATCCGCGGGTTGCCCAAGCTCGAGGGGACGGTGCACGTCAACCTCACGCTGATCATGAAGTTCATGGCCAACTACCTGTTCCACCCGGCCGAGCACCCGCCGGTGCCGAGGCGGCACGACGCCGCCGACGACGAGTTCCTGTTCCGGCAGGGCCCCGCCCGGGGCCTCGGCGCGATCCGGTTCCACGACTGGCGCGCCGCCTACGACACCCACGCCGAGGTGCCCAACGTCGCCCGCTTCCGCGAGCAGGCCGACGGCTTCTGCACGCTGCTGGCCACCCACGCCCCGAGCGAGGAGCAGCAGGCCGACCTCGACTTCCTGCTCGCCCTCGGCCAGCTCTTCGCGTTGATCGTCTACGGGCACCTGATCCTGGAGCAGGCCGAACTGACCGTCCTGGACCGCGACGTGCTCGACGAGATCTTCGACGTCCTGGTGCGCGACTTCTCCGCGTACGCCACGGAGCTGCACGGCCGGGCGGCGACCACCGGGGAGCAGGCCGCCTGGGCGTTGGCGCACATCCGCCGGCCGGTGGCGGACCCGCAGCGCACGGCGCGGATGTGGGCGCGGGTGGCGGGGCTCAGCGGCGCGTACGAAATGCGCCCCTGACCGGCGCGGGCCGTGCCGGCCGTCGCCCGCCGGGCGCGGGGACGGCCGGCCGGCGGCCGGGTCAGCCGGCGGTCACCACCTGGTTCGCCGGCTGCGGTGCCGGCGCGCCGGCCGGGTTCCGCTCGGCGTCGCCCGGTGCGCTGGCCGCCGCGTCGTCGGTCCCGCCCGGCGTCGCGGCGTCGGCGGCGCCCTCCGCTGCCGGGGGCACCGGGAGGGCGCGCCTCGGCCGGGCCGCCACCTGCGGGTACTCGGCGGTCTCCGCGCCGCCCGTGGCGGCCGCCATGACCGCCGCGGCGGCCAGGTCGGCCACCCGCTTCGCCTCCCGCTTGACCCGGGCGCGCACCTCCTTGGCGTGCTGCTCGGCGGAGTCCGCGGCCCGGCGCGCCTCGTCGAGGCGGCGCAGCTCGTCGGTCAGCTCCTGCCGGGTCTCGTCGAGGCGCTGCCGCAGCTCGGCGAACTCGTGCTCGATGCTCGCGCTCTCCTGCCGCGCCTGGGCCAACTGCTGCTGGGCGGTGTCCAGCTCGGACTGCATCCGGGCCAGCGCCTCCCGTCGGTCCCGGATGCCCTGCTGCGTCGCGGCGAGCTGCTGCTGGTGGGTCGCGGCCTGCTCGTCCACGTGCTGGCGTACCTTGGCCGCGTACTGCTGGGCCTCCGCGATCAGCGTCGCGATCTCCTGCTCGGCCGCGGTGCGCTGGGCGCCGAGCTCCCGCTCGGCGGACGCGAGCTGCTCGGCGATCTCCTGCTCGGCGGCGGCGCGCCGCTCGTTGATCTCCCGCTCCACGCCGGCCTGCCACTGGCCCAGCTCCTGCTGGGTCTTGGCGCGGGCGGCCTGCACCTCCTGCTGGATCTGGGTACGGGCCGAGGCGAGGAACGCCTCGGACTCGGCGCGGGCCTGCTCGACCTGCTGGGCGGTCTGCTCGTCGATCCGCTTCGCCTCCTGCAACGCGTGGTCGTGGGCGGCCTCGCCGGCCGCCCGCAGCCGCTCCGCCGCCTCCCGGATCCTGGTGAGTTCGGCCTGGGCGTTGGCGCGGCGCTCCTCGTGTTCCCGGTCGTGCTCGTCGCGCCGCGCGGCCGCCTCCTCCGTCAGCTCCCGCAGCGTCGTGGCGGCCTGCTCGCGGGCCTCGGTCAGCACCCGCTCAGCCTCTGCCTCCCGTTCGGCGGCCCGCTGCCCGGCGGCGTCGGTGATGACCCCGGCCTGCTTCTCGGCCAGGGCCAGGATCTGGTCGACCATCGGGCCGAGGTCGCGGAAGGACGCCCGGTCGGGCGGGGCCGGCCGGTCCCGCAGCTCGGTCGTCTCCGCCCGCAGCCGCTGCACCTCGACGGTCAACTCGCGCAGCTGAACCGAGGCCCGGTCCCGCTCGGCGGCCAGCGCCGACCGTTCGCCGTCGACCTGTTCGACGTAGCGGTCCACCTGTCGCTTGTCGTAGCCGCGCAGCGCGAGGTCGAAGCTCGGCCGTGGGACCGCGTCCTCGCGTGCCGCGAACGGGTCGTCGCCGTGGGACATGCATCCTCCTCCGTACGATCGCGGGCGCCGCGCCCGCGGGAGTCCGCGCCACGGGCCGTGCCGTGGCGCCACGCTACCGTCGCGGCCGTGCGCGCCCGCGAAAAGGGTGACCCCACGCGACGGCCCCGCGGAACCGGTGGTCCGCGGGGCCGCCGACGCCCTGGTACGGGCTATCGCCAGGTGATGTCCGACGCCGAGTAGAGGCAGTTGGTGCCGTCGGCGCCCTCGCCGATCTCGCTCGGCTCGCTGCCCTTCGGCACGCCCTTGTACTTCACGCAGATACGGGTCGTGCGGTTCGGATCGTTGAGGATGGTGATCCGGCTGAACCGGGCGGTGTCGCCCCAGTTCGTGTTGATGCCGGCCAGCATCTTCGTCGACGTCGCGGTCACGTTGTCCATCACCACGTGCCGCTGGTACGAGGTCGAACAGTTGCCGCAGGCCCGGTAGAGCTTGCCGGAGGCCTCCACCCGGAAGTTGCGGATGTGGACCGTGCCCGAGCCGTTGTGCTGGAACACCTTGTCGCTGGCGGAGCGGGCACCGCCACCGTCCACCGTGTACGTGCTGCCGCCGCGGAAGGTCGCGGCGTCCTCGCCGACGTCCTCCCACCAGACGTTGACCAGCGTGCAGTTGCCCTCGCAGTGCACGCCGTCGCCGGCCGGGGCGCCGATGATCACGTTGCGGAGGGTGGCGCCGGGGGCGAGCACGAACATCGGGTCCTGGCTCTCGCCCTGCCCACCGTCGCCGATGCCGTAGTAGCGCTTGAGCCCGCCGTCGAGGCTCACCGGGACGTCGATGGTGGCGTCGACCTTCACGTTGGCCGTCGGCGTGGGCCAGTTCGCCGGCGGGTTCGTCGGCGGCGGCGTGGTGGGCGGGGGCGTCGTGGGTGGCGGCGTGCCCGGCGGCGCGGTGGTCGGCGGCGTGGTCGGGGTGGACCCGCCGGAGGTGTCGACCGCGACGTCGTCGAAGCTGCCGCTGGCGTACGAGGTGACCAGCCCGATCCGGCCGGCGGAGGCCAGGCCGCTGGTGCCGGAGCCGACCTGCGTGCCGTCGACGAAGCCCCGGACGGTGCTGCCGGCGGTCTCGATGCGCAGCGTGTACCAGCTGCCGGCGGCGGCCCCCACGGAGGCCGAGCCGAGCGAGGTGACCTGGCTGCCGTTGACCGCCTGCAACTCGGCCCGGCCGGAGCCGAGCAGGGCCAGCCGGTACATCCTGGTGCTGCTGGCCGAGCGGGCGGCCAGGGCCACCAGGCCGCTCGACGAGCCGAACGACAGCGGCTTGACCCGCGCCTGGACCTGGTAGTCGGTCCAGCTCGTCTGGCCGGCGAACTGCCGGGCCAGCTCGCTGTCCGCGCTGGACTGCCGGAACACGCCGGAGCCGTCGCCGGCCACCGACCAGGTGCCGCCGGACTTCGACCAGCCGCCGGCGTCGCCGTCGTTGAAGTCGTCCGAGAAGACGGTGGCGGCGGAGGCCGAGGAGCCCAGACCTGCGGCCAGCACGACGGCGGTCGCCCCGGCGGTGAAGGCCGCAGCCACGGCCCGTCGATGGGTGCGTCTCAGATGCACGATGTTCTTCTCCTTGCCGGGGGTTGGTGTGGCGGTCCGCGGTCCGTGGCCCGAGGAATTGCAGCCCCGACGACCTACCGGGGCAGCCGGTCGGCGCCGGCCAGCGCCGCCACGACCACCGGCACCGCGGGTGCCGGCAGCACGGGGCCGCGTCGAAGGGTCGGCGTCCAGCCGGCGTCCGGGGCCAGGTCCGGTTCGTGCGTCGCGTTGTACGCGCCCACCAGGTGGACCGGGCGGGCCCGGTCGCCGGCGGCGCGGACCCAGTTGCCCCGGGTGGTGACGGCGGTGCCGCCCCAGTCGTACAGCAGCTCGTCGGCCGCGACGCCGGCGCCGAGGCTGAAGAAGTTGTTCTCGGCGACCACGGCCGACTGCACCCCGACGCCGATCGCGTACGCGAACCCGTCGCCGCCCAGCCGGTAGTGGTTGTTCCACACGTCGACCTGGCCGAAGCGCACCCGGGGCAGCCGCTGGAGCACCCCGTCGAAGAGGTTGTGGTGCAGGCTGACCTTCAGCCGCCCGACGTCCGGGCCGACGGTGTTGGACGAGCCGATCAGCATGACCTTGTCCCGCCCGACGAACCGGTTGTACGAGACGGTCACCAGGCTCGCGGTGTGCGTGACGTCCAGCGACCCGTCGTGCACCTGGTACGGCCGGCCGAAGTGCACGGGCTGGCCGCTGTCCGGGTTGTCGCCGTCGGTGAAGGTGTTGTGGTCGATCCAGACGTGCTCGCTGCGGCGCACCGAGATCTGGTCGTACTGCGAGTTCCAGTTGCCGGCCTCGCCGTCGGTCGGCGACCAGGCGGGGAAGCAGTCCCGGGCGTCGTCGAAGGTCAGGTTCCGCACGATCGTGTTGTGCGCCCCGTCGAGCATCAGCGTCAGGCCGGTCAACCGGGCGCCGCCCAGGCCGACGATGGTGGTGTTCGGGCCGACGTTGATCTGGGTCTGCCGGGTCTGGTTGGTCACCGAGCGCACCCGCGCCGCCTCCAGCGGTCCGCTCGGCGCCACCCGCCCCCAGACCGCCGGGTCGTACGCCGCGAGGTACGCCGGCAGCGAGTACTCCGGATCGGCGAGGTCCGCGCAGTCGAGCGTGCTCCCGTCGGGCCCCTCGAAGCCGTCGACCTCACCCCGGACGTAGATGATCTTCGGGGTGGCGTTGCCCCGGTTGGTGGCGTTGTCACCGCCGAGGGCCGCGACCAGCTCGGCGCGGCTGGCGACCACGTGCACCTGCTCCGGCGTCGCCGCCGAGCCGCCGGTGGTGCCGGTCCCCTCGGCCGCCCAGCCGTCCCCGGCCGGCAGCGCCTGCCGACCCAGGTGCCGGGCGGCCCAGGAGAGCCCGCCGGTCGTGGCGGCCGCGCCGTCCGGAGCCGGAGCGGCCGCGCCGTCCGGGGCCGCCGCCGCGCTCCCGGACGTCGCCGCGAGCGCCACGGCGATCGTCGCCGCGCCCAGTGTCTGCTTCCACATCTATCGGACCACCTGTTCATCGCCTGTTCGATATGGGGCAACGGTAGGTTTGACGATTTATGCGAGTCAATGAGCAACATGTGCAGAAGTGTTGCAGTTGATCCGATCGGCCGGCATCATCCCGACCACCGTGGGTCGGGATGACCCCGCTATATCCGATATGGACCCGCGTCAGGCAGGCGGTTCAGTTGCAGTGCGTTGCGGTCCCTCCTGCCCGGTCAGGTCCCTGCGGTGCGGCGCCACCGCCCACGGCACCGCCAGCTCCGACAGCAGCGCCCCCTCCTCGGCCGCCCGGCGCAGCAGCCGGTTGATCCCGCGTACGGTCAGCACCCGCTGCGGGCCGTCGCCCGTGGCGCTGACCAGCTCGCCGCCGAGCGGGGTCGGTTCCGGTGCGGTGGTGACCGCCTCCAGCACCGTGGTGAACGGGGCGGTCCGCGCCAGCGGCGCGATCAACGGCACGCCCGGATCGGCGCGGTGGTCGAGGAGGTTCTCCAACAGCCCGCGCCGGCCGGGCACCTCGCGTGGCCCGGCGTCGCCGGGCAGCAGCAACCGGTCGGTCGGGTACTCCAGCACCGCCCGGCCGGCGGTGCCGGTCACGATCACCTCGCCGGCGACGAAGTCCTCGCCGGCCAGGGTCACCGCCGCGACGATCGGCGGTCCCGAGCGGGACGACACCCGCAGGGTCGCGGTGTCGTCCACCTCGATCGGCCGGACCCGGTAGCGCTCCACCTCGATCCGCGTCGGTCGCACCGGGGCGTCCCCGGCGGCCTCGGCGACCGCGAGGCACTGCATGACCGCGTGCGCCAGCGGGTTGGCCAGGGCGCCGTCCAGCACCGGCCGGCCGTGCAGCGTCCGCCGCCCGGCCCACGGCGCCCGCGCGTAGTAGGCGTCGGGGCGTTGCCAGGCCGCCACCGTCGCGATGCCGTTGACGGTGCCGAGCCGCCCGGCCCGCACCGCGTCGACCAGCTCCGTCAGCGCCGCCGAACCGAGCGCCTGGAAGCCCACCTGGCACGCCCGGCCCGTCGCGGCGAGGGCGGCGGCCAGCTCCCGGTGCTCGGCGGCGGAGAGCACCGGAGGCTTCTCCAGCAGCAGGTCGGCGCCCGCGGCGAGCACGTCCAGCGCGATCGGCAGGTGGGTGTGCGGCGGCGTGCAGACCACCACCACGTCCGGCCGGGCCGCGCGCAGCATCTCCCGATGGTCGGTGTGGACCGCCGTGCCGTCCGGCACCGGCGCCGCCGGGTCGTCCTCGATCGGGCGTACGTCGACCAGGGCGACCAGCCGCAGCCGCCCGGCGGCGTGCAGGGGCGCGACGACCCGCCGGTGCCAACGCCCGTGCCCGTTGGCCCCGACGACGGCGACCCGGGGCACCGCGCCGGCCGGGGGCGACCCGGCCCGTCCCGGCGCGGCGGCCGTCACCGGGCACCCGCCAGCGTCGCGGCCACCCCGTGCCGCTCCAGGGTGGCCAGCCACCCCGCCACCTCGGCGCGTACGTCCTCGTCGGCGGCCACCTCGGCGGGGAAGACCTCGCGCAGCCCGAACACCGCGTCGACCGCCCCGGCCGGGGTACGCGGGGCGGCGGCGAGCGCCGCGCGGATCTCGTCGGCCAGCGGATCGGCCAGCGGCAGGAGATGGCCGTCGTCGGCGTGGCCCTGGACGAAGCGCAGCCAGGCGGCCACCACCAGCGTCGCCCAGTGCGCCGACCGCCCGCCGGCCCGCAGGTCGGCGATCGTGTGCAGCACCCGCTGCGGCAGCTTCTGCGAGCCGTCCATCGCCACCTGGAGGGTGCGGTGGCGGATCGCCGGGTTGGCGAACCGCGTCAGCACCTCCTCACCGTACGCGACGACCGAGACCCCCTCGGGCGGGTCGAAGCTCGCCGCCACGTCCTCGGCGACCAGGTGCCGCAGCACCGTCGTCAGGTGGGGCAGGGCCAGCGCGTCGGCGATGGTCTCCCGGCCCGCCAGCGCCCCCAGGTAGGCGGCGGCCGAGTGCACGCCGTTGAGGGCGCGCAGCTTCAGCCGCTCCCAGGGCCCCGCGTCCATGGTGAGCACCGCGCCGGCCCGCTCCCAGGCCGGCCGGCCGCCCGGGAAGTCGTCCTCGATCACCCACTGCCGGTACGGCTCGGCCACCACCGCCGCCAGGTCGGTCACCCCCAGCGCCCGCTCGGCGTCGGCGAAGGTCTGCGCCGTGCTGGCCGGCACGATCCGGTCGACCATCGTGCCGGGGAAGCTGACGCACTCGCGTACCCAGTCGGCCAGTGGCTCCGGCACCCCCGCGTACGCCACCGACTGCTCGACCAGGCCGCGCAGCCGGCGGCCGTTGGCGGGCAGGTTGTCGCAGCTGACCAGGGCCAGCGGCGGTCCCTGCGCGGCGGCGCGGGCGAGCAGCCCGCGCAGCAGTAGGCCCGGCACGGTGACCGGCGCCCGGTCGGTGCGCAGGTCGGTCGCGACCTCCGCGTCCGGGCGCAGCCGCCCGGTC
This sequence comes from Micromonospora sp. ZG13, assembly GCF_059359355.1. NCBI lineage: Bacteria > Bacillati > Actinomycetota > Actinomycetes > Micromonosporales > Micromonosporaceae > Micromonospora > Micromonospora sp. ZG13. Next base: position 104,233 of record NZ_JCADBQ010000018.1, read on the forward strand.
ACCGGGTCGAGCTGGTACGCCTTCTCCGTCACGGTGAGGGTGACCACCCGGATAGCCGGGTCGGCCAGCAGCGCCACCACGGCGGCCGGGTCGCCCGCAGCGTGCCGTGTGCCCGCCAGCGCGCCGACCACCCGGGTGTGGCAGCCCTCGCCGCTGCTGGTGGTGACGCTGAACAGGTTGTCCTGCGCGGCCAGCGTCGTCACCACGTCGGGATTGCGCGGCGCCACGCCGACGATGCCCCAGTCGCCCCCGGCCCGCGCCATCGCCTCCTCGGTGTAGACGGCCTGGTGGGCGCGGTGGAACGCGCCCAGCCCGAGGTGGACGATCCCGGCGAGCGCGCTGCCCGGGCGCAGCAGCGGGCGGCTGTCGGTCGGCACCCGGCGCAGCGTGCCGAGACCGAGCCGGGCGGCGCCGGCGGTCACCGCCACACCGGCCCGTCCGGGAAGCGGAACTCGGCGATCGACTCCGGCTTCATGGTGGAGCTGTAGCCGGGGGCCGTCGGCAGCAGGTAGCGCCCCCCGCGGGTGCGCACCGGGTCGACGAAGTGCTCGTGCAGGTGGTCGACGTACTCGACCATCCGGCCGTCGAGGCTGGTGCCGACCCGCAGGTAGTCGAAGACCGCCAGGTGCTGCACGTACTCGCACAGGCCCACGCCGCCGGAGTGCGGGCAGATCGGCACCCCGAACTTCGCCGCCATCAGGATCTCGGCGAGGACCTCGTTGACGCCGCCGACCCGGCAGGCGTCGATCTGCATCACGCCGATCGCCTCGGCCTGGAGCAGCTGCTTGAAGATGACCCGGTTGGCGGCCACCTCGCCGGTGGCGACCCGGCACCGGCCGTCGGTCAGCCCGGTCACCGCGCGCGCGATCCGGGCGTGCCCGAGGATGTCGTCGGCGTGCGTCGGCTCCTCGATCCAGTACGGGTCCACCTCGGCCAGCGCGGCCATGTTGGTGATCGCCTCGTCGACGTCCCACACCTGGTTGGCGTCCATCATCAGCAGCGCGTCCGGCCCGATCTCCTCCCGGATGATCCGCGCCCGGCGCAGGTCGTCGGCGGGCGGACCGCCGACCTTCATCTTCATGGCCCGCCACCCCTCGGCGTACGCCTGCCGGGTCAGCGCCCGGACCTTGTCGTCGGGGTAGCCCAGCCACCCCACCGACGTGGTGTACGACGGGAAGCCGTCGCGCTCCAGCCCGGCGCGGCGCTCGTCCAGCCCGACGAGCCCTTTGTCGAGGATGGCCGCCGCCTCGTCCGGGGTGATGGCGTCGGTGATGTGGTGGAAGTCGACGCTGGCCACCAGCTCCTCGGTGGGCAGCTCGGCGAGCAGCTGCCACATCGGCTTGCCGGCCAGCTTGGCCCGCAGGTCCCAGACCGCGTTGACCAGCGCGCCGGTGGCCATGTGGATGACCCCCTTCTCCGGGCCCAGCCAGCGCAGCTGCACGTCGGCGCTGAGCGAGCGCCAGAACGCCACGGGGTCGGCGAAGATCTCCTCGACGGTACGGCCGGTCACGTGGTGGGCGAGGGCCCGGATCGCCGCGCAGGTCAGCTCGTTGCCGCGACCGTTGGTGAAGGTGAACCCGGCCCCGGTGACGCCGGCGTCGGTGCGCAGCTCGACGTAGCTGGCCGAGTAGTCGCCCCGGTTGATCGCGTCCGATCCGTCGCCGGCGGCGGCGGTCGGGAACCGCACGTCGTGCACGTCGACGGCGGTGACGGTGACACTCACAGGACATCTTCTCCGATCTTGAAGACCTTCTTCGGCAGCCGGTACGCCAGGTCGACGATGGTCTCGGCGGCCTCGTCCTCGCCCAGGCGGTGCTCGGTGACCAGCCGGGCCAGGTAGGCGGCGTCGACCCGGCGGGCCACGTCGTGGCGTACCGGGATGGAGCAGAACGCGCGGGTGTCGTCGACGAACCCGGCGGTGTTGTAGAAGCCCGCGGACTCGGTGACGGACTCGCGGAAGCGGCGCAGCACCTCCGGCGAGTCCAGGAACCACCACGGCGCACCCAGGTACAGGGCGGCGTACCCGCCCGCCAGCGGGGCGAGTTCCCGGCTGAAGGTGTACTCGTCGAGGGTGTAGAGCACCACCCGCAGCCGCGGGTCGTTGCCGTACGCGTCCAGCAGCGGGGTCAGCGCGTGCAGGTACTCGGTGGCCTGCGGCAGGTCGCCGCCGACGTCGCGGCCGTGGCGGGCGTACAGCCAGCGGTTGTGGTTGCGCACCGCGCCGGGGTGCAACTGCATGACGAGCCCGTCGTCCAGCGACATCCGGGCGAACTCCAGCAGCATGTGCGCCCGGAACGTCTCCGCGTCGGCCGCGTCGGCGAGCCCGCGCAGGCCCTTGTCGTACAGGCGCGCCGCCTCGTCCGCGCCCAGCGCCAGGGTGCGCGCCGTCGGGTGGCCGTGGTCGGTCGAGGTGGCGCCCGCCGCGATGAAGGCCTCCCGCCGTTGGCGCAGCGCCGCCAGGTAGCCGGCGTACGTGCCGGTGTCCTCGCCGGTGATCTCGCCGAGCCGGGCGACGTTGCCGGCCCAGCCGTCGAACTCCATGTCGGCCACGTTGTCCGGCCGGAACGTGGTGATCACCCGTCCGCCCGGCCCGCCCCAGCCGTCGGCGGCGAGCTTGGCGTGCTGGCCGAGGTCGTCCAGGGGCGACTCGGTGGTGGCGAGCACCTCGATGCCGAACCGCTCGAACAGGGCCCGGGGCCGGAACTCCGGCTCGGCGAGGCGGGCCGCGAGCTCGTCGTAGACGGCGTCGGCGGTGGCCGGCGAGAGCGGAGTGCGCACCCCGAACACGTCGGTGAAAGTCTGCTCCAGCCACAGCCGGGAGGGGGTGCCCCGGAACAGGTGCCAGTGCGCGGCGAAGCGCCGCCAGATGGTGCGCCCGTCGGGCTCCGTGGGGCTGCCGTCGACGGTGGGCACGCCCAGCTCCGCCGGGGGGACGCCCTGGCTGAGCAGCATCCGGGTGAGGTAGTGGTCGGGCACGATGAGCAGCCGCGCCGGGTCGGGGAACGGGCGGTCCTCGGCCAGGATCGCCGGGTCGACGTGTCCGTGCGGGGAGATGATCGGCTGGGGCGCGGCGAGCGCGTACAGCCGGCGGGCCACCGCGCGCTGCGCGGGGTCGGCGGGGAAGAGCAGGTCGGTCGTGGGCACGGATGGGGCTCCTCGGAAGGTGTGCGCGGCTCAGGGGAGGTCGAGCAGGTCGGCGACCCGGACCGGGGCGCCGGTGGTGAAGGACCGGTTCGCGGCCAGCCCGGTGAGCAGGGCGAGGGCGCCGTCGCGGGCGGTGGCGGCCCGCCCCATCGGGTCCGCTTCGCCGCCGATCAGCACCCGCGCCATCCGGGCGTCGGCGCCGCCGTGCCCGGAGCGGGTGTGCCCCACCACGGGTACGACCCGTGGCGGCGCCCAGAACGGCCGCAGGGTCAGCGTGGCGGAGCCGGCCTCGGCGGCGGCCTCGTCGCCGTGCAGCGCCGCGCCCTTGAGCGCCCCGGCGGACGCCGGGCTGACGTGGTCGCTCTCCACGACCTCCAACTCGAGGCGGCCCCGGCTGCCGTTGACCATCACCCGGTAGCCCTCGTAGGGGGCGTACGCGGTGAGGTGGTAGGTCATCGTCGCCCCGGTGGAGTAGCGCGCCATCACCGCCATGTCGTCCTCGATGTCCACGCCCGGGGCGAAGACGTTGCGGTCGCGCCGGTAACCGTCCTCGGCCTCGGCGTCGAGGTAGAGCTCGCGCAGCTTCGGGTGCGCGTCGAGGCGCAGCGCGAACGGGTCGTCGGCGGCGGCGGGGGAGCCGTGCGCCCGGTCGTAGTCGCGCGCGTAGCCGTGCCGGCGGCCGGCCTCGCCGTAGAAGAACAGCCGGCCGGACGCGTAGACCTCGACGGGGGTGGCGTCCAGCCACCAGTTCACCAGGTCGAAGTGGTGGCCGGCCTTGTGCACCATCAGCCCGCCGGAGTGCGCCTTGTCGCGGTGCCAGCGGCGGAAGTAGTCGGCGCCGTGCCGCACGTCGAGCAGCCACTCGAAGTGCACCGAGCCCACCTCGCCGACGGCGCCCTCGGCCAGCAGCTCGCGCAGCCTCTCGTGCAACGGGTTGTAGCGGTAGTTGAACGCGACCCGCACCTGCCGGCCGGTGTCGGCGACCGCGTCGAGGATCCGCCGGCAGCCGGCGGCGTCGACGGTCATCGGCTTCTCGGTGATGACGTCGCAGCCGGCGCGCAGCGCCGTGTCGATGTGCCCGGCGTGGGTGTCGTCCACGCTCGTCACCACCAGCACGTCGACGCGCTCCCTGCCGAGCATGGCGGCCAGGTCGTCGGCCCGGTACGTCGGCACCGGCGGGTGCCCCAGCTCGCCGAGCCACCGGTTGTGGGCGTCCATGCGGGCCTGGTTGACGTCGGCGAACGCGACGAGTTCGGCGGTGTCGGCGTGGTCGCGTACCAGCGCCCGGACGAACATCTCGGCGCGCGAGCCGGTGCCGACGAGGGCGTGGCGGACCCGCTGACCGGTGCTGGACGACATGGCGACCGCCTCCCGTGTTGCTGCAAAGGTTTGCAGCGAAATAACCACGAGCCGCCTGGCGACGTCAACGATCGATGCCAAACCAGCGGCATAGATCCGATTTGATACGCATTTGAGCGCATGGTGGGAGCGTGGCCGAAACGGATCCGTAACCATCGGCCGTTGACACCGGCACAACCGTTTGCATTAATTGGCGGCACCTGACGTGACCCCAGCCACACTGGACGAAGGGCCCCGCCGTGCCAGCCACCATCCGAGACGTCGCCCGGGCCTCCGGCGTGCACATCTCCACGGTCTCCCGCACGTTCTCGGCCCCGCACCTGGTCAACCCGGAGACCCGGGGCCGGGTGCTGGCCTGCGCCGAGGAGCTCGGCTACCGGCCCAACCGCGCCGCCCGCGCCCTGATCACCGGCCGTACGCACAACATCGGGCTGATCATCGCGGACATCGCCAACCCGTTCTTCCCGCCGCTGATCAAGGCGGCGGAGAGCCAGGCCCGCCAGCGCGACTACCACGTCTTCGTGGCCGACACCAACGAGGACCCGATCGCCGAGGAGGAGCTGGTCCACGCGCTGGCCAAGCAGGTGGACGGGGTGCTGCTGTGCAGCCCGCGGATGAGCAACAGCATGATCGAGCAGCTCAGCCGCGAAGTGCCGCTGGTGGTGATCAACCGGCAGGTCGCCGGCCTGCCGTGCGTGACCATGGACGTCGGGCAGGGCGCCCGGTCGGCCGTCGAGCACCTGCTCGGCCTCGGCCACCGGAGGATCGCGCTGCTCAGCGGGCCGCGCGGCTCGTGGACCAGCCGGGAGATCCGCCGGGCGGCCGGCGTCGCGGCGCGGGCCGGCGGCGCCGAGTTCACCGTGCTCGGGCCCAACCAGCCCACCGAGACCGGCGGCGCGGCCCTCGCCGAGCAGGTCCGCCGCAGCGAGGCCACGGCGGTCCTCGCCTACAACGACCTGATGGCGATCGGCCTGATCGAAGGGCTCGACACCCTCGGGTTGCGCGTCCCGCAGGACGTGAGCGTCGTCGGCATCGACGACATCGCCCTCAGCCGGCTCACCCGGCCCAAGTTGACGACGGTGGCCACGCCCAACGCGGCCGCCGGCCGGACGGCCGTCGACATGCTCCTGCAACACGACACCGTCGCCGCCCGCGGCTCACGCGGCGGTCGGGGTGTCACGAGCGACGACCGTCGTACCACCGCACAGGTAATGCTCCAGACCGAACTGGTCATCCGCGACTCGACCGCCGCCGCGCCGGCGGACGGTCGGAACCGTCCCGACGCCGGGTTGGTCGTCCCGGGCCCGCATCGCCTTGCGGGCCCGGGTCGCCCGACCGCGGCCACCGGTGGCGTCGTCGCCTCCTAACGCCAAGGAGTGAGCGCACATGCACCCCGCAACGCCCCCCACCACTGGCACGCAGGCCGTGCCCGTTCACCGTACCCCCGTCCGCCGACGGCGGTTGATCCGCGGCATGCTCGCCGCGGTCGTCGCCCTGCCCCTGGTCCTCGGCGCCGCCGGCTGCGGCGGCGACGAGGAGGTCAGTACCGACCCGAACGCCCCCGTCAAGCTCTCGGTCTTCTGGTGGGGCGGTGAGGCCCGGGCCAAGCTCACCGAGGAGGCCCTCGCCCTCTACACCAAGAAGCACCCGAACGTCACCTTCGAGAAGACCTGGCAGGCCAACCAGGGCTACTTCGACAAGCTGGCGACCCTCACCGCCGGCGGCAACCCGCCGGACCTGTTCCAGATCGACGACAACTACCTGGCCGAGTACGCCTCCCGCAGCACCACCCTCGACCTGACGCCCTACAAGGACTCCGGCGACCTCGACGTGTCGAAGTTCCCGAAGAGCCTGTGGCAGTACGGCGTGGTCGACGGCAAGCTCGCGGGCCTGGCCTCGGGGGAGAACACCCAGGGCCTGGTCTACAACAAGACGCTGCTGACGAAGAACGGGCTGCCCGAGCCGACCACCGGGATGACCTGGGAGGAGCACATCGCCTGGGCCGAGCAGGTCGCGAAGAAGACCAAGGTGCCCGGCACCCAGGACCCGAGCGCCGACTACAAGGCGTTCTGGGTGTGGCTGCGCCAGCAGGGCAAGGACCTTTACAAGGGCAGGGAGCTCGGCTTCACCGCCGAGGACGTGACGAAGTGGTTCGACCTGTGGAAGGGCGCCCGGGACCGCGGCGCCACCCCGACCCCCGACGTCATCCACGAGGGCAACGCCACCGACATCACCAAGCAGCTCGTGGTCACCGGCAAGGCCGGCACCAGCTGGGTCTGGGTCAACCAGATGCCGGAGCTGAAGAAGAACACCAAGGACGAGCTGGGTGTCATCGCCTACCCGGGTGACCCGAGCGCCCAGTGGGCCCGCGCCTCCATGTACTGGTCGGTCTTCAAGGGCAGCAAGCACAAGGACGTCGCGGTCGACGTGATCAACTTCCTGGCCAACGACCCCGAGGCGGTCAAGATCCTCGGCACCGACCGGGGCCTGCCGTCCAACCTGGACCTGCGCCGGGTGGTCAGCGACGACGTCACCGACCCGGCGATGAAGCAGTCGATCCAGGTGGAGTCCGACCTGGCGCAGAAGTTCGGCGAGGCGCCGCAGGTGCCGCTCAAGGGGCACAGCAAGGTCCGCGCCGAGCTGATCAAGGCCGCCGAGAACGCGCAGTACGGCCGGATCAGCTCCGCCCAGGCGGCGGAGCAGTTCATCGCCGCCTGCAAGTCCGCCATCGCCTGACCTGACGCTACGGAGAGGAACCGGCTCGTGGCTCTGACCACGGCGCCCGACCCGACCCGACGTACCGGATCCGTCCCGACCCCCGCCGACAGGCGCGGGGTCGGGCGGGCCCGGCACGGCGACGGTCTGGCCGGCTACGTCTTCCTGTCGCCCTGGCTGCTCGGCCTGATGGCCGTCACGGCGATACCCATGCTCCTGTCGCTCTACCTGAGCTTCACGAACTACGACATCCTCACGCCCTTCTCCGAGGTGGAGTGGGTCGGATTCGCCAACTACGAGCGGATGTTCACCGCCGACCCGTCGTACTGGCACTCGGTGCGGGTGACGCTCACCTTCGCCCTGGTCGCCGTGCCGCTGAAGCTGGCCGCCGCGCTCGGGGTGGCCCTGCTGCTCAACCGCGCCTGGCGGGGCGTCGGGCTGTTCCGCGGCCTGTTCTACCTGCCGTCGCTGCTCGGCGGCAGCGTCGCGCTCGCCATCGTCTGGGTCAACATGTTCAACCGCGAGGGCGCGTTCAACTCGCTGCTGGCCGTCTTCGGCATCGAGGGCAAGCCGTGGGTCAACGACCCCGACTGGGCCCTGGAGACCCTGATGGTGCTCGCCATCTGGCAGTTCGGCGCGCCCATGGTGATCTTCCTGGCCGGTCTCAAGCAGGTGCCCACCGAGCTCTACGAGGCCGCCTCCGTCGACGGCGCCGGCAAGTGGCGGCAGTTCGTCGCCGTCACCCTGCCGATGCTCTCGCCGGTGATCTTCTTCAACCTGGTGCTGGAGACCATCAACGGCTTCCAGGGCTTCACCGCCGCGTTCGTGCTCAGCAACGGCACCGGCGGCCCGGTCGACTCCACCCTGATGTACACGCTGAACCTCTACATCACGGGCTTCACCGACCTGGAGATGGGCTACGCCTCGGCGATGGCCTGGGTCTTCCTGGTCGCCATCGCGATCATCACAGCGATCTTCTTCAGCACCGGGCGGTTCTGGGTGCACTACTCCGACGGGGAGGACCGGTGACGGCGACGGCAACCCCGGTGACGCCGGCGGCGACCGGCCCGCGGCGTCCGCGCCGCGCGGGCGGCGGACAGGCCCTGCGCCTGCTCATCCTGATCGCGATCGTCGCGGTCGTGCTCTACCCGCTCTTCTGGATGATCGGTACGTCCCTGAAGAGCCAGGAGGAGATCGTCAACAACATCGGCCTGCTGCCGAACGAGTTCACCCCCGGCAACTACGCCGACGGCTGGACCAACTTCGACTTCAGCTTCGGCCGGTTCTTCCTCAACAGCGCGATGGTCAGCCTGCTGACCGTGATCGGCAACGGCGTCTCCTGCCTGCTCGCCGCGTACGCCTTCGCCCGGCTGCGGTTCCGGCTGCGCGGCGTCTGGTTCGCCGTCATGATCGGGACGCTGCTGCTGCCCGGTCACGTGCTGATCGTGCCGCAGTACATCCTGTTCCGCAGCCTCGGCCTGGTCGGTGGCGAGTGGCCGTACCTGCCGCTGCTGATCCCGCAGTTCCTGGCCACCGAGGCGTTCTTCGTCTTCCTCATGGTGCAGTTCATGCGGGGTATCCCGCGCGAACTCGACGAGGCCGCCAAGATCGACGGGGCGAACGCCTTCGGCATCTTCCGGCACGTGATCCTGCCGCTGAGCCGGCCGGCGCTGGTCACCACGGCCATCTTCTCGTTCATCTGGACCTGGAACGACTTCTTCCGCCAGCTCGTCTTCCTCTCCGACCTCGAGGACTACACGGTGCCGGTGGCGCTGACCCTGTTCATCGACTCGACGAGCCAGAGCGCCGTCGGCCCGATGTTCGCCATGTCGGTGCTGTCGCTGCTGCCGGTGTTCCTGTTCTTCGTGGCCTTCCAGCGCATGCTGGTGGAGGGCATCAACACGAGCGGGCTCAAGGGATGAGGCCGCACCCCGACGCCGGGCCGGGCCCGGACGACGCGCCGGCCCGCCGCGACTGGCGCGACGTGCTCACCGACGCCACGGACCTGGCCGTGCTCGGCATCGCCCTGACCCTGGCGGCGCTGCCGGTGGTCACCGCGGCGGCGTCCGTCGCCGCGGCGAGCGCGGCGGTGCACGACCGGTACAGCACCGGATCCTGGCCCTCGGCCCGGCAGAACCTGACCCGCTACGGCCGGGCCCTGCTGCCCGGTGCCGGGGTGAGCCTGCTGGCGGTCGCCGCCCTCTGGCTGCTCGCCCTGGACGTCGCCGCGCTGGCCGTCGGCCGGGTTCCCGGCGGGGCACCGCTGCTCCTGGTCACCGTCGGTGTGGCCGCCGCCCTGGCCGGGTACGCCGCGCTGGTCGTGGTCGAGGTCGGCCGCCGCGGCGGCCACGGGTGGCGCGCCGCCGCCCGCGCCGCAGCCGTCGCCTGCCGTGCCCGCCCCGGCACCTGGGCCGCCGCCGGCGGGGTCGGCGTCGTCGCCGCGCTGCTCGCGGTGATGGTCACCCCGGTCGCGGTGCCGATCCTCGCCGGGTACGTGGTCGCCGCCCTGCACGCGGTCGCCCGGCGGACCGTGCTCAGCCCGGTGGGTCAGTCGTGACCGGGCGCGTCGGCCCCGCCGGGACCGAGCCCGACCGGCAGCTCAGCGTGGACGGCGTGCCGGTGGCCCGGTACGTCGTCGACCCGGCGGTCGACCCCCGGCACGGCCCCCGCCCGTACCTGCACCCCGTACGCACCCTCGGCGGAACGGTGGTCACCGACGCGTTTCCCGCCGACCACGTCTGGCACCTCGGCGCGTCCCTGGCCGTGCAGGACGTCGACGGCACCAACCTCTGGGGCGGGCGCACCTACGTCCGCGACGCCGGCTACACGTGGCGCGACGACCACGGCCGGATCGCGCACACCGCCTGGGACGTCCGCGACCCGCGACGGCTGGCGCACCGGTTGGAGTGGCGTGACCGGGACGGCTCGGTGCTGCTCACCGAGCGGCGGGAGCTGGCCGCGCGGCGGGTCGGCGAGCGGGCCTGGGCTCTCGACGTCGACTACACGCTGACCGCCCCCGTCGACCGGGAGGTGAGTCTGGGCAGCCCGGCGACCAACGGGCGCCCGGGCGGCGCCGGTTACGGCGGCTTCTTCTGGCGGGCGGCGAGCGCGACACCCGCGCGGGTGTGCACCGCCACCGCCGAGGGGGAGGAAACGGTAAACGGCAGCGCCGCCGCGTGGCTGGCCTTCTCCGGCACCGCCCCGGACGGGGCGGCGTACACGCTCGTGCTGGCGGGGCTGGGGGAGGGCGACCGGTGGTTCGTCCGCACCGCGATGTATCCCGGCGTGTGCGTGGCGTTCGCCTTCGAACGACCGCGGGTGATCGGCGCGGGTACGAGCCGCGTCGGGCGGCACCGCGTGGTCGTCGCGGACGGTGCGCTCGACCGGGCGGAGGCCGCCGCGTTGGCGGCCGGCGAGGCGGTGTGACGGGGGCCGCCCGCCCCGGATTTGACGATCTTGTCGCGTGGGCGTAACTTTCTCTCTGTCAGCGCGGAACGGACGAAACGGGGCGATGCTCCGGGAGGCCGGGCGCGGCAACGAGCTTCGGGCCCGGGGGTGTCGCACCCGCCGGTGCCCGGAACGGGCGGTGCCCCGGATCAGCCGCGAGGCGGATTTGGTGAGGCGGAACCGACCGGGTAAGGTTCACGGTCGGCAGGGAGCCGGGCGAGCTCGCGGGCAACCGCGGAGCGGCCGGTCTGCCGAACTTCCCGAAAATCGTCGGTGAGAACCGGCGTTGTCGGGATGCCCGGAAATGGGATTGAAGTGGTGCGGATCGCTGCGAAGCGGTTTGACGCGGCGGAAGTCACCGGGTAACGTAGT
>NZ_JCADBQ010000019.1:0-102938 GCF_059359355.1 Micromonospora sp. ZG13
CGTCCGAGCCCCACACCACCGCACGGTGCTCCAACGCCGCACGCGTCGTCACCAACGACCACGACACATCCACCGGCGACAGGTCGGACCGGTCCCGCACGAACGACGCCAACCGCCCAGCCTGACCCGACAGGGCACGCTCCGAACGACCCGACACCACCCACGGCACCGGCGTGCCCGCCGCGTCTGCCGACCCGGTCCGGCAGGGCTCGCCCCGCGACTCCGCGCCCGTGGCGGCCACGGACTCCACCACCGCGGCCACCGGCTCCGGCGTCGCCCCGCCCTCGATCTCCGGCGCTGCCTCCGGCTGCTCCAGGATCACGTGCGCGTTCGTCCCCGAGATGCCGAACGACGACACACCCGCCCGCCGGGGACGCTCCACCGCCGGCCACTCGCGCGTCTGCGTCACCAACTCCACGGCACCGGACGACCAGTCCACATGCGACGACGGCGCGTCCACGTGCAGGGTCGCCGGCACCACACCGTGCCGCATCGCCGAGACCATCTTGATGATCCCGGCCACCCCGGCAGCCGCCTGCGTGTGACCGATGTTCGACTTCACCGACCCCAACAACAACGGCACATCCCGACCCTGCCCATACGTCGCCAACAGAGCCTGCGCCTCGATCGGATCACCCAACGTCGTACCCGTGCCGTGCGCCTCCACCACGTCGACGTCCCCGACACCCAGCCCGGCATTCGCGAGGGCCTGCCGGATCACCCGCTGCTGCGACGGACCGTTCGGCGCCGTCAACCCGTTCGACGCACCATCCTGGTTCACCGCCGTGCCCCGCACCACCGCCAGGATCCGACGGCCGTCACGTCGCGCGTCCGACAGCCGCTGCACCAGCAGCATCCCGACGCCCTCGGCGAGCGCCGTGCCGTCCGCCGCGTCGGCGAACGCCCGGCAGCGGGCCACCGGGGACAGGTTGCCCTGCCGGGTGAAGTCGACGAACACCGCCGGGGTGGGCATCACCGTCACGCCGCCGGCCAGCGCGAGATCGCACTCGCCCGACCGCAGCGCCTGTACCGCCAGGTGCAGCGCCACCAGCGACGACGAACACGCCGTGTCCACCGTCACCGCCGGCCCCTCGAACCCGAACGAGTACGCCACCCGGCCCGAGGCGATGCTGCCCGCGTTGCCGAGACCCAGATAGTCCTCCACGCCCGCCGGCGGGGTCTCCGGCGGATGGGCGTACCCGCTGTGGGTCATGCCGGCGAAGACCCCGACCCGGGCGCCCTTCAGGCTGGTGGGGTCGATGCCCGCCGACTCGACAGCCTCCCACGAGGTCTCCAGCAGCAGCCGCTGCTGCGGGTCCATGGCGAGGGCCTCACGCGGCGAGACCCCGAACAGTCGGGGGTCGAACTCGGCGGCGTCGGGCACGAAGCCGCCCTCGCGTACGGAGGAGGTGCCCGGTCGGGAGCGCTCCGGGTCGTAGAGCGCGTCCAGGTCCCAGCCACGGTCGGTGGGGAAGGAGGCGATGGCGTCGCCGCCGGCCGCGACGAGGTCCCACAGCTCCTCGGCCGTGCGTACCCCGCCCGGGAACCGGCAGCCCGTACCGACGATCGCGATCGGCTGCTGAGCCTCGGCCTCGACGTCCCGGAGCCGTTGCCGGGTCCGCCGCAGGTCGGCGGTGACTCTCTTCAGGTACTCCCGGAGCTTCTCTTCGGTGTCCATCAACCCAGCCCATCGCGATTCACGGCGGAGACTCGACGTAAGCGACGGTACGAATGCGCAGAAGTCTCAGGCGACACCTGTATCTGTCGTTCGGCTCGCTCGGCCGAGAGCCACGCAGATCCCCATCTGCGGGGAGAAGTTATTGGGTCCGCGCGAGCGCGGACAACCCCTAACCAGGCAACCGACCAGCTAGGGGTGTCCGGTCCCGACCCGTCGCACTAGCGTCGCCTCGACCGGGTCCGCGTCGATCCGGTCGGAACCGCAGCCGCCGGAAGGACCGCCACAGGATGACCACGCCAGATACCGACAACGGATTGTGGGTGCGACGTTTCCACCCGGCTCCGGGCGGCGCCCGGCGGTTGGTGTGCCTGCCGCACGCCGGCGGCTCGGCCAGCTTCTACTTTCCCGTCTCCCGTAGCCTCTCCCCCGGCGTCGAGGTGCTGTCGATCCAGTACCCGGGCCGGCAGGACCGCCGCCACGAGAAGTGCATCGGTGACATCCACCAGCTCGCGCGTGAGGTGTTCACCGTGCTGCGGCCGTGGATGGACGAGCCGGTGGCCATCTTCGGGCACAGCATGGGGGCCAGCGTCGGCTTCGAGCTCGCCCGGCTGATCGAGCAGGACGGCGGTTCGGCCGCGCACCTGTTCGCGTCCGGGCGCCGCGCGCCGTCCCAGCCGCGGCACGAGACGGTGCACCAGCTCGACGACGAGGGCCTGCTGGCCGACGTACGGAAGCTGAGCGGCACCAACTCCGCCGTCCTCGGTGACCCGGAGATGCTGCGGGCCGCGTTGCCGGCGATCCGCAGCGACTACCGGGCCGCGGAGACCTACACCTACCGGCCGGGTCCGCCGCTGAGCTGCCCGATCACCGTCTTCACCGGCGACGACGACCCGAAGACGACGGTCGAGGAGGCCCGGGCCTGGTCGACCCACACCACGGGACCGTTCGACCTGAAGGTCTACCCGGGCGGGCACTTCTTCCTGGCCGAGCACCAGCCGGCGGTCCTGCGGGCCATCTCGACGGCCCTGAGCACGGCGCCTGCGGTCTGAATCCGAACGGCCGAGGGGCCCGTCCACCGGTGTCACGACCGGTCGGCGGGCCCCTCGGCCGTGCGGGGCGTCACCGCTTGTGGCCGACCGCGATCACGTAGTCGAGCTGCGCCATCTCGCGCTTCATGAGGTCCTGGTTCTTCCAGTGCGCGGCCATGCTCTTGCGGACGGCGGGCTTGACGACGGCGCGGAACTCCGGGTCCTCGGTCCGTCCGGCCATGTACGCCCGCCAGCCCTCCCAGGTGCGGTCCTTGATCGAGTGCACCTCCGGGTTGGCGAAGCCGGCCTCGACGAGTTCCTGCCGGTACGTGTCCCGGTCGTGCCAGTTCTCCTTGGGGATGCTGAACTTGACGAAGCTCAGCGGGCCGGACTGGATGGCCGCCCGCACGACGTCGCCGCTGACCGGGATGATGTCGGCCGTGGCCAGTACGCCGCCCGGGCGCAGCACCCGCAGCGCCTCGGCGAAGAACGCGCTGCGCGGGTAGAAGTGGAAGGCCGACTCGAGCGCGACGACCCGGTCGAAGGTGTTGTCCTCGAAGGGCAGTTCGGTGGCGCTGCCCAGCCGGAAGTCGGTCCGGTCGGCGAGGCCCTCCTCCTGCGCCCGGCGCTGCGCCGCCTCGACGTGGTGCGGGGTGATGTTCAGGCCGTACACCTTGGCGACCTGGCGTTCGCGCAGCCACTTGAAGTCCTGGTCGGCGTAGCCGAAGCCGACGTCGAGGACGGTGTCGTCGGGCTTGAACCCGGCGGCGTCGGCCAGCTTGTCGGCCAGCGCCTCGGCGGCCGTGTCGAGGTCGGTGACCCCCTCGGACCAGTAGCCCACGTTCATGTAGTGGGTGCGGCGGGCGGCGAACTCGACGTCGGGCGACTGGATCTCGTAGAAGCGCCGGACCCGGGTGATGGGGTCGGCGGTGAAGACCGTGCGGATCGCCCGGCCGGCGATCTTCAGGTTCTCGAACATGTGGGTTCCTTCCGGTGGATGGATGCCGATCAGCCGCGCCGGACCTGCTGGCGCAGGTCCTCGACGAGCGCGGGCACACCGGCCGGGTCGGCGGCCGTGCCGAAGACGTAGAAGTCGGGCCGGACGAGCACCGCCACGGCGTCGTACCGCTTGAGGTGGGGCAGGTACACGTCGTCGAGGTCGAAGGCGGTCGGCGCGGCGCCGGGTCCGGGGGCGGGCGCACCGGCGGGAACGACCCGGACGACCCGGGCGTCGAGCGAGTCCAGGAAGGCCCGGGCGTCCGCGTCGAGCAGGCCGTCGGGGTCCTCGGCGCAGAGCAGGACGAAGCCGGTGCCGACGACCTCGTCGAAGAGCCCCGTGCGGCCGTCGACCTCGACGCGCCCCTGCGGCATCGGCACACCGGCGCCGGCGGCCTCGTCGGTGCGGCCGTGCAGGACCCCGCCGGCGAGGGGCTCCAGCAGGGAACGGGTACGCGGGCGGGCGGTACGCCGGCGCAGCTCGGCGAGCATGGCGGCGTCCCGGCCGGCCGCGGCGGCGCGGTCGGTCTCGCAGATGACCGTGCCCGAGTCCATGGACATCCGGATGGCGTGCTGCACGTGCGCGCAGCGCTCCTCCTGGTAGGTGTCCAGCAGAGCCTCGTCGGCCAGGCCGCGGTGCACCAGGTCGAGCTTCCAGGCGAGGTTGAGGGCGTCGCGGAAGCCCGAGCTCATTCCCTGCCCCATGAACGGCGGCATCACGTGCGCCGCGTCACCGGCGATGAGGATCCGCCCGGAGCGCCAGCGCCCGGCCGAGCACGCCTGGGTGGTGTAGACGCCGTACCGCTCCAGGGTCGCGTTGTCGGGCGTGATGTCGAAGAGGCCGAGCAGCCGCCACACGCTCTCGACGCTCTCGAACTCCTCCCGGCTCTCCCCCGGCACCCGCATGAACTCCCACCGCCGGTGCCCGGGGCCGGCCGACACGGCCGTGCGGGGGCGCGCCGGGTCGCAGACCTGGAGGTTGTTCGGCTTGAACTCGCGGGCCTCGTGCGGCACGACGTCGCAGACCAGCCAGTCGTACGTGAAGCCGAGGTCGGTGACGCCGCCGCCCAGGTGCTCCCGGACGAAGCTGTTGGCCCCGTCGCAGCCGACGACCCAGCGGGCCGCGCGGACCTCCTCGCCGTCCGGTCCGGCGATGGTGACCTCGACCCGGTCGTCGTGCTCGACCAGGCCGGTCACCTGGTACGGGCGCAGCACCGTGACGCCCGGCAGTTCCGCTCCCCGCTCGGCGAGCAGCGCCTCCAGTCCCGGCTGGTAGAAGGAGACCGAGTCGGGCCAGCCCATCGGGCCGTCGCCGGTCACCTTGACGTGCAGCAGGGTCCGACCGAAGCCGTTCTTGAAGGTGTACTCGCCCGACGACTCCACCACCGGGCCGAGCCGGTCGGCGACGCCGGCGGCGGCCAGGATGCGGCTCGCCTCCCCGTCGTACGACACGGCGCGCGGGAAGTTGTACGGGGTGGCCCAGCGCTCGACCGCCGTGACGGTGAGCCCCCGCTGCGCCAGCAGGATCGTGAGCATCTCACCGACGGGGCCGTAGCCCACGATCAGGACGTCGGTCATCAGCATCGGTATCGGTTCCTCGCAGGGTCGGTCGGACACGGTGTCGCAGGGACGGCTGCCGTGCGGGGCGGCCGGACGGCCATCAGAGACCGAGTTCGGAGTCGATGAGGTCGAAGAGGTCGTCGTCGCTGGCCAGTTCGAGGTCGAGGTCGGGATCGCCGCCCGATCCGGCGCGCATCGTCCGCCACTTGGCGATGAGCACCTCCAGGCGCGACCCGATCTGCTCGTGCAGCTCCGGTTCCACGCTGGCCTCGGTCAGCGAGCGTTCGAGGTTCTCCAGGTCCGCGAGGACCGGCGGAACCTCCGGGCCGGTGTCCGGTGCCAGCTGCGACACCAGGTACGTGGCCAGCTCGTTCGGGTCCGGGTAGTCGAAGATCAGCGTGGCCGGCAGGCGCAGGCCGGTGGCCGTGGTGAGCCGGTTGCGCAGCTCGACGGCGGTCAACGAGTCGAAGCCGATCTGGCTGAAGGCCCGGCCGGGGGCGACCGCGGCCCGGCTGCCGTGCCCGAGCACGCTCGCTGCCTGCTCGCGTACGAGGTCGACCACCAGGTTGTGGCGCTCGGGTCCCGCCAGTGCCGCCAACTCGTCGGCGAGGGTGCGCGCGCCGCCGCTCGGGGTGGCCGAGCGCGCGGTCGGCCGTTCCCGCCGCAGGAGCCCGCGCAGCAGGGCCGGGGGCCGCTCGACCCGTTCGCCGAGCGCGGCGACGTCGATCCTGGTCGGCACCAGCACCGGCTCGGCCAACCGCAGGCCGGCGTCGAACAGGGTCATTCCCAGGTCGGACGGGATCGCGAGCTGCCCGTCGCGGGCGGTGATCCGGGGGTCGGTGCGGTCCAGCTTGGCGGTCATCTCGCTGGTCTGCTCCCACAGCCCCCAGGCGAACGAGCGGCCCGGCAGGCCCTCGGCGCGACGCGCCAGGGCGAGCGCGTCGAGGAACGCGTTGGCCGCCGCGTAGTTGGCCTGACCGGGCACGCCGAAGACGCCGGCGCCGGAGGAGAACAGCACGAAGCCGGCCAGGTCGAGGTGGCGGGTGAGTTCGTGCAGGTGCCACGCGGCGTCGAGCTTCGGCGCGAAGACCGTGTCGACGCGCTGCGGCGTCAGGGCGGTGACCACCCCGTCGTCGAGCACCCCGGCGAGGTGCACGACCGCGGTCAGCGGGTGCCGCGCCGGTACCGCCTCCAGCACCCGGGCCAGGGTGTCCCGGTCGGCCACGTCGGCCGCCACCACCGTGGCCTCGGCCCCCAGCGAGCGCAGTTCGTCGACCGCCTCGACCGCCCCGGGGGCCCGCTCGCCGCGGCGGCTGACCAGCAGCAGCCGCCGTACGCCGTGGGTCTCGACCAGCCGCCGGGCGACCAGCCGGCCCAGGGTCCCGGTCCCGCCGGTCAGCAGCACCGTGCCCTCGGGGTCCCACGCCCGGGGCGTGGTCAGCACCACCTTGCCGACGTGCCGGGCCTGGCTGACGTGCCGGAACGCCTCCGGCGCCTGGCGGACGTCCCACACCTGGGTGGGCAGCGGGGTGAGCGTCCCCCGTTCGAAGAGCCCCAGCAGCTCGACGAGCATGCGCTGCACCTCGTCGGGGTCCTCCAGGGTCAGGTCGAAGGCGGTGTAGGCCACCCCCGGGTGGTCGGCGGCGACGATGTCGGCGTCGCGGATGTCGGTCTTGCCCATCTCGATGAACCGTCCGCCGCGCGGCAGCAGCCGCAGCGAGGCGTCCACGAACTCGCGGGCCAGCGAGTCCAGCACCACGTCGACGCCCCGTCCGCCGGTGACCTCGGCGAAGCGGGTCTCGAAGTCGAGGGTCCGGGACGAGGCCAGGTGCTCCTCGTCGAGGCCCATCGACCGCAGGGCGTCCCACTTGGCGGGGCTGGCGGTGGCGTACACCTCGGCGCCGAGGTGCCGGGCGAGCTGCACGGCGGCCATGCCGACGCCGCCGGCCGCCGCGTGCACCAGGACGGACTCGCCCCGGGTGAGCCCGGCCAGGTTGACCAGCCCGTGGTACGCGGTCAGGAAGACCACCGGCACGGAGGCGGCCTCGACGTACGACCAGCCGGCCGGCATCGGGGCCAGCAGCCGGCGGTCGGTGACCGCGACGGGCCCGAAGCAGCCCACGAAGACCCCGAACACCCGGTCGCCGGGGCGCAGGTCGGTCACCTCGGCGCCCACCTCGACGACCTCGCCGGCGCCCTCGCCGCCGAGCGGCCCCGCGTCGCCCGGGTAGAGGCCGAGCGCGTTGAGCACGTCGCGGAAGTTCAGGCCGGCGGCGCGGACGCGGACGCGGACCTCGCGGGGGCCGAGGGCGACGTCGGCGGCGTCGGTGGGAACCAGGGTGAGGTTCTCCAGGCTGCCGCGCACCGGCGCGTCCAGGCGCCACGCGGCGGCGGGCGGTACGGTCAGCTCGCCGGCCGAATCGGCCCGTGCCAGTCGCGGCACGTACGCCGCGCCGCCCCGGATCGCGGCCTGCGGCTCGTCCGCCGCCAGCAGGGCGGCGACCTGGTCGGGGCCGATCCCGTCGCCGTCGACGTCGACGACGACCACCTGGCCAGGGTTCTCCGACTGGGCGGAGCGCACCAGACCCCACGCCGCCGCGGCGGCCGGGTCGGTCACCTCGCCGGCGTGGTGCACGGCCACCGCGCCCCGGGTCACCAGCAGCAGCCGGGACGCCGCCCAGCGGGGTTCGGTGAGCCAGCGCCGGACCAGGTCGAGGGCCCGTACGGCAGCGTGGCGCGCCGCGCGGGGGGTGGGCTGCGCGGGGTCCGCGTCGAGCGGCACGAGCACGACCCCGGGCAGGGCCAGGCCCGCGTCGACGGCGTCGGCGAGCCCGTCCAGTCCCGGCTGGAACGGGAACCCGGCCAGGCCGGGGGCGACGGCCACGGCGTCGACCGGGGTGGCCACGTCGGCCGGCGGCAGCGGCGTCCAGTCGATCCGGAACAGGGCGTCGCGGGTGGCGCGGTCGTCGGTGACGGCCAGCTCCGCGGTGGAGATCGGCCGCATGGTCAGGGCGGTCACCTCGGCGACCGGGGCGCCGGTCGGGTCGGCGGCGGTCAGCGCGATGGCGTGCGGCCCGACCTGGGTGAGCCGTACCCGCAGGGCGTTCGCGCCGGTGGCGTGCAGGCTGACGCCGTTCCAGGCGAACGGCAGCAGCAGCCGCCCGTCGCCGGCCCCGGCGAGACCGCCGAAGTGCGCGGCGTGCAGGGCGGCGTCGAACAGGGCCGGGTGCAGGCCGTAGCGGTCGGCGTCGACCCGCTGGGCCGCCGGCAGCTCCACCTCGGCGTAGACCTCGTCGCCGCTGGTCCACACCGCGCGCAGCCCCTGGAACGCCGGCCCGTACGCGTAGCCGTCGGCCGCCAGCCCGGAGTAGAAGCCGGTCAGGTCGACGGGCCGGGCGTCGCGCGGCGGCCACGTGGTGAGCTGCGGCGGCGCGGCGGGCTGGTCGGCGCAGAGGGTGGCGCTGGCGTGCCGGGTCCACGGGGTGCCCGCCGGCGCGTCGGCGGGTCGGGAGTGCACGGTCACCGGGCGGCGCCCGTCGTCGCCGCCCGCGCCGACCGCCACCTGCACCTGCGTGGCCCCGTCGGCGGGCAGGGTAAGCGGGGCCTCGATGACCAGCTCGTCGAGGACGGGGTGGCCGATCTCGTCGCCGACGCGGAGGCAGAGCTCCACCAGGCCGGTGCCGGGCACCAGCACGCTGTCGGTGACCCGGTGGTCGGCCAGCCACGGCTGTGCGTCGGTCGACAGGCGCCCGGTGAACAGGTGGCCCCTCGTCTCGGCCAGCGCGATCGACGCGCCGAGCAGCGGGTGCCCGGCGGCGTCCAGGCCGGCGGCGCCGACGTCGCCGACCTCGCGCAGGGGCCGGGGCCAGTAGCGGCGGTGGGCGAACGCGTACGTGGGCAGGTCGACCCGCCGGCCGCCGGCCAGCGCGGGCCGCCAGTCCACGGCGACCCCGCACACGTGCAGCTGGGCCAGGGAGAGCAGGAACCGTTCCCGGTCGCCCTGGTCGCGCTGCACCGAGCCGACCACCACGGTCTCGCCGTCGTGGTCGGCGAGGGTCTCCTCGACGCCGACGGTGAGCACCGGGTGCGGGCTGCACTCGACGTACGTGTCGTGGCCCTGGGCCGCCAGCGAGCGGATCGCCCCTTCCAGCTCGACGGGCTGGCGCAGGTTGCGGTACCAGTAGTCGGGCCCCATCTCCTCGCCGTCGAGCCAGCGCAGGTCGGTGGTGGAGAACAGCGGCACGGCCGCCGGGCCGGGGGCGATGCCGGCCAGCACCTCGGCCAACTCGTCGCGGATGCGTTCCACCTGGGCGGAGTGGGAGGCGTAGTCGACGGCGATGCGCCGCACCCGGGCCTGTTCGCCGGCCAGTTCGGCGAGCAGTTCCTCGACCGCCTCCGGGTCGCCGGAGACCACGACCGCGGCCGGGCCGTTCACGGCGGCGACCGAGATCCGGTCGCCGAAGCGGGCGATCCGGTCGCGGACCGTGTCGGCAGGCAGCGCGACGGAGGCCATCGCGCCGTGCCCGGCCAGGGCCCGCAGCGCCCGGCTGCGCAGCGCCACCACCCGGGCGGCGTCGGGCAGGGAGAGCACCCCGGCGACGCAAGCGGCGGCGATCTCGCCCTGCGAGTGGCCGACCACGGCGGCCGGCTGCACGCCGTGCGAACGCCACAGCTCGGCCAGGGACACCATCATCGCGAACAGGGCGGGCTGCACCACGTCGACCTCGTCGAGGCCGGGCGCGCCGGGCACCTGGCGCAGCACGTCCAGCAGCGACCAGTCCAGGTACGGCCGCAGCGCCGCGTCGCAGGCCGCCATGCGTTCGGCGAACACGGGGGCCTGGTCGAGCAGGTCCAACCCCATGCCGAGCCACTGGGAGCCCTGCCCGGGGAAGACGAAGACGCACCGGCCGGCGGGCCGGGCCTCGCCCCGCGTCACCGCCGGGTCGGGCCGGCCCTCGGCGAGGGCGTCGAGGGCGGCGGCGACGCGCTCCGGCGACGCGCCGACCAGCACCGCCCGGGAGTCGAAGGTGCTCCGGCTGGTGGCCAGCGACCAGGCCACGTCGAGGGGCCGCTGGTCGGGCCGGGCGGCGAGGTGCTCGCGCAGCCGGCGGGCCTGGCCGGCGAGCGCCTCGGGGGTACGCGCGGAGAGCAGCCACGGCAGGGCGTGCGCCTGCGGCGGCGTGGGAGCCTCGGCGGCCTGCGGCGTCGCCTCGGCGACCGCCTCGACGATCACGTGGGCGTTGGTGCCGCTGATGCCGAACGACGAGACGCCGGCGCGGGCCGGCCGGTCCGCCGGGCGCCACGGTCGGGCCTCGGTGAGCAGCTCCACGGCCCCCGAGTCCCAGTCGATCCGCGAGCTGCGGCGCTCGGCGTGCAGGGTGCGGGGCAGCCGGCCGTGCCGCATGGCGAGGACCATCTTCAGCACCCCGGCCACGCCGGCCGCGGCCTGGGTGTGCCCGAGGTTGGACTTGACCGAGCCGAGCAGCACCGGCGGGGCGCCGACGGGGCGCTGCCCGTACGTGGCGAGGATCGCCTCCGCCTCGATGGGGTCGCCGAGCGACGTGCCGGTGCCGTGCGCCTCGACGACGTCCACCTCGGCGGCACTCAGCCCGGCGGCGCCGAGCGCGGCCTTGATGACCCGTTCCTGCGACGGCCCATTCGGGGCGGTCAGCCCGTTGGACGCGCCGTCCTGGTTGACCGCCGAGCCGCGGACCACGGCCAGCACGGGGTGGCCCCGGCGGCGGGCGTCGGAGAGGCGCTCGACCACCAGCATCCCGACGCCCTCGGACATGCCGAAGCCGTCGGCGTCCTCGGCGAACGCCTTGCACCGCCCGTCGGCGGCGAGACCACGCTGCCGGCTGAAGCCGGTCAGCCCGGCCGGGGTGGACATCACCGACACGCCGCCAGCGAGGGCCAGGTCGCAGTCGCCCTGGCGCAGGGCCTGCACGGCCAGGTGCAGCGCCACCAGCGACGCCGAGCAGGCGGTGTCCACGGTGACGGCCGGTCCCTCCAGCCCGAGCGCGTACGCGACGCGACCGGAGAGGACGCTGCCGGCCGTGCCGGTGAGCAGGTGCCCCTCGTCGGCGGTGACCTCGCCGTCGTCGGACACGACGCCGGGGGCGACCCGGTCGGCGTAGTCCTGCCCGTGGGTGCCGGCGAAGACACCGGTACGGCTGCCGCGCAGGGTGACCGGGTCGATGCCGCCGCGTTCCAGCGCCTCCCAGGAGGTCTCCAGCAGCAGCCGGTGCTGCGGGTCCATGGCGAGGGCCTCGCGGGGGCTGATGCCGAAGAACGCGGCGTCGAAGTCGGCGATCCCGGTGAGGAACCCGCCGGCCCGCACGTACGTGCGTCCGGGCGTGCCGGGCACCGGGTCGTAGAGGTCGGCCAGCGGCCAGCCGCGGTCGTCGGGCAGGTCCCCGATGACGTCGGCGCCCGCGTCCAGCAGCCGCCACAGCTCCTCCGGGGAGCCGATGCCGCCGGGGAACCGGCAGGCCATCGCGACGATCGCGACCGGTTCGTCCAGGGCGACGGTGGTGGCGTCGGTGACCTCGGTGGCGGCGGTACCGAGCAGCCGGGCGTGCAGGTGCGCGGCGAGCAGCTCCGGGGTGGGGTGGTTGAACACGGCGTGCGGGGCGAGCCGGACGCCGGTGACGGCGGTGAGCCGGTTGCTCAGCTCCACGGCCATCAGCGAGTCGAAGCCGAGGTCCTTGAACGGGCGGCGCGGCTCGACCTGCTCGGGGCCGGTGTGTCCGACGACGGTGGCGCACCGGGTGCGGACGAGCTCCAGCAGCAGCTCGGCGCGGTCGGGCTCGGCGAGTTCGGCCAGCCGGTCGGCGAAGCTGCTGGCGGAGGCGGGCGCGGAGTCGGCGTTGACGGCCCGGCGGGGCGGCGGCGGCAGCAGGGCCCGCAGCAGGGCGGGCACCTCGCCGGAGGTGCGTACGGCGGCCAGGTCGAGCCCGATCGGCACGAGCGCCGGCCGGTCGACGTGCAGGGCGGCGTCGAACAGCGCCAGTCCGGCGGTCGTGTCGAGGGGGCGGGTGCCGCCCCGGGCGAGCCGGGCCAGGTCCGCCGGGGTGAGCCGGCCGGCCATCCCGTCCTGGGCGGCCCACAACCCCCAGGCCAGCGCGGTCGCCGGGAGTCCCTGGGCGCGGCGGTGTGCGGCGAGCGCGTCGAGGAACGCGTTGCCGGCCGCGTAGTTGCCCTGACCGGGGCTGCCGAAGGTGGCGGCGGCCGAGGAGAAGAGCACGAACGCGGCCAGGTCGAGGCCGGCGGTGAGCTCGTGCAGGTGCCACGCGCCGTGCACCTTGGACCGCAGGGCCCGTGCCCAGCGGGTCGGGTCGAGGTCGGTGAGCAGGGCGTCGTCGGTGGCCCCGGCGGCGTGCACGACGGCGACCAGCCGGTCGGCCAGCGGGGCGACGACCTCGGCGAGCGCCGCCCGGTCGGCGACGTCGGCCGCGACCACGCGGACGGTGACGCCGGCGTCGGTCAGCGCGGTCGTCCAGTCGCCGGCCCGGCCGCTGCGGCTGACCAGCACCAGCTCGGCGACGCCGTGCACGGTGGCGAGGTGGGTGGCGACGTGCCGGCCGATCCCGCCGGTGCCGCCGGTGACCAGCACGGTGCCGCCGGCCAGCGCCGCGAGCGGCGTACCGGTCGGGGGCCGTTCGACGGGGTGGAGGCGGGGCAGCAGCGCCCGGCCGTCGCGGACGGCGACCTCGGGTTCGTCCGCCGCGACGGCCAGCGCCGACCGGACGGTGGCGTCGTCGGTGGCGTCGAGGCTGAGCAGGAGGAAGCGGTCGGGCTGCTCGGCCTGGGCGACCCGGACGAGCCCGGCCACCGGCGCGTGCACCGGGTCGCCGTCGCGCACGGCGAGGGCGAGGCGGGTGGTCTCCGCGCGGGGGTCGGCGAGCCAGTTCTGGAGCACGCCGAGCACGGCGAGGCCGACGGCGTGCGCCCGGTCGGGCACCGGCCGGCCCGGCTCCCCGTCGCCGACCCGCAGCACCAGCAGCGGCGGCAGCGGGCCGTCCGGCGGTGTGCCGTCGGCGAGCGTCCAGGTGGGCGCCGGGGTCGCCGGGAACGCCGCGGGCAGCCAGTCGACGGCGTACAGCCCGGCGGGCGCGGCCGGGGGCGCCGGCGCGTCGGCGGGCGGCAGGTCCACGCTCCGCAGCACCACCCGGTCCACGTCGAGCACGGGCACGCCCGCGTCGTCGACGGCGCTCAGCGTCACCGCGTCCGCCCCGGCCGGGGCCAGGCAGACGCGCAGCGCGTGCGCCCCGACGGCGTACCGGCGCACGCCCGTCCACTCGGTGGGCAGCAGCCGGGCGGTGGGCCCGGCGTCGGCGCCGGGCGCGAAGTCGGCGAGCGGGAGCAGGCGCAGGGCCGCCTCCAGCACCAGCGGGTGCACGCCGTACCGCTCGGCGTCCGGGTCGCGGGTGTCCTCGGGCAGGCGTACGTCGACGAAGAGCCGGTCGGCGGCCACCCACGCGGCCCGGGCCAGCTCCCCGACCAGCGCGCGGTGCTGCGGGGCGGTGAGGTCCACCGGCCGGGCCCCGGTGGGCGGCCAGGTCGGGGCGAGGGTGCCCCGCCCGTTCTCCGGGTCGACCGGGCCGAGCACGGCCTCGGCGACCTCACGCCAGGGCTGCCCGTCGCCGGCCCGGACGTGGCAGTGCGCCACGCGGCGCCGGTGCTCGTCGGGTGCGGAGAGGCCGACCTGCACGTCGAGGGTCGCCTCGCCGGGCAGCGGCACCGGCCCGGGGACGCTCAGCCGCTGCACGGTCGGGGTGCCGAACTGGTCGCCGAGGTGGGTGAGCATGTCCAGCAGGGCTGCGGCGGGCAGCAGGGCGGCGGTGCCGTCGGCGGGGGCGGCCAGCCACGGCCGGGTGGCCGCGGGGACCTGACCGGTGCAGACGACCTGTCCGGTGCCGGCGACCGGCAGTACGCCGCCGAGCAGCGGGTGCCCGGCGTCGACCAGCCCGACGCCGGCCGGACCGCCGGTGCCGGTGGGAGCGGGCAGCCAGTAGTGCCGGCGCTGGAAGGCGTACGTGGGCAGGTCGACGCGGCGGTGCGGCCCGGGGCCGGCGAGGGCGGCGCGGTCCACGGCGACGCCCCGCACGTGCAGCCGCGCCACGGCGGCGAGCAGCGCCTCGGCCTCGCCGGCGGTGCCCCGGACGGCGGGGACGAACGCCAGCTCGTCGGCCTCGGCGACGAGGCAGTCCTGGGCCATCGCGGTGAGTACGCCGGCCGGGCCGATCTCCAGGAAGGTGGTGACGCCCTGCCCGTGCAGGGCCCGTACGCCGTCGTGGAAGCGGACGGTGGCCTGCACGTGCGCCACCCAGTAGTCGGGCGAGCAGAGCCGGGCCGGGTCGACGGGGTGACCGGTCAGGTTGGACACCACCGGCAGGTGCGGGGTGCGGTACGTGAGGCCGGCGGCCACCGCGCGGAACTCGTCGAGCATCGGCTCCATGCGCGGCGAGTGGAACGCGTGCGACACCCGCAGCCGGCTGGTCCGGCGCCCGGCGGCGCGCAGGGTGGCCGCGACGGCCAGCACCGCGTCGGTGTCGCCGGAGACGACCACGCTGGTGGGGCCGTTGACGGCGGCGAGGCCCACCCGGTCGGTCAGGTGCGCGGCGACCTCGGCCTCGTCGGCCTCGACGGCGACCATCGCGCCCCCGGCGGGCAGCTGCTGCATCAGCCGGGCGCGGGCGGCGACGAGCGCCGCCGCGTCGGCGAGGGGGAACACCCCGGCCACGTGCGCGGCGGCCAGCTCGCCGACGGAGTGGCCGAGGACGGCGTCGGGGCGCACCCCCCAGGATTCCAGGAGGCGGTACAGCGCCACCTCGAAGGCGAACAGCCCGGGCTGGGTGTAGAGGGTCTGGTCGAGCAGCTCCGCCAGCTCGGTGCCCTCGGCGGCGAGGACGACGTCCGCGACGGGGTGCGGGGCGTGGCCGGCGAGGCAGCGGTCGAGTTCGGCGCAGGCGGCGTCGAAGGCGTCGGCGAAGACCGGGTACGTGGCGTGCAGCTCGCGCCCCATGCCGGCGCGCTGGCCGCCCTGCCCGCCGAAGAGCAGGCCGAGCTGGCCGTCGACGACCCGGCCGGTCAGCACGGTCGGCACGTCGGGGTCGGGCTCGCCGCGGGTCAGCGCGGTCAGGCCCGTACGGGCGGTGGTCGGGTCGGCGGCCAGCACCACGGCCCGGTGTTCGAGGGCGGCGCGGGTGGTGGCGAGCGCGTGCCCGACGTCGGCCGGGTCGGCGTGCGCCCCCGGCCCGTCGAGCCAGGCCAGCAGGCGGGCCGCCTGGTCGCGCAGCGCCTCGCCGGAGGCGGCGGCGAGCAGCCACGGCACGGGCGGCCGCCGGGTGGCGGCCCCGGACGACGGCTGCCGTTCGGCGGTCGCGGCCGGCGGCTGCCGGTCCGCGTCCTGCGGTCCGGCCGACGGGTCGGCGGGTGCCTCGACGATGACGTGGGCGTTGGTGCCGCTGATGCCGAACGACGACACGCCGGCGCGGCGGGGCCGGCGTACGTCGGGCCACGGGCGGGCCTCGGTGAGCACCTCGACGGCGCCGGCCGACCAGTCCACCTCCGACGTCGGGGCGTCCACGTGCAGGGTGCGCGGCAGCGTCCCGTGCCGCATGGCGAGCACCATCTTGATCACCCCGGCGGCCCCGGCGGCGGCCTGGGTGTGGCCGAGGTTGGACTTCAGCGAGCCCAGCCGCAGCGGTTCGGCGTCGCCGCGTCCCACCCCGTACGTGGCGAGCAGCGCCTGGGCCTCGATCGGGTCGCCCAGCCGGGTGCCGGTGCCGTGCGCCTCGACGACGTCCACGTCGGCGGCGGAGAGCCCCGCCGCGTCCAGCGCCCGGCGGATGACCCGCTCCTGGGCGGGCCCGTTGGGGGCGGTCAGCCCGTTGGACGCGCCGTCGGAGTTGACGGCGGAGCCCCGCAGCACGGCGACGACGGGGTGCCCGAGACGGCGGGCGTCGGAGAGCCGTTCCAGCAGCAGCACGGCGACGCCCTCGGACCAGCCGGTGCCGTCGGCCCCGTCGGCGAACGCCTTGCACCGGCCGTCCGGGGCGAGCCCGCGCTGCCGGCTGAACTCCACGAACGCCTGCGGGGTGCCCATCACCGCCACGCCGCCGGCCACGGCGAGGGAGCAGTCGCCGGCGCGCAGCGCCTGGGCGGCCAGGTGCAGCGCCACCAGCGACGACGAGCACGCCGTGTCGACGGTGACCGCCGGCCCCTCCAGCCCGAGCGCGTACGCGACGCGGCCGGAGACGACGCTGCCGGCGGTGCCGACGCCGAGGTAGCCCTCGGTGCCGGGCGGCGCCTGGCGCAGGTTCGCGGCGTAGTCGTGGTGCATGACGCCGGTGAAGACGCCGGTGGCGCTGCCGCGCAGCGAGGTGGGGTCGATGCCGGCCCGCTCGAACAGCTCCCAGGACGTCTCCAGCAGCAGCCGCTGCTGTGGGTCCATGGCGAGCGCCTCGCGGGGGCTGATCGCGAACAGGGCGGCGTCGAAGTCGGCGGCGTCGGTCAGGAAACCGCCCACCCGCACGTACGAGGTGCCGGGACGGTCGGCGTCGTCGGAGAACAGGTGCGCCAGGTCCCAGCCCCGGTCGGTGGGGAACTCCGTGAGCCCCTCCCTGCCCTGCTCGACCAGCTCCCACAGCTCTTCGGGGGAACCGACGCCGCCGGGCAGCCGGCAGGCCATGGCCACGACGACCACCGGATCGTCCATGGTGGACGGGCTCGGCCGGTCCGTCCCGGGACCGACCCGGCCGGTGGCGCCGCGCAGGCGCTCGGCGAGGTGTCGGGCGAGGGCGTCCGGGCTGGGCCGGTCGAACGCGGCCGTGGCGGAGAGCCGTACCCCGGTGGCCCGCGCCAGCCGGTCGCGCAGGGCGACCGCGCTGACCGAGGTGAAGCCGAGTTCCTTGAAGGCGCGGCCGGGGCGGACGGCCGCCGGGCCGGACAGGCCGGCCACCTCGGCGGTGGCGGCGCGCACGAGGTCGAGCAGGAGCCGGTCCCCCTCGGCGGTGCCCAGCCCGGCCAGCCGGCGGCGCAACTCGGCGGCGTCCCGGTCGTCCGTGGCGTCGTCGGGCGCCGCGACGGGACCGCGCCAGGCGGGGTGCGCGGTGTCGGCGTGGCCCGCCGGGTGGGCGAGCAGGACCAGGTCGTCGCCGTCGTGCGCCACGTCGAACGCGGCGAGGTCGGCGCGGACGGCCGCCGTCGCGGCGCCGGTGGGCTCCCCCGGGCGACGTGCGGTCGCCCCGGCGGTGCCGGGCGACGGCTCCCGGTCGGCGGGCGCGCTCGTGCCGACGAGGCGGGCCGGGAGACCGGCGGTGCGGCGGCGGGCGGCCAGGGCGTGCAGGGTCCCGACGGCGGCGGCGGCCCGCTCCCGGCCGGCGGCGCCCAGCAGCAGGACGGACGGGACGAGGACGGTGAACGCGGCGGCCGGTTGCCGGGTCGCCGCGTCCAGCGCCGCGGCGAGGCCGAGCAGCCGGGCCACGCCCTCGTCGTCGGCCAGGTCGTCCTCGGACGGGCAGAGCACGACACCGCCGGTCGGCTCGTCGCCCGCCCGGTCGGCGGGCAGGACGGTGGCCTCGGCGCCGGCGGCGGAGAGTTCGGCGGCCAGGTCGCTCAGGGTTGCCCCGGCCGTATCGCCGACGTGCAGCAGCCGCAGCCGGCGGACCCGGTGCGCGGCGACGAGGTGCCGGGCCAGCGCCGCGCCGGTCGGTCCGTCGGCGCCGGTGATCGACACCGGGCGGTCCGGGTCGGCCACGGTCGCCGGCCGCGCCGGCACGGCCGCCGGGGCCGGCACGAGGGCCGCGTGCAGGGCGGCTCCGGCCCGCAGCGCGACCTGCGCGGCGCCGGCATCCACCACGGCGGGCAGCAGGGCGACCGACCGGTGTCCGGCGTCGTGGTCGACCAGCACGATCCGGTCCGGGTACGCGGCCTGGAGGGCGCGCCCGATGGCCGGGACGGCACCGGCCGCCGGATCGGGCCCGACCCCTCCGGCGGCGGCGTCGCCTGCGACACCTGCATCGCCCGCGCCGGGGCCGGTGGCCGCGTCGCCCGCGTCGGGGCCGGTCGGGTCGTCACCTGCGGGGCCGGTCAGCAGCACCAGCCGGGTGCCGGCGTACCGGTCGTCGTCGAGCCAGCCACGCAGCCGGTCGGCGAGGCCCGGCGCGGCGACGTCGGCCGGCCCGGCCAGCAGCACCGTCACGTCGGGCACGTCCGGGGCCTCGCGCAGGGCGGGCAGGTCCCGGTGGCACCGGAACCGGTCCCCGGGCGCCGCCGCCCGCAGCGGCTCCACCAGCGCCTCGCTGCCCGGGCCGACGAGCGCCCAGTGTCGGGCCGGGGCGACGGCGGCCTGCGCGGCCGTCGGGACGGGCGCTTCGAGCGGCGGTACGGCGGCAAGGTCCAGCGGCCGCCAGGCGGACAGGCTCAGCGCCTCGTGGTGGCTGCCGTTGACCGCCCGCAGCCGCGCCGGCCGCTCGAGCAGGAGCCGCCGGGTGACCTTGCCGGAGGCCGTACGCGGCACCTGCCCGATCTCGTACAGCTCCTCCGGCACCTTGTGGTAGGACAGCTTCTCCCGGCAGGCCGCGTACCCGGCGCGGGGGTCGAAGCCCTCGGGACCGGGCACCACGAACGCCACCGGCACCTCGCCGAGCACGTCGTGCGGGCGGCCGGTCACCGCCACGTCCGCGACGCCGGGCACGGCGCGCAGCGCCTCCTCCACCTCGGCCGGGTGGATCTTCTCGCCGCCCCGGATGATCAATTCCTGGTGCCGGCCGGTGACGAAGATGTTGCCGTCGGCGTCGCGGCGGGCCAGGTCACCGGTGCGGTACCAGCCGTCGCGCAGGGCGGCGGCGGTGACCTCCGGCAGGCCGTGGTAGCCGAGCATGACGCTCGGGCCGCTGACCCAGACCTCACCCTCGGCGCCGGTCGGCACGTCCAGGCCGGTCTGCGGGCTGACCAGGCGCACCTCGACGCCGGGCACCGCACGTCCGCAGGAGCCCTCGACGCGGGGCTGGTCCGGCCGGGTCACGGCGATCGACCCGCAGGTCTCCGTGCTGCCGTACGCGTCGAGCAGCGGCGCGTCGAAGACCTCGTCGAACGCCCGGCGCAGCGCGCCGGTGGTGATCGCCCCGCCGACCAGGCAGACCCGCAGGGCCGGGGCGCGGAAGCCGGTCTCCCGGGCGGCGGTGACCAGGTGGTGGTACATGGCCGGCACGCCGGCCAGCACGGTGGCCTCCTCCTCGTCGACCGCGCGTAGCACGTCGTCGGCGGAGAAGCCGTCGATGAGCCGGGCCGTGGCGCCGACCGCGGTCACGCTGAGCACGCACCCGATGTGCGAGAGGCTGTGGAACAGCGGCAGCGGCCAGACCACCCGGTCGGCGTCGGTGAGCCCGGGGATCGGCACGTAGCAGGCGGCGACGGACCAGAGGCAGGTGCGCTGGGTGGAGAGCACGCCCTTGGGCCGGCCGGTGGTGCCGGAGGTGTAGAGCATCCAGGCGACCTCGTCGAGCCCCAGGTCGTCGCGGGCGTCCACGCCCGGCTCGGTGTCGACCAGGTCGCGCCACGCGATGACCCCGGCGGGCACGGGGCCGTCCCCGGTTACCACCAGCCGCAGGGCCCGCCGGTCGGCGCGCAGCCGCAGCAGTTGGTCGAGGTGCCGCTGGTCGGTGACCACCAGCACCGCACCGGAGTCGTCCAGCAGGTGGGCCAGTTCCGCGTCGGTGCTGTGCGGGTTCACCGGTACGCCGACCGCGGCGGCCCGCGTCACGGCCAGCCAGGTCTCGACCGTCTCCACCCGGTTGCCGAGGCAGAAGGCGACCCGGTCGCCCCGCCCGACGCCCGAGGCCGCCAGGTGACCGGCCAGCCGGCGGGTCCGCGCCGCCAGGTCGGCGTAGCCGACCGCCCGGCGCTCGTCGCGGAACGCGACCTTGTTCCCCAACCTGGCGGCGTGCGCCTCGATCAGATCGGACAACGGCTGGATCAGGTCGCTCCGAAGCATGTCACCACATCCGTCCGTCGGCGAGACTCCTCATCCGCGGCGTAGACCTCGCTCGCCGTAGCGGCCCAAGTCTTCCGAGCACCCTGCCGGCGTCCTACCCCTGTCACCCCCTAAGTCGTCCCCAGTTCGGACCGCCGATCCGGTGGTGGGACGGGCCGCAGGTCGATGATGGTGCGACCCCCGCAGACCGTCGAGTCCCGTGCTCCACCCGCCCGTCAGCCGAGGTGCCGTCGTTGGAACGCTGCTGGATGTTCGCCCGCTCGGCCGTGCCGGCCGAGGGATGCCCGGACACGCGGGTGATCGAGCTGGTCGGAACGGTTCTCACCGGCCTGGTCGCCGCCGCCCGCCGGGCCGATCCGGGCCTGGACTGGTTCTTCGACCCGGAGGGCTCGCCCGCCGGGCCACACGTGAGCCTCGGCTTCCACGCCACCCCGCCCGCGCTCGCCGCGGTACGGGCGCGGCTGCTCGCGTACGACCCGGGGGTGTCCTTCCCCGCCGACCGCCGGGTGGTGCGCGACGCCGCCCGGGGCGGCCCGCTCGCGTCCGCCGGCAGCGACCTGGCCCTGACCCTGCTCGGCGGGGACGCGCCCTGGCTGGCCGGCGTCGAGCTGCCGCTGGCCGTGGCGCACCTGCGGCACCTGACGGCGCTGGTGCCGGCGGCCGACCGGCTGGCGTTCCTCTTCCTGCACTGGCAGGAACGCAGCCAGCGGCTCACCGGCGCGCAGCGGCGGGACCTGGCGGCGCAGGCGGACGCCGGGGCGGAGAAGATCGTCCTGTCGGCCGGTGACCTGCCGCTGGGCGGGGAGGTCGCCGTGGCGTGGCAGCACTACCTGGACCGGGTGGCGGACGTGGTCGACCGGGAGCATCCGGCGACGCCGTCCGGCTTCCTGCTGGCGCACCACGCGCAGCTCACCCACGACCGGTGGGGCATCGGGCCGCAGGTCGACTCGCTGGCCGCGCTGGCGCTACGCCTGTCGATGGTCCGGGACCGCCCGGTCGTCGCCGCGCCCGTCCCCGTCGCCCGGAGGAGGCAGCAACCCCATGCAAGCGTCCGCGCCTGAACGCCGCGCCCCCGCCGAGCCCGCCCGGATCGAGGTGGCGCTCGGGGAACGCGCGTACCCGGTGCTGATCGGCCCCGGCGTGCGCCACCGGCTGCCGGCGGAGGTGGCGCGGATCGGCGCGCGGCGGGTCGTGGTGGTCTCGGCCCGGCCGCCGGAGTGGACGCCCGACCCGGGCGTGCCGCACCGGGTGGTGCCGGCCCGCGACGGCGAGCACGACAAGAACCTGGCCACGGTGGAGCAGCTCTGCCGGGCGTTCGCCGAGTTCGGGCTGACCCGCGCCGACGCCGTCGTCTCCTGCGGCGGCGGGACGACCACGGACGTGGTCGGGCTGGCCGCCGGTCTCTACCACCGGGGCATCGCGGTGATCCACCTGCCGACCTCGCTGCTCGCCCAGGTGGACGCCAGCGTCGGCGGGAAGACCGCGGTCAACCTGCCGGAGGGCAAGAACCTCGTCGGGGTGTACTGGCAGCCCCGGGCGGTGCTCTGCGACACCGAGCACCTGGACACGCTGCCGCGCCGGGAGTGGCGCAACGGGTACGGCGAGATCGCCCGGGCGCACTTCATCGGCGCGGGCGAGCTGCGCGGCCGCCCGGTGGCGGAGCAGATCGCCGCCTGCGTGGGGCTCAAGGCCCGGGTGGTGGCGGCCGACGAGCGCGACTCCGGCCTGCGGCACATCCTGAACTACGGCCACACCCTGGGCCACGCGTTGGAGCGGGCCACCGACTTCGGGCTGCGGCACGGCGAGGCGGTCGGCGTCGGCACGGTCTTCGCGGGCCGGCTGGCCGGCGTCCTCGGCCGCGTCCCTGCCGAGCGGGTGGCCGAGCACCACGACGTCGTGGCGGGGTACGGCCTCGACACCGACCTGCCCACCGGCGCCGACCACGACGAGTTGATCGCGCTGATGCGCCGGGACAAGAAGGCGACCTCCGGCCTGTCCTTCGTCCTGGACGGCCCGGCCGGGCCCGAGCTGGTCGCCGACGTCCCCGAGTCCGCCGTCCGGGCCGCCCTCACGGGCATGTGACGCCCGGCCGCTCGTACGGCGTCCGGGTCGGGCGGTTCGGCGGGCCCGGTCGCCGCCCACCGCGGCCCCCACTGGGCGGACCGGTCTCCCCCGGGCCGCCGGCACGGCCCGGGGGACGACACGTCAACTGCCCAGCGCCCGCTGGATCTGCGCGATCAGCACGCCGCAGGCGTACCGGTCCGAGGCGCCGACCATGCCGACGATGCTCGCCGGCAGCGGTCCGTTGTCCGTCTCCGCCGGGTCGTGGTGCATGAACACGACCAGCTCCCCCCGGTCGATGAACGGCGCGAGGATCGGCTCGGCGTCGACGCCGGGGGCCAGCGAGAAGAACGTGGTCATGGCGCACCGGTGCTGGCCCAGCAGCGAGCTGCGGTGCAGGACCGAACTGGTGGCCCCGCTGACCCGGAAGTTGGGATCGATGACCCGCAGTTCGCCGTCGCGGCCGATCCCGGCGTCGAAGGAGCAGTACCCCCGGTACCCGAGCGCACTGGCCTTTCGGACCCCTACGGTCAGCGCTTCGATCAGCTCCGCCGGCGGCTGGTCGTCGTCCATCACACAACCGACCCACGTCGACGTGGGCTGCGGCAGGTGTACGGACGCACCGAAGTAGTGCACCGCTCCGCTCTCCGTCACGCCGAACTGGAGGCCCCAGATCGTCCGGAAGGGCACCTCCTCCTCGACGATCCACCGGTCGCTGACCTGTTCGAGCTGGTTGAACAGCGACCGGTTCCGCCGGTCCTGCAAACGCCTGGTGAAGATCGCGATTCCGCTGTAGACCTCGACGCCTGCCGGTTTGATCACCGCCGGTCGGCGGTCCTGCCGCACGATGCGGCGCACCTCCTCGGGGGTGGCGACCTGGCGACGGGGCAGGTATTCCGGTGCGAGCAGTGTCTCCAGCACGGTCTTGTTGTTGAGGCGGGCCAGCAGCTCCGGCGACACCCGGGCCTGCGCGGCCCGCAGGTGCGGATCGTGCGGGGAAAACTGGAACTCCAGCGTCTCGCCCCGCTCGGCGGCGTCGCGGGCGAGGCGCACCGCCTGCGCGCCGGAGCGGAACTCGCGCAGATCGCTCGGCGTCTTCAGACCGCACCGGCTGATGAGCCGCAGCGACTTGTCGGCACTGGATCCGGTGCTGCAGATCGCCGCCGACTGGTGCGGGAGGGTCAGATGGAGGCCGGTGATCATGTCCAGCCCGTTGTGCAGGGCGGCGCCCGCGCCGGCGAGATAGCGGCTTCCGGCGGTCGCCACCGGGTCGGGCGGCCGGGCGAGGACCACCCCGTCGTGGGCGAACACCTGTACCTGGATAGGCCCGTGCATTTGGATCTCCTGACATGCCGGCCCACAGGGGGCCTCGGGGTGGCACGAAGTCCGGGTGCCCACGACCACGAACAGCGGAGAACGTGGACGGTTGCGGGGCTCCCGGTCCTGATGAGGCCGCTCGGCCACGAGAGTCGGGCGTGCCGCGTGCACCGACCGGACGGTCTCAGGGCTGGACCGGCCAGGTAGCGGGCTGGCTTGTGGTCAGCGCCGCGTCGGCGGGGTGCACACCATCAGTCGGTGGCTGACGTGCAGTCACCGACTTGGTCATGATCGGGAAAGCATAGTCAGTCCTCATTGCCCGGGGATGGGCCGGTCAGCCGGACACGGGCGGCCCTTTTCGCGACTGGAATCGCCAGTTCTCCAAGCCGGCCCGTCGACTCGGGCTGACCAAAAAGACGCTTTCCGAAAAGGGCTGCGGGACCATTCACCGCCGAACCCGGACAATCGCACACCGACCATCTCGGAGGGCACCTACCATCCACTATAGAAAAGATATAGCGGCATGTGCTTTCACTGAAAGGTTGGCGCATCCGAGCGGGATCGTGATCGGCAATTCGGATGGACCACCCCGCTGAGCAGGGCACTTTGGCGATCGGGCCGCGACGAGGCCGTACGGGGACCCGGGCGGCTCGCCGCCGCCGACGGATCGCGGCGGTCCCCGGCGGGCGATCTCCGGCTGACGGACTAGGGGTCGACGTGCGCATCTCTAGGGGTGTACGCCACTCCACGGGGCTTCGTAGGGTCGGGCCCCATCGGTTCGTCGTTCCCTTTTCAGTGCACCGGATCGGGGACGAATGTGGGTGCGCGACGCCCGGACGGACGGGAGGTGCCGGTGACCGGATCGGACACCGATCTGCTCCTTTCGATCAATGACGCGGCCGCGGCCCGGGATCCGGACGGTGACCCCGTCCTGATCGCGCGGCGGTTCCCGCACGCCGGCCGCCCGACCGGACCGCACGCCCCGCGAACCGCTCCTGCCGCGCCGACCGGAGTCCGCCCGGCGGTACGGCACCTCGGCTGACCGGCCGTTGCGGCCCCGTGCCTTCCGGTCGCCACCTTTCGATCGGAGGTTGAGCTGATGTCTGTCGGGTTCGATGGTGCCCGGAGCGTGGCCGGTGCGGTTGACGCCGGGACCCTGGACCTGGTGGGGGACCTGCGCCGTCCGACGGTGTGGCCCGCCCGGGCGGCCTCGGAGTTCCGGGCGCTGGACCTGCCCGGCCTGCCGGACGTCGGACCGGCCGTCGACGTCGTGCTCGCCGGGCTCGTGGCGGTCCTGGCCCGCCACACCGGTCAGGGCGAGGTGGCGGTGGGGCTGTCGTCGGGTGGGGTGCTGCGGGTGGACGTGGCGGGTGACCCCGGTTTCGCCGAGTTGACGGCGCGGGTGGGTGCGGCGTTGGCGGCGCCGGTCGCGTTGGGTGCCGGTGTGGTGGGTCCGGTGGTGGTGGGTGTGGTGGACGTTCCGGTGGCGGAGGTGGGGCCGGGTGTGGTGGGTGTGGATCTGGTGGTGACGGTGGCGTCGGACGCCTCGGCGGTGCGGGTGGATTACGCGGTGGAGGGTTTTTCGGGGCAGTGGGTGCGGGGTCTGGTGGATCAGGTGGTGGGGTTGGTGTCCGCGGGGTTGGCGGGCTCGGGGGTTGGTGTGTCGGGGTTGCCGTTGGTGGGTGATGCCGAGCGGGAGCGGTTGTTGGCGTGGGGTCGGGGTCCGGTGCGTGAGGTGCCGGGTGAGCCGATCCACGAGTTGGTGTTGGCGTGGGCGCGGCGTTCGCCGGAGGCGGTGGCGGGGGTCTTCGGCGGGGAGGTGTTGACGTACGGGGAGTTGGATCGCCGGTCGGGGGTGGTGGCCGGGTATCTGCGTGGCTCGGGTGTCGGCGTCGGTGACGTGGTGTCGTTGGCGTTGGATCGCAGCCTGTGGACGTTGGTCGCGACGATGGGTGTGCTGCGGGCGGGGGCGGCGTACACGCCGATGGACATGTCGTGGCCGGTGGAGCGGATGCGGATGTTGCTGGCCGACCACGGCGCGCGGGTGGTGCTCACCGTCGGCGAGGTCGCCCCACGCATCCCCCGCCCCGACGGCGTACGGGTGGTCGCCCTCGACGACGACTGGCCCGCCGTGGAAACGGCCGACGGGGTCGACCTGCCACAGGTGCCGGCAGACGCACCCGCGTTCGTGATCTACACCTCGGGCTCCACCGGCACCCCGAAGGGCGTCGTACTGACCCACGACAAACTCACCAACTTCCTGGCGTGGATGACCGACGAGTGCGCCATCGGCCCCGAGAGCCGCATGCTGCACTCGGCGGCCCCGGTCTTCGACGCCGCGTTCGGGGAGATCTTCGCGACGCTCACCGGTGGCGGTCGCGTCGTCGTCTGCTCCCGCGACGACCTGCTCGACGCGCGCCGGCTCACCGACCTCGTCAACACCCACGACGTCACGCACACGTTCGGGCCGGCCACGAACATCGCCCCGCTCGACCCGGCCGCCTGCCCGGGCCTGCGCTGCATCATCTTCGGCGGCGAGGCCGTCCCGCCGCAGTTGGCCCAGCGCTGGCTGGCGGCCGGTACGCGGGTGGTGAACGCGTACGGGCCGGCGGAGATCGCCGTGGCGTGCACGTGGTTCGACGCGTCGGCCGGCTGGGGCGGCGCCTACGTACCCATCGGCTGGCCCATGCCCAACCGCCAGATCCGCGTCGTCGACACCAACCTCAACCTCGTCCCCATGGGCGTACCCGGCGAAATCCTCATCACCGGCCACGGCGTCGCCGACGGCTACCTCAACCGCCCCGAACTCACCGCCCAACGCTTCGTCACCGACCCCCACAGCGGCGCAACCGCCTACCGCACCGGCGACCTCGGCCGATGGAACGCCACCGGCGCCCTGGAAATCCTCGGCCGCATGGACCACCAGGTGAAGGTCAACGGCATCCGCATCGAACTCGGCGAGATCGAAGCCGTGCTCGAACAGCACACGGACGTCGGCACGGCCGTCGTCGTGCGCCGCGAGGACAACGGCACCGCCCGACTCGTCGCCTACGTCACCGGACGCAACGGCCGTACCCCCGCCGTCGGCGACCTGCGTGCACACGCCGCAGCTCTGCTGCCCGCCTACATGGTCCCCGCCGCCATCGTGGTCCTCGACCGCTTCCCCGTCGGCGGCACCGGCAAGATCGACCGTAACGCGCTGCCCGCACCCGACACCCAGCGCCCCGACCTCGGTGTCGAGTACGTCGAGCCGACGACGAACTCCGAACGGCTCGTGGTGGGGGTGTTCGCGACCGTCCTCGGCATCGACCGGGTCGGTACGCGGGACAGCTTCTTCGACCTGGGCGGCACGTCGTTGCAGTCGGCGGCGGTGGCCACGCGCCTCGACGAGGCCGCGGACGTCGTCGTGCCCGTCTCGCAGATCCACCGCACCCCCACACCACAGGGGCTCGCCCGGTGGCTGACCACCGCGCCCCGCCGGGTGGACACCGGCGTGAGCGCCGGGCAGGCCCGTCAGCGTCCCGGTCCGGTTCCGCTCGCGCAGCAGGTCGCGAAGTGCCTGATGTCGCCGCTGGAGGTCGTCGTCCCGGTCACCTGGTGGATCGAGGGGGAGCTGGACCTGCGCGCGCTGATGGCCGCGCTCGGCGACGTGCACCGCCGGCACGAGGCGCTGCACGCCCGCTACCGCCGCACGGATCCGCCGGTGGCGCTCGTGCCGCCGAACCCCGGCATGCCGCAGCTGCGGCTGCTCACCGACGCCGCCACCGAGCAGGAAGCCCTGGACCAACTCGCCGACGCCGTGCAACAACCCCTCGACTACACCCAGGGCCGCAACTGGCGCGCCGCCCTCATCCGCGACAAGTCGACCGGACGCGTCCTGTTCGGCGTCGGCATCCACCACATCGCCTTCGACGGCTGGTCGTACGCGCTGCTGGTGCGGGACCTGAGTCACGCCTACACGGCGCGATTGTCGGGGACGGCCCCCGAGTGGGCGCGGCCCGCGCCGACGCTGCGGCAGTCGTACGAGGAGTACACCCGACTGCGCGACGCCGCCGACCTCGAAACCCAGCGGGCCTACTGGCGCGAACAACTGCGCGGCCTGCCCCGCCAGGGCAAGGGTCCGGTCACCGCCCCGCTGGAGCAGGCGCTGGCCTGGGGCCCGAAGGCCGGGCACACCGTCACCGTCACGCCCGAGGTCATGCAGCGCTGGGACCGGGCCGCCCGGGAACAGCGGTTCAGCCGCTCCAGCTACTTCGTCGCGGCATTCGCCTCGGCGCTGCGCGCCATCCACCAGCAGGACGACATCGGCCTGCTGATGGTGGTGGCGAAGCGGGGCAGCCGCGTGCTCGACTCCGCCTTCACCACCCGACTCAACCTCAACTGCGTCCGGGTGCGCTTCGAGGGGCCGGAGGACGACAAGCTCGTCCTGCGGGTCAACGAGACGATCACCGACCTCATGCGGGCCCAGGACGTCCCCTTCGCGGAGACCGCCGACGACCCCGCCGCCGGGCTCTCGGGCGAGGTCGTCGCCAGCCTGCCGACGTTCGTGTTCCAGGACAACGTGGTCGTGCCGCTGGAGTTGCCCGGCTGCCGGACCGAGGAGGTCGTCGACCCGTACGCCCGGGAGGTGCCCAACGGACTCACGGTCGAGGTGCTGCCCCGCCTCGACCACGCCCTGCTGCGTGTCACCATCCGCACCGACTACCTGCCGTACAGCTTCGCCGAGGAGCTGAACCGCCGCATGCTGCGCTTCCTGGAAGCCGGACCGGCGGTCTCCCCCGCCGCCGGCTGAGCGTCCGTATCAAACTGCTCTCCCATGCCGACGGTGCGGAAGGCCGCGTCCCCGGCAGTCCTGCTTCTACTGTCCCGGGGTACCCGAGCGGGTGCTGCCGGCCCTGATCGGAGGTTGGCTCATGTCTGTCGGGTTTGTTGGTGGCCAGGCACAGGCCACGGGTCTCGCCGGGCTTGGTACCGACTTCGAGGCCCTCGACCTGATGGGCGACCTGCGTCGGCCGCTGGCGTGGCCGGCCCGGGCGGCGTCGCAGGTGCGGACCTTGCAACTGCCCGTCCCGGCCGGCGTGGAGCCGGCCGGGACGGTGGTGCTGGCGGGACTCGTCGGGGTGCTGGCCCGGTACACCGCTCAGGGGGAGGTGGTGCTGGGCCGGTACTCGGGTGGATCGGTGCTCCGGGTAGGTGTGGCGGACGATCCGGCGTTCGGTGACCTGGTGAGCCGGGTGGGTGAGGCGTGGGCCGCGCCGGTGGTGACCGCCGGTGTGCTGGGTCCGGTGGCGGTGGGCCTGGTGGACGGCCCGGTGGCCGAGGTGGGTCCGGACGTGGTGGACGTCGACCTGCTGGTGACCATCGCCTCGGACGGCTCCGGACTGCGGGTCGATTACGCGGCGGAGGGTTTCTCCACCGACTGGGCACGGGGCCTGCTGGACCAGACCGGGACGCTGCTGTCGGCCGGGTTGTGCGAACCCGACGTCCCGCTGTCCGGGTTGCCGTTGTTGGGCACGGCCGAGCGGGACCGGCTGCTCGCATGGGGCCGGGGGCCGAGCTGCCCGGTGCCGGGCGAGCCCCTCCACGAACTGGTGCTGGAGTGGGCACGCCGGACGCCGGACGCGGTCGCGGGCGTCGCCGACGGCGAGGTCGTCACGTACGGGGAACTGGCCCGCCGCTCGGAACTACTGGCCCGCTACCTGCGTGCGGTCGGGGTCGGGGTCGGGGACGTGGTGTCGCTGGCGTTGGACCGCAGCATCTGGACCCTCGTCGCCACCCTGGCGGTGCTGCGGGCGGGAGCGGCCTACACGCCGATGGACGTGTCGTGGCCGGCAGAGCGGATGAAGATGCTCCTGGCCGACCACGGCGCCCAGGTCGTGCTCACCGTCGGCGAGGTCGCCCACCGCATCCCCCGCCCCGACGGCGTGCGGGTGGTCGCCCTGGACCAGGACTGGCCCGCTGTGGAGGCGGTCGAAGCGGTCGACCTGCCGGTGGTGGACGCCTCCCAGCCGGCGTTCGTGATCTACACGTCCGGATCGACCGGGACGCCGAAGGGCGTCGTACTGTCCCACGACAAGCTGACGAACTTCGTCACCTGGATGCGCGACGAGTGCGCGGTCGGCCCGGACAGCCGGATGCTGCACTGCTGCGCCCCGGTCTTCGACGTGGCCCTGGGCGAGATCTACACCGCGCTGGCCTCCGGCGCCCGCGTCGTGGTCTGCTCGCGGGACGACCTGCTCGACGCCCGCCGGTTGACGGAGCTGATCGCCAAGGAGCAGACCACCCACGCGTTCTGCCCACCCACCAACCTCGCCGCCGTCGACCCGGCCGACTGCCCGAGCATGTCCTGCGTGACCCTCGCCGGGGAACCCATCCCGCCACGCATGGCCCAACGGTGGATGGCCGCCGGCGCCCGCCTGATCAACGCCTACGGCCCCGCCGAGGCATCCGTCGCCTGCACGTGGTTCGACGCCAAGGCCGGCTGGGGTGGCGCGTACGTGCCGATCGGCTGGCCCATGCCCAACCGCCAGATCCGCGTCGTCGACCCCAACCTCGACCTCGTCCCCATGGGAGTCCCCGGCGAAATCCTCATCACTGGCGCCGGGGTCGCCGACAGCTACCTCAACCGCCCCGAACTGACCGCGCAACGGTTCGTCACCGACCCGTACGGCGGCGGGGTCGCCTACCGCACCGGCGACCTGGGCCGGTGGAACGCCTCCGGGGCGCTGGAGATCCTCGCCCGGATGGACCACCAGGTGAAGGTCAACGGCATCCGCATCGAACTCGGCGAGATCGAAGCCGTCCTCGAACAGCACCCGGACGTCGGCACGGCCGTGGTCGTCCGCCGTGAGGACCGGGGCGTCGCCCGGCTGGTCGGTTACGTGACCGGGCGCGACGGCCGGGCCCCGGCCGTGAGCGAACTGCGGGAGCACGCCGCGACGGTGCTGCCCTCGTACATGGTTCCCGCCGTCATCATGGTGCTCGAAAGGTTCCCCGTCGGCGGCACGGGGAAGATCAACCGGCGGGCCCTGCCGGAACCGGGCTCGCAGCGCCCGGACCTCGGCGTGGCCTACGTCGAAGCCGCGACCGCCGAGGAACGGCTGGTCACAGGTGTGTTCGCCTCCGTACTCGATATCGATCCCGTCGGCACCGAGGACAGCTTCTTCGCCCTCGGCGGCACCTCCCTGCAATCAGCCGCCGTCGCCGCCGCCATCGACGAGGCCGCCGACGTCGTCGTACCCGTCTCGCAGATCCACCGCACACCCACCCCACACGGCCTGGCCCGCTGGCTCGCCACCGCACCCCGCCGGCCCAGGGCCGAACCGGAACCGCCCGTCACCGGACGTCCCGCCCCGACCGGGCCCGTCCCGCTGACCCCATCGGTCGCCAAGTG
This sequence comes from Micromonospora sp. ZG13, assembly GCF_059359355.1. Taxonomy (NCBI): domain Bacteria; kingdom Bacillati; phylum Actinomycetota; class Actinomycetes; order Micromonosporales; family Micromonosporaceae; genus Micromonospora; species Micromonospora sp. ZG13. Next base: position 31,035 of record NZ_JCADBQ010000019.1, read on the forward strand.
TCTCGTGCTCCCGTTCGAGCTGGTCTGTCCGACCACCTGGTGGATCGAGGGCGAGCTGGACCTGCGCGCGCTGATGGCGGCGCTCGGCGACGTGCACCGGCGGCACGAGGCGTTGTACGCCCGCTACCGGCGGGTGGACCCGCCCGTGGCGATCATCCCGCCGAACCCGGGGATGCCCCAGCTCCGGCTGCTCACCGACGCCGCGAGCGAACAGGAAGCACTCGACCAACTCGCCGAGGCGGTGCAGCAGCCGCTGGACTACACCCAGGGCCGCAACTGGCGGGCCGCCCTGATCCGGGAGAAGTCCACGAACCGGGTCCTGTTCGGCATCGGCATCCACCACATCGCCTTCGACGGCTGGTCACACACCCTCCTCGTTCGCGACCTCAGCCATGCCTACACCGCACGGCTGTCCGGCGCGGCCCCGGTGTGGGCGCGACCCGCGCCCACCCTCCGCCAGTCGTACGACGAATACACCCGACTCCGCGAGGCCGCCGACCTCGACGCGCAGCGGGCCTACTGGCGCGAACAGTTGCGCGGGCTCGCCCGCCAGGGCGAGGGCCGACCCCAGGAGCTCGTGGAGCAGACCCCGATCTGGGGCCCCAGGACCGGGCACATCGTCGCCGTCCCCGCCGACGTGTTGGACCGCTGGGACCGGGCCGGCCGCGAACAGCGGTTCAGCCGCTCCACCTACTTCGCCGCCGCCTATGCCTCCGCGCTGCGCACCATCCATCAGCAGGACGACATCGCCCTGCTGATGATCGTCGCGCAGCGCGGCAGCCGGATCCTCGACTCCGCCTTCACCAGCAGGATCGGTTCCAACTGTCTTCGGGTCCGGTTCGACAGCCCCGAGAAGAACCTCGTTCGGACCCTCCAGCAGACCGTGGACCGGCTGATGGCGGCCCAGGACGTCACCTTCCTGGAGATGACCACCGACCCGGTCCTCGGGATGTCCCGCGAGGTGATCAACAGCCTGCCCTCCTTTGCCTACCAGGACAACCTTGTCCTCCCGCTGAAGCTGCCCGGCTGCCGAACCGAGGAGGTCGTCGACCCGTACGCCCGGGAGTGGTCGGGTGGCTGTGTCGCCGAGGTCCTGCCCGGTAACGGGGGCGCCCTGCTTCGCGTCACCATCCGCACCGATCTGGTCCCGACCCCGGTCGCCGAGATGTTGGCCACCAACATGCTGCGCTTCCTGGAGGCCGGACCGGAGGCCGCCGACCAGGCGGACTGAGCGGCCCTCGCCGGAGGCCGCCCCGCCCGGCCCGCCACCGTCACGCCGACGGTGGCGGGCCGGTCGCGGAGCGAGAGGACGCCGGCGACTGGGCCGGGGGGTGGCAGCGCGACGGCGACGACGATCGACCGGCCCGGCGAGCCAAGGGTTTCCGGCCTTTCCGCCTCCCTCTTACCGGGTTCGCCCCGCCAGGCCCGCCGGATCGTGCGGTGCCCCGGTTGTGCGGTGCCGAGTCGTGGGTGCTGTCGATCTGCCGCTACAGACGGGGCATGGTGCGCGGCCCGGTTGGTCGCATACACGGGGCAGCTCGACAGCGTCATACCAACACGGCCGCCGGTCCCGCGATCGCCGCGCGACCCGGCAGCCGGGCCAGCCGGGTAACTGCCGAACGCCAACCGGTAGGTCGGCGTGACCTCGAACTCGGCCCCGCGTGGGGCTGCGTCGAGACCACGAACGTCCCCGCCCCGACGTCCCGATACCGACGTTGCCCGGAGCGGACAGGTCCGGGTGGGGAGCCCAGTCGTCCTGCTTGGCGTCCGAGGGCTGGTTCGGCTGCTGCGTCAGCTCATGTCGATGTCGTACGCCTCCTCGTGCACGTCGGCGTCCTGGTGCCGGTGCAGTCCGAGAAGCAGGTCCCGCCACGGTTCCTTCCAACCCACACCCGCGGCGTCAAGAACGAGCGTCACCCGGCGGCGGTTCGCCGTGCCAGACGCGAAGCAGCCGGCGGCGGCCGACCACGACGGCGACGCCGAGCGTGACCAGCGCGCCTGCGGGATCCGTTCCCGGCCGGCGCGTTCGCCGCGACCGCGGCGTACGGCCGGTGGGTGCCGTCGCCGGGCCGGTGCAGGCGCTCGACCTCCGTGAAGCCGGTCCGCGTCAACCGCGCCGAGAACTCGTCGACAGGCCGGCGGTAGGCCGTCACGACCTTGTGGTCGAAGGCGACGACCTCATCCACATCCCACCGGCGTCGGTGAGCTCCTCGGGCAGGCGCGGGTCGACCAGGCCCTCGGGGTCCCGCACCACCGTGACGCGGTGCCCCACTGTGCCCTCCGGGTTGTCCGGGGCGCCGATACTGCTCCCGGGCGACGGAGTGTGTCGTGGTCACTCACGACGGGCAGCGGACCGGCCGGCCCGAGCGGGGAGGTCCGTGTCGGCCCGGCTCCAGCGACCGGGGTCGGTCAGTGGACGAGGGCCGCCGGGCAGTGCGCGAGCAGGTCCGTCGGGGCGTGCAGGACCAGGTCGGGGCCGGCGGCGAGCAGCGCGGCGACGTCCCCGCCGTGCCACGTGGTGGCCACGGCGGTCGCCCCGGCGTCCCGGCCGCTGAGCAGGTCGATGACCGCGTCGCCGACCATCATCGCCTGCGCCGGCGGCACGTCGAGGTGGCCGAGGGCCTGGAGCACGATGTCCGGGGCCGGCTTCGGGCGGGCCACCTCGTCGGAGCCGATCACCTGGTCGAACAGGCCCAGCACGCCGAGCGTGTCCAGCAGGGAGCGGGCCCGGGGCCCGCTCTTGCCGGTGGCGATCGCCATCCGGATCCCCCGCGAGTGCAGCGCCTCCAGGGTCTCCCGTACGCCGGGGAAGAGCGGCACCAGGTGGGCCATCCGGTAGCTCTCCCGGACGAACGGTTCCTCCATTTCCAGCGGCAGCCCCATCAGCCGCATGATGTCCGGGAAGTACCGGCCCATGTGCCGGTTGTACTCCTCGAACGGCGCCGGCCCGTCGCCCACCACCTCGGCGTACGCGATGCTGAACGCCTCCCGCATGACGGCCGAACTGTCGACGATGACGCCGTCGAGGTCGAACACGACCGCGCGGATCGGGCCGCGGGCCGGCGACGGCGCGGTCACCTCTACGGTGGACGATGGATGGCTCATGGCTGCTCCCGGAAGCGAGTGGGGCCGACGGTGGTTCTCACCGGTCGCGATGGCCCGCCAGCGCGTGCTGCCGCTCCGGCCGGATGGGCCGGGCGGACTGGTAGATCCGTTCGATGATGTCGATGGTCCGGTGGGCCTCGGCGACGGCTGCGCCGCGGGACGCCGGGTCGGCGAGCAGCGCGGGCAGCTCGTCGAGCTGGCGGTCGTACTCGGCGCCGATCGGCTCCTCGGGCAGCGGCAGCCGTACGGTCTCGCCGTCACGGGTGCGGGTCAGCACCGGCGACGGCTCCCGGTTGGGGCTGAACCCGAACGTGCAGCGCAGCGTCGCCGACCCGGCGGCACCGTGCACGGTGACCGTGGTGCGGTCCAGCGACTCGTGCGAGGCCCAGCAGGCGTGCAGGGCGACCGACGCCCCCTCGGCGGTGAGCAGGAAGCCGCGCGCGGTGTCCTCGACGTCGCCACGGTCACGGCCACCGCCGCCGGCGTCGCTGCGCCAGGCGGCGTGCGCGGCGCTGTCGTTGACGAAGTCGTCGGAGACGCTGCCGATGGCGTGGGTGACCCGGGTCGTACCGAGCATCGGCAGCACCGTGTCGAGCAGGTGCCAGCCGAGGTCCACCAGCGCTCCCCCGCCGGACAGGTCGCGGCGGGTGAACCAGCCGCCCGCGTCGGGCACCCCCCGGGCGCGTACCCACGCCACGTCGACGTGCCGGATCGGGCCCAGCTCGCCGGCCACCCCGGTCAGCGCCCGGATGTCGGCCCGGTAGCGGGCGGCGCTGCCGGCGAGCAGCACCGCGCCGCCCTCGCGCTCGGCCTCGGCCAGCAGGGCCGCCTCGGCGGAGGTCAGGCAGACCGGCTTCTCCAGGAACACCGGCACGCCCCGGCGCAGCAGCCGGACGGCGACGGCGGCGTGCAGGTGGTTCGGCACCGCCACCACCACCAGGTCGGCCGCCCCGGCCGGCAGGTCGTCGACGTCGGCGTACGCGGACGCGACGTGGTGGGTGTCGCGCGCCCGGTCACGTACGCCCGGCTCCGGGTCGACCACGGCGGTCACCTCGAAACCCGGATGCGCGGCGAGCCGGGGCAGCCAGATCTCCCGCCCGGCCCAACCGAGGCCGGCCACCGCGACCCGCACCGGTCGGTCCGACGCGGCGGCCGGGGGCAGGGCGGTCATCCGGCGAGGACGTCGGCGAGCACGGCGGCGATGTCGTGCATCTGCTGCTCCGTGCCGAGCAGGGTGCGGTGGTGCAGCCAGATGCAGTCGGAGTGGATCTGCTCGACGTTGGGGCAGCGGGCCGCGATCGCCTCGACCGACTCGTCGGGGGCGCCGGCCTTCCAGAAGCCCTCGCACCGGTAGATCGCGCGGAACGCCACGAAGGCCGGGACGCCCCGGGCGGTGAGCGCGTCCACCACCGCGCGGCGGCGCTCCATGGTGATGCCGGGAACCCGGAACATCGCCATGTAGTGCGGGTTGCGGTCCGTACGGGGGTCGGTGGTCTGCGGGACGACGCCGGGGATCTCGGCGAGCAGGCGCGACAGCAGTGGCCAGCGCTGCTCGCGTACGGCGATCTGCTCGTCCAGCCGGGACAGCTGCGCGCGCAGCACGGCGGCGGTGAACTCGCCCATCCGGTAGTTCGAGCCGGTGGTGCCGTGCAGGTAGTCCCGGTCGGTGCGGGGCCGGCCGCAGCTGTGCACGAGGAACGCCCGCTCGCGCAGCTCCTCGTCGGGGAAGACGACTGCTCCGCCCTCGCCGGCGGTCATCAGCTTGCCGTTCTGGAAGCTGAACGCGGCCACCGAACCGAGCGCGCCGGCCCGCTTGCCCTGCCACTGCGCGCCGTGGGCGTGCGCCGCGTCCTGCAGCAGCGCCACGCCGGCGTCGGCGGCGAGCTTGTCCAGCGCGTCCATGTCGGCGAACTGCCCGGCCATGTGCACCGGCATGATGACCTTGGTGCGGGGCGTGATCGCGGCCTCGACGGCGGCCGGGTCGACGCAGTAGGTGTCCAGGTCGACGTCGACCGGGACGGCGACCGCGCCGAGGCGCTGGGCGGCCAGCGAGGACGAGATGAACGTGAAGGCCGGGACGATCACCTCGGTGCCCGGACCGACGCCCAGCACCTCCAGCGCGACCTCCAGGGCGTGGGTGCCGTTGGTGACGGCGAGCGCGTGGGGCGTGCCGTGGTAGTCGCCGAACTCGCGCTCGAAGGAGTCAACCTCGCTGCCGCCCATCCGCCACCACTGGCCCTGTTCGAGGGCGCGGATCAGGCCGGCCCGCTCCTCGTCGCCGAACTGCGGCCACTCGGGGAACTCCGACACCGTCGAGGGCTGACCACTCATGACTTCCCACTTCCCAACTCGGGCAGACCAGGGGCTTCGCCGGACCATCGGCCGGGACGACCCGGGACCGCCGGTACGCGGTCCGGGCACACCGGGGCGCCGGATGGCCGGTACGAGGTAGGTGACGCTGCCGTTGGAGCCGGCGTCGTCGCTTCAGCAGGGAGGACGGTAACCGACCCGGCAGCACGGTCACCGCCCCTAACAGCCCCTAGCCACCCCTTAGTCCGCCCGTGCCAGGGCCGCCGCCGGTTCGCCCGGCGCCCCGGGCGTAGTAAGACTGCGTGGACCAGTCATCGGGCCTTGTCGGGACAGGGCCGCGCCCCGCGAGGTGAAGTGTGTCGGACGTGCTGCTGCTGAACGGCCCGAACCTGGGCATCCTCGGCCGACGGGAGCCGGAGATCTACGGCACCGACACGTTGGACGACATCGAACGCGCCGTCGGCGAGGAGATCGCGGGGCGGGGCTGGCGGGTGGTGGCCGAGCAGCACGACTGCGAGGGCGCCCTGATCCGCGCCATCCAGGACAACTACGACACCGTGGGCGCCATCGTCAACCCGGGCGCCCTGATGATCGCGGGCTGGAGCCTGCGTGACGCCCTGGCGAACTACCCGCGCCCCTTCGTCGAGGTGCACCTGTCCAACGTCTGGGCCCGGGAGAGCTTCCGGCACGATTCGGTGATCGCCCCGTTGGCGAGCGGCGTCATCGTCGGGCTCGGGTCGCTGGGCTACCGGCTGGCCGCCCGGGCCCTCGTCGCGACCGTCCGGTGACGACCGCGGGCCCCACCGTCGGGTCCCGTCTGCGCCGCCACGGCAGCGGTACGGTCGTCCGCACGTCCCGACTCTTCCCGAAGGACCTCACGTGCACATTCCCATCCTCGTCCTGACCCTCATCCTCGCCGCGGTGTTCGTGGGCACCGCCGTGCCGAAGCTCACCGGGCAGGCACAGATGCGCGAGCGGATGGACCACCTCGGCGTCTCGCCCGGGCTGACCCGCGTGCTCGGAGTGCTGGAACTCGCCGCGGTCGCCGGCCTGCTGCTCGGCCTGCTCTGGCCGCCGCTGGGCATCGCGGCGGCGATCGGTCTCGCCCTGCAGATGGTGGGCGCGGTCGTCTACCACGCCCGCGCGAAGGACCCGGCCGCGATGACCCTGACGCCGGTGATCTTCGCGGTGGCGGCCGTCGCGCTCGTGGTCCTGCACGTGCTGCAGGGCTGAGGTCCGGGCGTGACCGGTCCACAGCGGACGCCCGGTGTGCTGGGCGTCGACGTCGGCGGTACCAAGGTGGCGCTGCGCGCGGAGGCGGCCGGGCGGCCGGCGTACGAGCGCAGCTTCCGCTGGCCGCCCGGCGCCGACCTCGGCGAGGACCTGGCCGCGCTGGCCGCCGAGGTGGACCGGCTGCGCGACGCGTGGGGGCCGGTGGGCGCGGTCGGCGTGGCGATGCCGGCGACCACGGACCCGGCGGGCACCGTCACCACCTGGCCCGGGCGGCCCGGCTGGGCGGGGCTCGACCTCGCCGGCGCGTTGCGCCGCCTCTTCCCGGACGCGGCGACCGCCGTGGCCGACGACGGTGACCTCGCCGCGCTGGCCGAGGCCCGACGCGCCGGCGCGGACGACGTGGTCTACCTGGGCGTGGGCACCGGGATCGGTGGCGGCGTGGTGCTGGCCGGGCGGTCGGTGCCCGGCCGGTCCTCCGCCGAGATCGGTCACATGGTCGTCGCCCTCGACGGCGAGCGCTGCGACTGCGGTCGGCGCGGCTGTCTCCAGTCGATCGCGTCCGGCCCCGCCACCCTGCGCCGGGCCGGCGCCGGCCGGGGCGCCGAGGTCAGCTTCGAGTACCTGCGGGCGGCACTCGACGAGCGCCGGCCCTGGGCGGTGGCGGCGGTCGACGCGAGCTGCCGGGCGCTGGCGGCGGCGGTGGTGAGCCTCGGCGAGCTGCTGGACCCGGCGCTGGCGATCGTCGGCGGCGGGTTCGCCGCCGGTCTGCCCGACTTCGTGCCGCTCGTCGCCGAGCGGGCCCGCGCCGCCGGCCGTCCCGGGCGGCCGGCGCCGCCGGTGCGCGCTGCCGCCCTCGGCGCGACGTCGTCCCTGCACGGCGCGCTGGAGCTGGCCCGTGATCTGGCCGGCCTGCCGGTGCCCGTGCGTCCCGTCCCCACCCCGTAGAGGAGATCAGCCATGGTCAGGATCGGTGTCATCGTCGGCAGCACGCGGCCGGGCCGCAAGGCCGACGCCGTCGCCCGATGGGTGACCGACGTCGCCGCCAAGCGGAGCGACGCCACGGTCGAGCTGGTCGACATCGCCGACTACGACCTGCCGCACTTCGACGAGCTGCTGCCGCCGTCGATGGCGCCGTCGAGGCGCCCCGCCGTACGCCGTTGGGCGACGACCGTCGCCAGCTTCGACGGCTTCGTCTTCGTCACCCCGGAGTACAACCACTCCATCCCGGGCGCGCTCAAGGACGCCGTCGACTTCCTGTTCAAGGAGTGGCAGCATGCCGCCGCCGGCCTGGTCAGCTACGGCGTGCACGGCGGCACCCGGGCGGCGGAGCACCTGCGGCTGGTGCTGGGGCAGCTCGGGGTGGCCGACGTCCGCTCGCAGGTCGCGCTCTCCCTGACGACCGACTTCGTCAACTTCCGCGACTTCCGGCCTGCGGCGCACCAGGAGCAGGCCCTCGGCACCGTACTCGACGAGGTGGTCGCCTGGGCCGGCGCGCTGCGTACGCTCCGCCGGGGCTGAGCCGCCCACCCGCTCGGACCGGGCGTCCCGGGGTCTGGCGGCGGCCCCGCCCGCCTGGCGCCGACCGGCGTCGCCCGGGAGCGGACGCCCCCGGGTCAGCCGGCCCGCTCGGCGCGGCGCAGCAGCGCGGCGGCGACGCAGCCGCCCGCGAAGACGGCCACGGCGCCGACCGTCTGACCGGTCTCCAGGGCGGAGCGGAACGCGTCGGAGACGAGCGCGCGCTCCGACTCGCTGCGCGCGGCGGCCAGCGCGGCGGGGAACGAGCCGGCGCCGGCCACGGCGGCCGGCAGCAGGGCGGCGAACCGGGCGTTGAGGATGGCGCCCAGCACGGCGACGCCGAGGCTGCTGCCGACCTCCGTCATGGTGCCGTCGACGCCAGCGCCGGCCCCGGCCTTCTCCGGCGGGATCGCGCTCATCACGGCCTCGACGATGGCGGGGTTGGCCACGGCGCAGCCGGCGCCCATCACCAGCAGGCCCGCCAGCAGCACCGGGTAGCCGTCCGTCGGGGCGTGGGTGATCAGGGCGAGACCGCCGGCGAGCAGCGTCATGCCGAGGGCGATCGACCACGCCAGCCCGAGTCGGCGGATCACCAGCGCCGCGACCCCGCCGACGTTCAGCAGGACGATGGAGAGCGCGAACGGCATCATCCGCAGGCCGGCCTCCCAGGCCGGGTACCCGCGCACGAACTGGAGGTGCTGGGTCAGCAGGAACAGCGCGCCGGTGGCGCCGAACGTGATCAGGACGACCCCGGAGACCGCCCCCACGAAGCGGGGGTTGCGGAAGAAGTGCATGTCCAGCATGGGGTCGGCGACCCGCCGCTCCCAGGTCACGAAGGCGGCGAGCAGGAGCACTCCGGCGACCGCCGCGCCCAGCACCCCGGCGGCGGTCCAGCCCTGCTCCGGCCCGGCGATGATCGCGTAGACGACGGCGGTCAGGCCGGCCGTGGAGAGCAGCACCCCGCCCAGGTCGAGGCGGCCGCGGGCCGGCTGGCGCGACTCCGGCACGAGCGCCCACGCCGCCACCAGGCAGACCAGCACGATCGGGACGTTGACCAGGAAGATCGCCCCCCACGGCAGGTGGGCGAGCACGAGCCCGCCGAAGGGCGGCCCGGCCGCGAACCCCAGGGCGCTCGCCGCCGCCCAGAGGCCGATCGCGCGGGTCCGCTCGGCGTCGTCGAAGACCTGCATCGCCACCGCGAGGGTGGCGGTGACCAGCAGCGCGCCGCCGATCCCCATGCCGGCGCGGGCGGCGATCAACTGGCCGCTGGACCCGGCGAGCCCGGCGGCCAGCGAGCCGAGCCCGAACAGCACGAGCCCGGCCAGCAGCATCCGGCGGCGGCCGTACCGGTCGGCGGCGCTGCCCGCGGTGAGCAGCAGGCCGCACTGGACCAGCGCGTACGCGTTGATCATCCACTGCACGTCGGCGGTGCTGGCGGCCAGCTCGGTGGTGAGCACGGGGATCGCCACGGTCAGCACCGTGTTGTCGAGCACCACGGTGACCTGGGCGAGGCAGAGCACGGCGAGGATCAGCCACCGGCCGCGTACCCGCCCGTCGGCGCCGCCGACCGGTGGTTCCGCGGCCGGCGCGAGCGTCGTGGTCGTCATCGGGCCGACGGGGCGAAGCGGGCGATGGGGTTGGTCAGGGTGCCGACGAGTTGCAGCGCGGCCGACGGGTCGGCCAGGTCGACCATCTGCTGGTTGTTGCGCAGCTGGAGCCGGTTCAGGCAGGACAGCGCGAACTCCGGGGCGAACAGGTCGTAGCGCCGCAGCCGCTCGGCGAGGTGCGGGACGCTATCGGCGTAGTCGGCCGCGCACTCGGCGACCGTGCGCCAGAAGGTCTCCTCGTCGAGGACGTCCTCGGTGACGAGGATGGCGCTGAGGTAGCGCAGGAAGCAGTCGAAGACGTCGGTGAAGATGGACAGCAGCTTCATGTCCTCCGGCACGTCGGCCCGGACCCGTCGGACCTGCGGCGGCAGGTCGGCATCGGGGTCCATCACCACGATCTCCTCGGCGATGTCCTTGAAGATCGCCCGTTCGACCGTCGCGCCGTCGAGGACGAGGATGACGTTTTCGCCGTGCGGCATGAAGGCCAGGTCGTGGGCGTAGAAGCTGTGCAGCAGCGGGGTGAGGTAGGCGTCGAGGTAGCGGCGCAGCCACGCCTTCGGCGCCAGGCCCGAGCGGGCGATGAGCGCGGCGGCGAACGAGCGGCCGTCGCGGTCGGTGTGCAGCAGCGACGCCATGGTGGCCAGCCGCCGGCCCGGCTCCAGCGCGGGCACCGGGCTCTCCCGCCACAGAGCGGCGAGCATCTTGCGGTACGGGGAGTACCGGTCGGTGGCCGCCTCGTACTCCAGGTGCCGGTAGCCGACGGCGGCCCGCTCCCGGATGATCGTCAGCCCGGTGCCCTTGAGCACCTCGTCGCCGTCGATCAGCTCGGCGAGCCAGTCGTTGATGGCCGGGGTGGCCTCCATGTACGCGGCCGACAGCCCCCGCATGAAGCCCATGTTCAGCACGGACAGCGCGGTCTTGACGTAGTGCCGGGTCGGGTCGGTGACGTTGAAGAAGGTGCGGATGGACTGCTGGGCCAGGTATTCGTCGGGGCCGGGGCCGAGGCAGACCAGCCGCCGCTGCGCCACCTCGGCGGCGAAGGTGACCGAGATCCTGTTCCACCACTGCCACGGGTGCACCGGGACGAGCAGGTAGTCGGCCGGATCGAGGCCGAGCCCGGTCAGGGTGTCGGCGAACCGGGCGAGGGTGTCGTCGCCGAGTTCCGCGCGGATCAGCGTGTCGTAGTCGAGGTCGGCGGCGCAGGTGAAGGTCGTCCGGTCGCGGTGCGCGGCCACCCAGATCAGCCGCACCGGGTTGCCGGCCTCCGGGGCGTACGCCCGGTATTCGTCGACGCCGAAGCCGATGCGCCCGTTGTTGGCGACGAAGCCGGGGTGGCCCTCGGTCATCTGGGTCTCGATGGTCTGGAAGTCCGCGTCGGCGAGCTCGGCGGCGCTGACGGCCGGCTTGTCGAGCTTGTACGCGGTGCTGGCCAGGGTGGAGCTGATCTCCTCCAGGTAGACGGGGAGGATCTGGTCGGTCAGGCCGAGCGCGCCCCGCAGGTCGAGGCAGAACTCCAGGGCGTCCAGCGGCAGCTCGGTGTCGCCGCGGTGGCGGGTGATGCTGTCGGCGTCGATGCGCCAGTGGTCGAGGGCCAGCAGGCTCGCGATGAACCGGTAGACGACCTCCCCGTCGTCGCCGCGCACCTGGTACCGACGCGCGGCGGGGGCGGGCTCGTCGCCGGGGACGGGCTCGGGCGCGAGGAGCCGCTCGTGGGCGAACTCGGCCAGCGCCTTGCGGACCAGCAGCCGGTTGGCGTGGGCCCAGTTCGCGGGCGTCAGGTGGGCCACGGATGCGAGCGGGTTCACGCGGGCACGTCTCCTCGGGTTGCGGCGTGGAACTGGTCACGGGTGCAGACGCTGAGCAGCGCGTCCTTCTCGGGCTTGCGGATCGGGCCGATGACGGTGAAGCCGACGGCCGCGTTGAGCGCGTGCACCGCCGTGTTGCGCACGTCGGGCTCCACGACGACCCGGCGGGTGGCCGGGTCGGCGAAGAGCCACGCCATCACCGTCGTGATCACCGCCAGGGTGAAGCCGTGCACCGGGGCGTCGGCGGGGGCGCAGAGGAAGTGCATGCCGACGTCGCCGTCGGCCGCGTCGTAGAGGCCGACGAGTTCGACGTGGGCGGGGTCGTACCGCTCGGCGAGGAACGCCGGGCGGCCCTCGTGCAGGCCCAGGAACGCGTCGTGGTGCGGGTGCGCGGCGATCCGCCGGTACTCCTCGGCGACCCGCGCCACGTCGGCGTCCTGCATGAGCCAGAACGCCGCCTTCGGGTGGGTCACCCAGCGGTGCAGCAGCGGCGCGTCGGCGTCCGGATCGAGGGTACGCAGGGCGAACTCGCCGAGCCGCTCGTCGACCCGGCGGTGGACCACCTCGGTCACGACGCGGCCCCGGCCGGCACGCCGAACTCCTGGAAGGCGATGCCCTTCTCGATCGGGTAGTGCTCGCGGCCCAGCAGCTCCCGGATGATCCAGGAGTTGCGGTACGGGCCCATGCCCAGGTCGGGCGAGGTGACGCTGTGCGTGTGGGTGCCGGCGTTCTGCAGGAAGATGCCGCGTCCGGTGTGGTCGATGCTGTAGTTGCGGGCCACGTCGAAGCGCCCGTGCGCGTCCCAGCGGATGCGCTCGCGCACCGGCTCCAGGAACTCCGGTACGCGGTAGTGGTAGCCGGTGGCCAGCACCAGGCCCTCGGTGTCCAGCGTGAAGTCGCACTCCTGCTCGACGTTGCGCAGGCCCAGCGTGTACGTCCCGCCGGACTCGTCGTACGCGGCGGCGGTCAGCTCGGTGTTGGTCAGCAGCCGGGTGCGGACGGGGCCGGGGATGCTCTTGGCGTAGAGCAGGTCGTAGATCTCGTTGATGAGGTCGGCGTTGATGCCCTTGAACAGCCCCTTCTGCTCGGACTCCAGCCGGTAGCGGGTGGGCTCCGGCAGGGCGTGGAAGTAGTCCACGTAGTCCGGCGAGGTCATCTCGAGGGTGAGCTTGGTGTATTCGAGGGGGAAGAACCGGGGCGACCGGGTCACCCAGTTGAGCTGGTAGCCGCACGTGTCGATGTCGGCGAGCAGGTCGTGGTAGATCTCGGCCGCGCTCTGCCCGCTGCCGATCACGGTGATGCTCCGCTTCGCGCGCAGCGCCGCCCGGTGCTCCAGGTACCGCGAGTTGTGGATCATGTCGCCGCCGAGGTCCGCGCAGGCGTCCGGCACGTACGGCGGGGTGCCGGTGCCGAGCACCAGGTGCCGGGCCCGGTAGGTGACCGGCTCCCCCGTGGCCGCCACCGTCGCCGTGACGGTGTAGTGCTCGTCGGCCGGGTCGTAGCCGACGGCCGTGACCTGCTGTCCGAACCGGATGCTGCCCAGCTTGCCGGCGGCCCAGCGGCAGTAGTCGTCGTACTCGCTGCGCAGCGGGAAGAAGCTCTCCCGGATGTAGAACGGGTAGAGCCGCCCGGACTCCTTGAGGTAGCTCAGGAAGGAGTACGGCGAGGTCGGGTCGGCGAGCGTGACGAGGTCGGCGATGAACGGCGTCTGGAGCCGGGTCGACTCCAGCAGCATCCCGGGATGCCAGCTGAAGCTGTCCCGCGCCTCCAGGAAGATGCCGTCGAGTTCGTCGATCGGCTCGGTCAGGCAGGCCAGGCCCAGGTTGTACGGGCCCAGCCCGACGGCGATGAAGTCGTGCGTCGACATGCGGTTCTCCAGAGCGGGGGCGGATCGTCAGCCGACGGGGCAGGACAGCTCGGCGGTGGCCCTGGTCCGGGCGTACCAGCCGGCGTGTTCGGCGATGAGGTCGAGGACGTGGGCGATGTCGTCCAGCGTGGTCTCGGGGTTGAGCAGGGTGAACTTGAGGTAGTGCGCGCCGTCGACCTTGGTGCCGGCGACGAGGCCGGCGCCGGAGGCGGCCAGCGCCTCGCGGGCGTACAGGTTGGCGTCGTCGACGACCTCCCGGCCGGCGGCGGCCGGCAGGTAGCGGAAGACCACGGTGCTCAACTGCGAGCGGGTGACCACCTCGAAACGGGGGTCCTCGGTGAGCAGTTGCCACGCGGCGGCGGCGCGGTCGATCACCTCGTCGAAGAGCGCGCCGATCGCGTCCGGCCCCATGATCCGCAGGGTCAGCCAGAGCTTGAGGGCGTCGAAGCGGCGGGTGGTCTGGATGCTCTTGTCGACCTGGTTGGGGATGCGCTGCTCGACCATCCGCGCGGGGTTGAGGTAGTCGGCGTGCCAGGTGGCGTGCCGCAGCACGCGCCGGTCGCGTACCAGCAGCGCGCTGGAGCTGACCGGCTGGAAGAACGACTTGTGGTAGTCGACGGTGACCGAGTCGGCCCGCTCGATGCCGTCGAGCAGGTGCCGCCGGGTCGGCGACACCAGCAGCCCGCAGCCGTACGCGGCGTCGACGTGCAGCCAGACGCCGGCGGCGGCGCAGATGTCGGCGATCTGCGGCAGCGGGTCGATGGTGCCGAAGTCGGTGGTGCCGCCGGTGGCGACGACGGCCATCACCACCAGCCCCTCCTCCCGGCACCGGGCGATCTCCCGGGCCAGGTCGGCGGTGCGCATCCGCCGGTCGGCGTCGGTGGGCACGGTGATCACGGCGTCGGCGCCGAGGCCGAGCAGCTTGGCGGCCTTCTGCACGCTGAAGTGGCCGGCCGCCGAGGTGAGGATGCGCAGTCGGGACAGCAGCTCCGGGCGGGACTGCCGCTCGGTCGCCCGGCCGACCAGGTTCGCGCAGGTCTCCTCGCGGGCCAGCAGCATCGCCTGGAGGTTGGACTGGGTGCCGCCGCTGGTGAAGATGCCGTCGGCGGCGGGCCCCAGGCCGATCCGGTCGGCGGTCCAGTCGATGAGCCGGCGCTCGATCAGGGTGCCGCCGGCGCTCTGGTCCCAGGTGTCCAGCGAGGAGTTGACGGCGCTGAGCACGGCCTCGCCGAGCAGCGCGGGGATCACCACCGGGCAGTTGAGGTGCGCCAGGTAGCGGGGGTGGTGGAAGTAGACGGCGTCGCGCAGGTAGACGTCGTGCAGTTCGTCGAGCGCGGCCCCGCTGTCGCCCAGCGGCCGGTCCAGGTCGATGCCGGCGATCCGCGGCGCCAGCTCGTCCGGCGTCGCGCCCGTGAAGGGCCGGTCCACCTCGCTCACCCGGGCCGCCACCCGGCCGATCCCCTCGGCCAGCACCCGCCGGTACTCCTCGACCGAGCCGGCGGTGAACAGGTGGGCGCGGGCGCCGTCGGACCCGGGGGTCACCCCGGTCGAAGGCACCTGGACGGTGGATCCGGGCAGGCTCATGCGGGTCCTCAAACGGTCGGGAATGGACGCGGGGCGGGATGGCGGGACGTCACCGCCCGCCCGCAGTCGGTGATCGAGCGAGCTTAGGTTACCCTAACCTAAGGATGTGTCAACATCGCCGTCCACATTGAGCTGCATCACTCAGCCCGGCACCTTCGCCAGCTCCCGCTCACCCGGCGTCGCACCGGATCGGTGCCGGAAGCGCCGCTGGTGCCCGAGGCCCAGCGCGACGCCGAGCGCCACCAGGACGACGGCGGCCACGGCGACCACCGGGTAGCCGAACACCTCGGCCGCCGCCAGCGCCACGGAGGCCGCCACGAAGGAGCAGACCAGCCCGAACGACGACAGCACGGTGAAGTCCGTGCCGCCCGTGCCGGGCCGGGAATAGTCCATGTTGACCGTGTAGAGCACGACGTTGGCGATCGTGTAGGCGGCCATGAAGCAGCAGAGCGCGGCAACCGTCCCGGCGAGCGGCGCCCGGCCGTTCATCAGCGGCAGCAGCATCGCCGTCGAGAGCGCGAGCGCCACTCCCCCGGCCACGAGGACGCGGCCGCGCCCGAACCGGCCGATCGCGGCCCCGGCGAGCAGACCGGCCACGATGGCCGGCAGGCTGGTCACCACGCCGGTCACCACGCCGATGCGCGCCAGGGACCAGTCCGCGTCCACCAGGGCGGGCGTCACGAGGGCGTACGTCGCGCCGGCGCCGATGTAGACCGGCGGCACCACGCCGAAGGTCCACCACCGGCAGCCGGGTTGGCCCAGCACCGACAGCAGCGCCCGGTACGCCGCGCCGGCGCTGGCGACGCGGTCGGTGCGCTCCGGTTCCCGGAACCGCCACACCACCAGCAGCCCGACGGCGGTCAGGGCGGCCAGCAGCAGGATCGCCGGCACCCAGCCGAACCGGTCGTAGACGACCACGCAGGCGCCGCCGCCGAGCAGGTTGCCGACGTAGCTCGCGGCGACCTGGATGCCGTTTCCGGTCCCCCGCGAGCGCCCGGAGAGCAGCCGGACGGCGACGGCGTCGACGGCGATGTCCTGCGTGGCGGAGAGGAACACGTACGCGACGCAGATCGCGACGACCGGGCCGAGCTGCCCGGCCGGGCGGTCGAACGGCAGCAGGGCCAGCAGGGCCAGCACCATGCCGCCCTGGAGCACCAGCAGCCAGGACCGGTAGTGGCCGCGGTGGCGGGAGCCGTACCGGTCGATCAGGGGCGCCCAGAGGAACTTGATCGGCCAGACCAGACCGACGAACTGCAACAGCGCCAGCGTGTCGAGGGAGGTGCCGCCGTCACGCAGGATGGCGGTCAGCCCGACGGTGATGAAGCCGATGCCGAGGTACTGCGTGACGTAGAGCGCGGTGAGGGTGCCGAGCCGACCCCTCACCTGGCGCTCCAGTAGGCCAGCGAGGTGAGCTGGTGCTTGCCGACGCCGAGGTTGCGTCGTACGTGCTTGGTGATGCCGCGCGTGCTGGCCGCCTCGCAGGCCACCCAGTAGTGGGCGTCCTCGGCGGCGGGCAGGGCCGCGCAGACGGTCTCGACCAGGTGCCGCCCGTCGTCGCGGCGCGGCACCCAGTTGACGTCGTGCGGGGCCGCGGCGCGCGGCGCCAGTTCCTTCTCGCCCTCGTGGGCGTACTCCAGCCACACCGTCGCCGGGACGTCGGGGGCCGCGGCGAGCAGGCTGTTCACCGCCGGGAGCGAGGCGGCGTCGCCGACCAGGTACAGGTGTCGCGGGGCGGGGTCCGGCAGGCTGAACCCGGTGCCCTGCACGGTGGCGTCGATGGTGTCACCGACCTGCGCGGCGGCGGCCCACCGGGCGGCGCATCCGTCGTGGATGGCGAACTCCAGGTCGAACCGGCCGGTCTCCGGGTCCGGGTCGACGATGGTGTACGCGCGCTGGTGCGGCTTGCCGTCGTTGTCGAACCACAGCCGTACCCACATGGTGGGGTGCACGCCGCACGCCTCCAGCAGCCCGCCGCCGTCCATGCGCAGTCGGCGGTAGTGCTCACCGACGGACTCCGTGCCGAGCACGGTCAGCCGGAAGTCACGGCCGCCCATCGCCTTGAGCACCAGGGCTTCCCAGTTTCGCTTCACGCACCCCTCCAGGTAAGGTTCGCCTCAGTTAGGGGAGGGTAGCCTAAGTTGACATTCCTGTGGCAGGTGGGCCGAGCGCCCATCCGCGAGGCGCGACGATGACCGGCATCCATCGCGACCGGTGGGGGATCCCCCACCTGCGCGCCGACGACGTCGACGGGCTCGCCCGGTTGCAGGGGCGGGTCGCCGCCCTCGACCGGGCCTGGCAGATCGAAGTGGAGCGGTGGCGCTCGGAGGGCCGGCTCGCCGAGCACGTCGGCCCCGCCGAACTGCGCTGGGACCGCTTCGCCCGCCGGGCCCGCCTCGACGACACCGCCCGGCGCTGCTTCGAGCGGCTCGCCCCCGACACCCGCCGGTGGGTCACCGCCTACGTCGACGGGGTCAACGAGGGGCTGGCCGAGGGGGCCGCGGCGGCACCGGAGTTCGCGGCGGTCGGCTGCGCCCCGGGACGGTGGCGGCCGTGGTCGCCGCTGGGGGTCTTCCTCGTCCAGCACGTGCTCTTCTCCACCTTCCCCAACAAGCTGTGGCACGCCCACGTCGCCGCCACCCTGGGCCCGGCGGCTGTCGACCTGTTCGCCGTCGAGGGGCCGGGCGGGTCCGGCAGCAACGCCTGGGCCCTGCCCGCCGACCCCGCCTCCGGCCGGGCGCCCGTCATCGCCGGCGACCCGCACCGCATCCTGGAACTGCCCGGCATCTACCAGCAGGTGCGCCTGGCCTGCCCCGAGTTCGACGTGTTCGGCTTCGCCTTCCCCGGGGTCCCGGGCCTGCCCCACTTCGGGCACGCCGGCGAGGTCGCCTGGGCCGTCACCAACGCCATGGCCGACTACCAGGATCTCTACCGGGAACGGTTGCGCCGCGACGGCGACGTGATCCTCGTCCGCGAGGCGGACGGCTGGGCGCCGGCACTCCGGCACGTCGAGCGCGTCGAGGTCCGCGGCGGCGAGCCGGAGACCGTCGAGGTGATCGAGACGCCGCGCGGGCCCGTCGTCGACCACGACCGGGGCACCGATGAGGCGATCAGCCTGCGCGTGCCGAGCCGGGTCGAGCAGCGCCTCGGCTTCGACGCGCTGTTGCCGCTGCTGCGGGCCCGCAGCGCCGACGACGTGGCCGACGCGCTGCGCGACTGGGTCGAACCGGTCAACAGCGTCCTCGTCGCCGACCGGCACGGGGCGGTCCGCCAGCTCGTCGCCGGGCTCGTCCCGCTGCGCGACGAGCGGTGCCGCCGCGAGCCGGTGCCCGGCGACGACGCGCGCTACGGCTGGCACGGCGGCTACGCCGGGCCGCGCCGCACCGTCGTCGACGGGCCGGCCGTCTGCGCCAACGACCGCCGCCCCGACGTGGCGGACCTCGGCACCGGCTTCGCCCCGCCGCACCGGGCCCGCCGCATCCGCGCCCTGCTCGCCGAGGGGACCCGGGCGGAGGCCGTACACATGGACACCCGGCTGGAGGCCGCGACGCTGCGGGGCGTGTTGGCCCGGGTCGACCCGGGCGCGCTCAGCGGGCCGGCGCGGCGCCTGCGCGAGCGGCTGACCGCGTGGGACGGGCAGATGCGGGCCGACAGCGCCGACGCCGGCGCCTGGGCCGCCTGGCGCGCGGCCCTGGCCCGCCGCCTGTACGACCACCCCTGCCTGCGCCCGCTGCGCGACGCCCCGAGCGCGTTCGACGGCCTCTTCGCGCCGTGGACCGACCCGCTGTCGCGCATCGGCCACGCCCTGGACGGGGTGGCCACCGGGCTGCACCGCCTCGGTGGCGACGTCGGGCCGGTGGCGGCCGGCGCGCTCGAGGACGTCGCGGCGGGCGAGCCGCCGGGGCCGTGGGGCCGGCGGCACGTGCTGCACCCCGTGCACCTCGGCGTGGCGGCGGCGGTCGACGAGGCGGTACGGGGCATGCGCGAGCGGGTCGCGCTGGGCGGCGACGCCGACTGCGTGCTGGCCACGTCCAGCGTGCCCGGCGTGTCCGACGCGTGCTGGCGGGGCCCGGTGGCCCGCTACGTGTGGGACCTGACCGACCGCGCGGAGAGCCGTTGGATCGTCCCCTTCGGCGCGTCCGGGCGACCCGGCGACCCGCACTTCGCCGACCAACTGCCACTGTGGGCCGCCGGGGAGCTGGCTCCGGTGGTCACCGACTGGCGTGAACTCACCCGAGAACCAGGAGACGCGACATCGTGACATACCAGGAGAAGATTGCCGGCTTCGGCGAGCTGTCGCTCGTCGTGCTGGACCCGAGGGCCCACGCGGAGCTGGTGCACGGCTGGGTGACCGAGCCCCGGGCGGCGTTCTGGGGCATGGGTTCGCACTCGGTCGACGAGGTGCGGGAGATCTACGAGTTCGTCGACAGCCTCGACACCCACCACGCGTACCTGATCATGCTCGACGGCACGCCGATCGGCCTGCTCCAGACGTACCAGCCGGAGGCGGATCCGGTCGGCGAGCGCTACCCCGTGCGGCCCGGCGACGTCGGGATGCATCTGCTGCTCGCCCCCGGCAGGCGCCCGCCGAAGGGCCTCACCACGGCCATCGGGCCGGCCCTGGCCCGCTTCCTGTTCGCCGATCCCACCCGGCTGCGGATCGTCGTCGAGCCCGACGTCCGCAACGAGCGCGCGCTGGAGCGGCTGCGGCGGGAGGGCTTCACCTTCGCCGACGAGATCGACATGCCCGACAAGCGGGCCCAGCTGGCGTTCCTGACCCGGGAGCGGTTCGAGTCGGAGCACGCCGTACCCGCCTGAGGGTGCGCCGGCCGGTCGGCTGCGGTCGGTCACGCGGCTGCTGGCCGGATGGCGGATGCTCCGCGCTCCGCGCTGCGGTTGTGGTCGCCGAGCCGGTCCGCGGCGGAAGGGTCGCGCGACGCTGTCGAGCTGAGTCGTCTGTGACATCAGGCGGCTTCTGAGCCACCGAGGGCGGCGGTGAATCGTCCACGACATCAGCTCGACAGCGTCCCGCGGGTGGATCCTCCGCCGGCCGGCGCCTCGTTGGAGACGCGCACGGCGAGGCCCCGCCGGGTGCGGCGGGGCCTCGCGCGGGAACGGGATCAGGCGGTGGGGAAGTTGTCCGGCGTACGGATGCGGTCACGGATGAGGGCGCCCGAATCGGTGAGCACGCCCGGGCCGGTGTAGGTGCTCCCGGCGCAGGTGCCCGGCCGCAGCGCGGCGCTGCCCTCGGCCTTGTCCGAGTAGGTCCAGTTCGCGTAGCTGATCTTCAGGCGGTCCAGCAGGTCGATCCAGGCGTTGCTGCTGGCGACGTCCACCCCGCCGTCGCCGGTGTAGTCCACCGTGCCGAACTCGGTGACGAACAGCGGCAGCCGGGCGGCGGCCCGCTCCACCTCGGCGCGGTAGTTGTCCCGGTGCGACGCGGCGTAGAAGTGGAACGTGTACATGACGTTGGCGGCGTTCACCGGGTTGTTGATGACCTCGTTGGCGTTCGAGCCGTCGGAGACGCCCAGCGAGGACCAGCCGCGGGTGCCGACCACGACCACCGCGTCCGGGTCGTTGGCGCGGATCACCGGGATGACCTGCTCGGCGTAGCTCTTGATGGTCGCCCAGCTGACGCCGTTGGGCTCGTTGGCGATCTCGTAGATGACGTTCTTCTTGGCGGCGTTGCGGGCCGAGACGGCGGCGAAGAACGTCTTGGCCCGGTCGAGGTTGTACGTCGGGTCGCCCGGGGTCAGGGTGTGGAAGTCGATCAGCGCGTACATGCCCCGCTGCTCGGCCTCGTCGACGAGGGCGTTGACCCGGTTGGTGAACCCGGCCGGGTCGGTCTCGTAGCCGTCCTCCTGGACGTACATGGCGATGCGCAGCAGGTCGGCCCGCCAGTCGTCGGCGAGCGCGTCCAGTGAGGCGTCGTTGTAGCAGCGGGCGAACCACTGGATCCCGTGGGTGCTCATGCCCCGCAGCTGGATCGGCCGGCCGTACTGGTTGCACAGGTTGACCCCGCACACCCGCAGCTGGCCGTTGATCGCGACCGGCGTCTGCCCGCCCGGCGGTGGGGTCGTGGGCGGCGGGGTCGTGGGCGGCGGGGTGGTCGGCGGCGGGGTGGTCGGCGGCGGCGGAGTGGTCGGTGTGGTCGCGCCGGTGCAGGCGGTGCCGTTGAGGGTGAACGCCGTCGGCGCGGGGTTGGCGGCGGTCCAGGTGCCGTTGAACCCGATGCTGGTCGACGCGCCGGTCGCCAGCGCGCCGTTCCAGCTCACGCTGCGGGCGGTGACGGCGGCGCCGGTCTGGCTCCAGGTCGCCGACCAGCCCTGGCCGACCCGCTGGCCCGCGTCGGGGAAGGCGAAGCCGAGCGTCCACCCGTCGACCGCGTCGCCGAGGTTCCTGATCGTGATGTTGGCGGTGAAGCCACCGGCCCAACTGCTGGTCGTGTAGGTGACGGCGCAACCGGTGGCGGCCTGGGCGTCGGCGGGCGGGACGGCGGCCGACGCCGCGACGGTCAGCGCGCCGACCGCGCCGGCCATGAGCAGGGTGCGCCGGGACGGGCGCGCAGGGAGCTTCATGCGGGTGCCTTCGCTTCCGAGGGGTGGTGGGGGTGCCGGCGGTCCGACGGCGGATCGTCCGGTAGGGAGGCTCGCGGACACCCTGCCCACGGGGCCGGGAGCGCTCCCATTGACGGCAGCCTAGGCGGGCCGCCCGCTCCCCGCAACATGGACGCACGTCGACATCTGCGCACGCGCCGGCCCCGGGGCGCGTACGCCCCGGGGCCGGTGTGCCGACGGTGTCGGTCAGAACGTGGGAGCCAGGTAGAGCAGGCGGTTCGGGGAACCGGTGCCCGGGCTGGTGATCACGTTCGTGGTGGCCTGGCTGACCAGGTACGAGTGCACCTGGGCGGGCGTCCAGCTCGGGTTGACGCTGAGCACCCGGGCCGCCGCGCCGGCGACGTGCGGCGAGGCCATCGAGGTGCCGCTGATGGTGTTGGTGGCGGTGTTGCTGTTGTACCAGGCCGACAGGACGCCCACGCCCGGGGCGAAGATGTCGGTGCAGGTGCCCCAGTTGGAGAACGAGGCCCGCGCGTCGTTGCTCTGCGAGGCGTTGACGGTCAGCGCCGTCGGCACGGAGGCCGGCGAGAAGTTGCAGGCGTTGGCGTTCGAGTTGCCGGAGGCCACCGCGTAGGTGATGCCGTCGGCGATCGAGTTCGCCACCGCGGTGTTCAGGGAGGCGTTGGTGGCGCCGCCGAGGCTCATGTTCGCCACGGCCGGCTGGCCCGCCTGGTGGTTCGAGGTCACCCAGTTGATGCCGGCGATGACCTGCGCCCAGGTGCCGCTGCCCTGGCAGTTGAGCACCCGCACGCCCACCAGCCGGACGTTCTTCGCCACGCCGTAGGTGTTGCCACCGACGGTGCCCGCGACGTGCGTGCCGTGGCCGTTGCAGTCGGCGGCCGGCAGCGCGTTGTCGATCGCGTCGTAGCCGTCGACGGCCTGACCGGCGAAGTCGTTGTGGCTGGTCCGGATGCCGGTGTCGATGATGTACGCCGTCACGCCGGTGCCGCTGCTGTTGTAGGTGTAGGTGCGGCTGAGCGGGAGGGGCCGCTGGTCGATGCGGTCCAGACCCCACGGCGGGTTGCTCTGGGTGGCCGCGAGCGACACGGCGTGGTTCTGCTCGACGTAGTCGACGGCGGGGTGCGCGGCGAGGCGCTTGGCGGCCCGCTCGGAGAGCTTCACCTCGAAGCCGTTGAGCGCGTCACCGTAGACGTGCCCGACGCTGCCGCCGAAGCGGGCGGCGAGCGAGCCGGCGGTGCTCTTCACCTCGCCCTGCCGGGTGCCGGCACGACCGCCGACGCTGGTGTCCTTGAGTACCACGATGTAGCTGTCGGCTACGGCGGTCGCGCCACCGGCGCTGAGGATCTCGCCGGTGGCCGAGGCCGCCGCCGGGGCGCCGAGCATGGTGGTGACCATGGCGGCGCTGGCGAACACGCTGGCCGCAGCGGCGAGGGTACGCCGATGAGTGCGAGGGAGTGTCATCTCCCGGTCCTCCTACTGTGGTGGCCCCCGGGTGGCTCGTGGCGCACCCGACGAGCGGTCTGGACGATGAGCAAACCTTAGCCGCCACATTCATGATCGTAAATTTTGTTGATGTTCACGATGTGAGGACGATGTTGAGAAAAGAATTCGTGAATGTCTTGCGTGAGGCGAGATTCCATTGAGATGCGTCAACTTTCCTGGTTGACTGCCCCAGGGAGCACCGGGCCGTCACACCTCGCACCTCGACCTGTGACAGGAGTTCCTCCACCATGCTCCGAAGGCCCTTGCTCCATGCCCTGCTGGCCGCGCTGGCGGCGATCCCCCTCGCCCTCGTCGTCGGGTTCACCGCCCCCTCCCCCGCCCTGCCGGCGGCCGCCGCACCGGTACGGGTGATGCCGCTGGGCGACTCGATCACCGGCTCGCCCGGCTGCTGGCGCTCCGTGCTCTGGAACCGCCTCCAGGCCACCGGCCACACCGACGTCGACTTCGTCGGGACGCTCGGCCCGCAGGGCTGCGGCCAGCCCCACGACGGCGACAACGAGGGACACGGGGGCTACCTGGTGACCACCGTGGCCAACCAGAACCTGCTGCCGGGCTGGCTCGCCGCCACCCGGCCCGACATCGTCCTGATGCACTTCGGCACCAACGACGTGTGGAGTGCGGTCGCGCCCGCCACGATCCTCGCCGCGTACGGCCGGCTGGTGGCGCAGATGCGGGCCAGCAACCCGGCGATGAAGGTCCTCGTCGCGAAGATCATCCCCATGGCGCCGCCCACGTGCCCGGAGTGCGGCCAGCGGGTGGTGGCCCTCAACGACGCGATCGACGGCTGGGCGGCGACGATCTCCACCCCGGCCTCGCCGGTGGTGGTGGTCGACCAGTGGACCGGTTTCAGTACGGCCACCGACACCTACGACGGCGTGCACCCGAACGCGTCGGGCGACCGGAAGATGGCCGACCGGTGGTATCCGGCGCTGACCGAGGCGCTGGGCGGTGTCACCCCGACGCCCACCGCCAGCCCGACGCCCACCAGCCCCTCGCCCACACCCAGCGGCCCGGCCACCGGCTGCACCGCGAGCTACCGGGTGGTGGGCCAGTGGCAGGGCGGCTACCAGGGCGAGGTGACCGTACGCAACTCCGGCGCCACGCCGGCCTCCGGCTGGACCGTCCGCTTCACCCTCTCCGACGGCCAGCGGATCACCCAGTCCTGGAACGCCCGGCTGACCCAGAGCGGGGCGGAGGTGACCGCCGGTGACGTCGACTGGAACGGCGACCTCGCTCCCGGCGCGCAGGCCACCTTCGGCTTCCTCGCCACCACCTCCGGGGGCGCCGGCACGGGGCCGGTGAGCTGCACGGCCACCTGACCCGTACGCACCGGCCAGGGGCGGTCCGGACACCGCGGAAGGCGTCCGGCCACCCTGGCGGGGCGGGGCGGCACCGGTGTCGCCCACATCTCGGCCCGATCGCGAGTGATCTTCGTCACACGTCCGAACTCGACGTGCCGGCAGCCCGCACTCCCGGCCGCACAACGGAATTCCCTTCCGGCGGCCCGGATCCACGCCGTCGACAAATCCGGGGCGATCCGGCCTCTCTGCACGTACCGAGCCGTAACTCGTACGCAGAGTCACCTGCGGTGCCGTCGACGTGGGATGGCGACTCCCCACGGGTTCAGCCGCCCGTCGTCGCAATTTGCGGCGCTCACTACCCTGATCCTTGATCCCGTGCCTGGGCACACGTCGACAGCGATAGGGCTTCACATGAGCGACAGTTACCCTCCGTACGGAGGGCAGCAGCCGGACCCGAACGTCACCCCTTGGAGCGGGCCGCCGGCCCCGCAGCAGGGCGGGTACCCGGGATACGGGCAGCCAGCGCAGGCGCCGCAGTTCGGCGCTCCCTTCCCGCCGCCGAAGAAGTCGAACAAGGGCCTGATCATCGGGCTGGTCGCCGGCGCGGTGGTCCTCGTGCTCGCCATCTGCGGCGCGGGCATCGGCCTCATCCTGGTCAACGGTGACGACGACGAGCCCACCACGGTCGCGACCGCCGGCCCCACCGCCGGCCCGGGTGCCAGCGGCACCCCGGGCACCGACGCCTCCCCCACGCCGGGGCAGCAGGAGACGCAGGAGCCGAACAACAACGCGGTGACCGCCCGCTACTCCAGCGACCTGTCGAACGTCTGCGAGGGCGGCCAGATCCTGAACGCGGCCCCCTACAACGGCCCGACCGGCGCCAAGGCGTACACGTTCTCGAACAACCCCGACCGGCCGAACTTCTGGTCGACGAAGTCGGTCGCCTCGAACAAGCCCTACTACGCCAAGAGCGCCGACTTCGAGACGGTGTCGGTGGTCGGCTGCCTGAAGTTCGTGGAAGGCAGTGAGGGCGCGCCGAAGAAGTGCCAGTACAAGGACAGCGCGGGCAAGCAGGTCACCATCGACTACATCTCGTCGCGCTACACCCTGACCTTCTACGCCGCGAAGACCGGCGAGAAGATCGGCGACGGCGGCACCATCACCGCCCCGGCGGCGCGCTGCCCGAGCTTCATCTCGTACAACAAGACCACCATGAAGTCGCACGCGGCGCCGGACTCCGGCAGCATCGAGGCCGCCCTGGACAAGTTCCTGTCCTGAGCGGTCCGCGCACGGTGTGGAGAGGGACGCGGCGCCGTCCCTCCCCACCGTCGTCTTCCACGGGGCGGTCCGGCGCTCCGCCCGCCTGAAACGGCCCGCCCGCCGACACTCCGGATCGTCCCTCGCTGGGCGTCCCAGCCGCCCGAAAGGGGTCGGGGCCGTCACCGTCTTCCGACGGTGGCGGCCCCGAGTCGTACGCGCGGCGGGCCCGTCAGCGGCGGGCCGGCACCTCGCGTACGGGGGCGTCCCCGGTCACCTGGTCGAAGGCGGGAGCGCCGTCGACGGCGTCGGCGCCCACGGCCGCCGACCTGGCCGGGTCGGGCAGGTCCAGGCTGCTGCGCAGGCCGACCGGCTTCAGCAGGACCGCGGCGATGACGCCGACGACGGCGATGGCGGCGGAGATGAGGAAGATGTGGCCGGTCGCGTCCCCGTACGCCGCGCGCACGATCTGCTGGACGGCGGCGGGCATGGCGTCGAGGTTCAGGCTGCCGGCTCCCGCGCTGCCGGAGGTGGGGATGCCGGCGGCGGAGAGGTCTGTGGTGATCTGGTCGGTGACCCGCCGGGCGAGGACCGCGCCGAGCACCGAGACGCCGATGGTGCCGCCGAGCGAGCGGAAGAACGCGACGGTCGAGCTGGCCGCGCCGATGTCCCGCAGCGAGACGGTGTTCTGCACCGCGAGCACGAGGTTCTGCATCGTCATGCCGACCCCGACGCCGACGATGAACATGGCCGCGCCGACCAGCACCAGCGAGGTCTCGTGGTCGATGGTGCCGAGCAGGGCGAACCCGATGACGAGCACGATCGCGCCGAAGACGATGTACGGCTTGATCTTCCCGGTCTTCGTGATCAGCCGGCCGGCGATGATCGACGAGCCGAGGACGCCGGCCATCATCGGGATGGTGAGCAGCCCGGCTTCCGTGGGGCTGTAGCCACGGCCGATCTGGAAGTACTGCCCGAGGAAGACGGCGCCGCCGAACATCGCCATGCCGACCGCCAGACTGCCCAGGATGGCCAGGGCGGTGGTCCGCTGCCGGACGAGGTCGAGCGGGACGACCGGCTCCTCGGCCCGGGACTCCACCCGCACGGCCAGGGCGAGCAGAGCCACCGAGCCGCCCACCATGGCGGCCGACTGCCAGGAGAGCCAGGCGAACGAGTCGTCGACGAAGGAGATCCAGATGAGCAGCACGCTGACGCCGGCGGCGATCAGGGCCGCGCCCAGATAGTCGATCTTGACGTTCTCGCGGCGGGCCGTCGGCAGGCGCAGGGTGAACTGGAGCAGGACCAGCGCGATGGCGGCGACGGGGACCCCGACGAAGAAGCACCAGCGCCAGCCGAGCCAGGACGTGTCGACGATGAGCCCGCCCAGCAGCGGACCACCGACCGTCGCCACCGCCATGACGCCGCCGAGGTAGCCGTTGTACCGGCCGCGCTCCCGGGGCGGGATCATCGCGGCGATGGCGACCTGGACGAGGGCCTGGAGGCCCCCGACGCCGATGCCCTGGAACGCACGGGCGGCGATGAGCTGGCCGGCGGTCTGGGCGAAGCCGGCGATCACCGAGCCGACCAGGAAGACGACGATGGCGATCTGGACCAGCAGCTTCTTGTTGAACAGGTCGGCGAGCTTGCCCCAGATCGGGGTGGTCGCGGTCGCGGTGAGCAGGGTGGCGGTGACCACCCAGGTGTACTGGGTCTGCGACCCGTCCAACGCTCCGATGATCTTCGGCAGCGCCGTCGAGACGACGGTGCCGCTGAGCATCGCGACGAACAGCACCAGCAGCAGGCCGCTGAGGGCCTCCAGCGTCTGCCGGTGTGTCATCGGCGCGTCGCCGGCCGTGGTGGTGGGTGCGCTCATCGCGCGGCCTCCAGGTTGTTGTGGTGTCCGAGGGCGGTCTCGACGTCGCGGGTGAACCGGCCGAGCGCGGCGGCGAACGCCGCCACCTCCGTCGGGGTCCAGTCGGCGAGCGCGGTGTCGAGGATCCGGCCGTACCAGTCGTAGGTGTCGGTCAGGGCGGCCCGCCCGGCCGGGGTGACGGTCAGCAGGCTCGCCCGCTTGTCGGCGGGGTCGGCGCGCCGCTCGACCAGCCCGTGGCTGACGAGCGAGGCGATGGAGCGGCTGACGGTCGACGGGTCCAGTCCGCTGCGGGCCGCCAACTCGCGGGCGTGACAGTCGGCGGGCAGCCGTTCGATCTGCATGAGGAGACCGGCCAGGCCGATCGGCACGGCCGGCCGGACGTCGGCCCGGTGCCGCCTGATCAGCCGCACGCTCCGGACCAGCTCCGACAGCCTCGTACCGAGTTCGCGACCGGCGTTCTCCACGCTGCCCTCCCCTGACGCAGATGGTTGCCGCACACAAGCATCTGCCGATCTTGCCCAGAGTGCAACTTTGCGCGATGAGAACTGAATCACGGACCCGTAGGCTGTCGCCATGGAGGAGACCACCGGGCTGCGGGAACGCAAGAAGGCGGCCACCCGCCTCGCCCTGCACGAGGCGGCCCTGCGCCTCGCCACCGAGCACGGGCTCGACCGCGTCACCGTGGAGGCCGTCGCCGACGCCGCGAACGTCTCGCGCCGGACGTTCTCCAACTACTTCTCCAGCAAGGAGGAGGCGATCTTCCACGGCGACGCGGTGCGGCTGCGCCGGCTGCTGGAACTGGTCCGCCGCCAGCCGGCCGACGCGCCGCCGTGGGCCGCGCTCAGCGGGGCCGCCGAGCGCCTCGCCGTCGAGGCGTACGGCAACGCCCCGCCCTCCTGGCTGGTCCACCGCCGTCAGCTACGCGGACACCCGGGCCTCGTCGCGCACCAGGTCGCGGCCTACACCGCCATCGAGCGCGAACTCGCCGACGACATCGCCCACCGGCTGACGGGCCCCGACCGGGTGCTGCGGTCCCGGGTCCTCGCGGCGACCTTCCTGGCGTCGCTGCGCGTCGCCATCCAGCACTGGATCGACCACCCCGACGGGCCGCTGCTCGACGTCCTGCGGACGGCGCTCGCCGAGGCCACCTCCGCCCGGCCCGGCGCCCCCACCCCGCAGACGGCCGGCTGACGCCCGGCAGGAGGCCGGGCGGCTCCAGGGTGGCCGGGGCCATGGTCCGTCGCCACGCCGCCGCGTACCCGCCGGCGTCGGCACGGGATGGGCCGCGGGGTCGGTCGGCACCGGGCTCGCCGCCCCGGCCGGTTCACGGCGCGGCGCCGCTTGACCTTGACACGGTGACAAGGTCTCCACTGTTGCCAAGGAGGTGGTCCCAATGACCATGCCGGACGAGGGCACGAACGCCTTGCGGGCTCTCCGCGCGCTGGAGAACACCAATTCGTCGGTGCGGCTACGGGCAGCGCTGGCGGTCGGCACGACCCCGGACCCGTGGTTCATCGACAAGCTCATCGAACGATGCGCGATCGAGCCCGAGTTCCACGTGCGCGAAATGCTCACCTGGGCCCTCACCCGCCACTCGTCGTCGATGACGGTCCCGAGACTCGTCGATGAGCTCCGCTCGGATCGTGCGCAGGCACGAAGCCAGGCGTTGCACACCCTGTCCAAGATCGGGGATCGGCAAGCGTGGCCGGCGATCACACGAGCGCTGCTGACCGACGCCGACGACGAGGTGGCGCGCAGCGCCTGGCGGGCAGCGGTCGTACTCGTGCCCGAAGGTGACGAAGCCGAGTTGGCCGGAGTGCTGGCGACACAGCTCGGGCGCGGCGAGCAGGGCACACGGTTGAGCCTCAGCCGGGCGCTGACCGCGCTCGGCGAGGTGATCATGCCGACCCTGCGCACGGCGATGACGGATGCCGACCCGCGCGTACGTCAGCACGCGAGCGCCACGGAACGGCTGCTGCGCGACCCGGATGCCGGATTCGAGTTCGCGTTCGAGGAGGCGAAACGCATCGTGGCCCTCGGCACGACCGGCCAGGAGGGGTGACAGGCGGTGTTGATCGGTGAGGTGGCACGACGGTCCGGGGTCAGCGCCCGCATGCTCAGGCACTACGAGTCGCTCGGCCTGCTGCGGCCGACGGGTCGTACCGGGGCCGGCTATCGGGAGTACGCCAGCGACGACATCCGGCGAATCTTCCATATCGAGAGCCTGCGGTCGTTGGGGCTGTCGCTGCGTGAAGTCGGGCGCGCGCTGGATGATCCCGGCTTCACGCCCTCGGACCTCGTCGGCGACCTGATCCGCCAGGCGCGAGAACGCATCGCGTATGAGACGGAGCTGCTCACGCGACTCCGTCGGATCGGTGCCTCGGAACCCGCCGGTTGGGAGGACGTCCTCCAGATCGTGGCGCTCCTCCAGGCGTTGGTGTCGGAGAGCGCCGGGAAGCGTCAGCGCGCGGCCCTGTCCTCGGTCAGGGAGGTTCCGGTGCCGGTGGAGGCTCTGGTCGAGGCAGCGTTGAGCGAGACGGACCCGAACGTCGCCGGAGCCCTCCGATGGGCTCTGGCGCGCTCGGGCGATGGCGGACTGGCACTGCTGGCGGAGGGCCTCGGCTCGCCGACAGCCGAGGTGCGGCAACGTGCCGTCCAGTCCATCGCCGAGATTCCGAACGGTGCGGCGACCGCCCTGCTGCGGGACACCCTCACCAACTCCGACCTCGCCGTCCGCAGGTGTGCGGCTCTGGCGCTCGGGGCCCGTGGGGTGGCCGACGCGGTCCCCACACTCATCGACATGATCGTCGAGCAGGCGAACGACGCCGATGCGGCGGATGCACTGAGCGCGCTGGCGAGTGATCCCGCGTTGGCGGATCAGATCGCCACCGGGCTCGTCGACCGCCTCGCTCACGGCGCCGTCGAATCGTCTGCACGTCGACGGCTGACACAGGCGCTCGCGGACATCCCGGGGACCACGACGTCACGCGCCCTCGCAGCTCTGGCACGGGACGAAGACCGTGCCGTCGCGCTCACCGCGACATACGTCCTCCAGCTACGCAACACGCCTTGACGGATCTTTCCCCGGAGTGAGCTCTCCCCCTGGCCGGAGGCCGGGGTTGCACGCTGTGCGGGTGTGCAGCGTCACCGGGCACCAGCCACCACCAAGCGGAACTGACGGTACGCACGAAGCCCCGTTCCTCGCCACGACGCGCTGCTGGCCGGCATGCCCCTCAAGGAGGTCAGTCCATGCCAGGACGTGCCGGTAGTGTGCCAACGTGTCGATCGAGATGGTGTCGCGCTTCCCTGTCGATGACGTGGAGCTCAGTGCTCTTCATGCCCGGGCCTTCGGTGGCACGGTCGGGCAGGTGACGCCGTGGGCCGAGCGGCTGGAGCGGCACGCGCTGACGTGGGTGGGTGCCTTCGACGCCGGTCGCCTGGTGGGCTTCGTGCAGGTCTGCTGGGACGGCGGGGCGCACGCCTTCCTGCTCGACACCGCGGTGGACCCCGGATCGCAGCACCGGGGAATCGGCGCGGGCCTGGTTCGGGCCGCGGTCGACGACGCTGCGACTGCGGGCTGCGAGTGGCTGCACGTCGACTATGAGGCGCACCTGGAGCCGTTCTACCTTGATCGGTGCGGGTTCCGCCCCACATCGGCAGGCCTGCTGCACCTCGCTGGGCGTCGACGCGCCGAGGGGACGTGGTGACCCGGCGGCTCATCGAGATGACGTAGCACGGCCACGGACCGCCTCCACCGGTACGCCGTCGCCGCTCGGGCGGGGCCGCCGCTCACCGGCGACCCCGCCCTTGGGTTCAGCAGGGACCGTTGTCGGTCCAGACGCCCTGTGCGTCGGCTCCCGGCACGTCGCCCCGGGTCCACCACCTCGCGGTCCACCGGTGCCGGTCGTGGGAGACCACCGCGCCGCCGGAGTACGCGGTACCCGCCGACCAGGCCGGCACGGTGCAGGCACCGCCGGTCGGGGTCGGGCCGACGGTCGGGGACGCGGTGGGCGAGGTCGTCGGGGACGGCGTCGCGGCGCACGCCCCCTCGTCGGCCCAGACGGCCGCGCTGCCCGGGGTGTCACCCTGGGTCCACCACTTCGCACTCCAGGTACGCCCGGCGTGGGACACCCGCGCGCCACCGGAGTACGCCGTGCCCGCCGACCAGGCCGGCGCGGTGCACGTCCCGCCGCCCGGCGGGGTGGAGCCGCTCGGGCTGGGCGTCGGGTCGACCGGCACGGCCCCACGGGCCTGGTCGCTGGCCAGCGAGTACGTCTGCCCGCCGAAGCTGAGGGTGAAGTTGGCCGGTCCGGAGATCGGCAGCTGGTAGTTGAGGGTCACCTCCGCGTACGCGCCCGGGGCGATGGCGGCCGGTACGGTGAGCCGCACCCGGTTGTAGTCGCCCCTGAGCCCGCCGACGTTGCTGCCGGTGTGCCCCGTGGACACGGTGGTCAGGGCCCAGCCGGACTGCTGGGTGAGGGTCGGTGTGGTGGTCGGGTAGTCGAACTCCAGCTGCGCGCCGGCCGGGATCGGGCTGCCGGTGTTGTTGGTGAGCCGCAGTTCGGGGTTGATCGGGTAGTTGTTGTCGCCGAGGGCGAAGCCCCCGACCGTGGCGGTCACGTCGATGGTCCGGGTCGGCAGGGTGACGGCGGCGCGACGGGCACCGTACGCGGGCGCCGTCCGGAACTTGTCGTAGAGCAGGGTGGTGAGCGTCTCGCCCATGCCGTACTGGCCCTTGGCCTGGTCGTACGCGTAGTCGCCGGCGAGTTCCCAGATCATCACGCCGCCGATGCCCTTGTCCACCACGTAGTCCGCCTTGGCGCCGAGGGACTGCTCGTCCTCGGTGGAGAGGAAGACGCCCTTCTGCGCGTTCCACAGCCAGGGCGCGACCAGCGCGGCGGAGTAGTGGCGGGCGTAGCTGCCGCTGATCCGGTCGGTCGGGTCGGTGGCCGGCGTGAGGCCGTACGCGGACAGGTAGTCCGGGGTGATGCCGCGTTCCAGGTTCTTGGCGTGCCACATCGGGTTGGCCCCGGCGGGCACCTCCCCGCCGGCGTCGTCCAGGTCGTGCCAGAGGTTGTCGATGCCGACCGCCCCGTTCCCGCAGGGGGTGGTGGAGCCGATCGAGGTGCCGGTGCCCGGCGGGCACTTGCTCTGGTCGGGCAGGGCGGCGCGGCCCCACAGCCCGTTGGTGCCGCCGGTGACGCCCTGCCAGCCCCGCGTGTAGTAGGGGACGCCGATGTTGACCCGCCCGCTGGGCAGCGCGCCACGGAAGTAGTGGTAGGCCCAGTCGGTGTTCAGGTAGCCGATGTTGCCGTACGCGCCGTAGACGCCGCCGGCGGCCAGCTCGGCGTCGTCGCCGTTGTCGTAGAGGGCCGCGTTCGGGCCGACGTGGTGGTTCCAGGACCCGTGCAGGTCGTACGACATGATGTTGACGTAGTCGAGGTACCGCAGCGCCTGCGAGGACTCCATCCCCCGCAGCAGCCAGCCCGAGGCGGGCGCGGCCACCGTGAGCAGGTAGTGCTTGCCGTCCGTGGCGGCAGCCGCGTCGAGCTTCTCCCGCAACGTCTTCATCAGCACCTGGTAGGAGGCGTTGAGCCCGGCCCGCTTGGCGTCCGCCTGCGCGAAGTCCAGCGGGTTGCCGGCCTTGTTGTTGGAGGTGGGGTACTCGTAGTCGATGTCCACCCCGTCGAAGCCGTAGGTACGCAGGAAGGCGACCACGGAGTCGGCGAAGGTGGCGATGCCGGCGGTGTTGACGGTGTTGCCGCCGGTGGTGGTCATCCGGTAGAAGCCGCCGGCGTCGACCCGGTCGCCGTTGTCGTCGAAGTAGCCGCCGGTCTCGGCCCAGCCGCCGACGCTGATCAGCGTACGGACGTTCGGGTTCTGCTTCTTGTACTTGTTGAGCAGGTTGAAGTGCCCGGTGTAGGCGTACTGCGGATCCATCTCGGCGCCGGCGACGCCCGGCCAGGTCATGTTGGTGGCCGGGTTGTCCGCCGCCGTCGGGTTGCCGACCGAGATCTTGTTGGCCGCGTCGACGTGGGCGAAGGCGTAGTTGATGTGGGTGACCTTGCCCCAGGGGATCTGGTTGGCCAGGTACGCCGGCGAGCCGTTGCGTCCGGTGCGCCAACTGGTGAAGTAGCCGATGATGCGCCGGGAATGGTCGGCGCCCAGCTTCTCCCGGCCGTCGGTGTCGTAGACGGTGCAGTACGGCACCGCCACGCCTGGCGTCCGGTACAGCCCGTCCGGGCGGCACGCCTCGTCCTGCCCGACGGAGGAATGTGCGGCGGGGGCCACGGTCAGCGCCGTCGCCACGGCCAGCAGAGCGACCGCGCCCCCGACGAGGAGCTTGCTCAACGGCTTCCGCAACGCGTCCACCTCCAATTCTAAAGAAACTTTACTATTTACGGTCCTGAATGTATACCTGTCCCTGGCCCCTCGGCGCAAGGGCGCGGCACGGCCGTACGGTCGTTCGTGGGCGGGGCCCCGGATGGCCGGATGTGCGGTGCGGCCGTCCTTGTGGCCCTCGGCAGGGGGTGACCAGACTTCTGGTGTGGAGATCCTCCGGACCCGCGAGGTGGTCGTGGTGGTGCACGACGGCGTCGTGCTGCTCGACGTGGCGGGGCCCGTGCAGGTGCTGCACGGCAGCGGCGGCTACCGGATCCGACTGGCCTCGGTGGACGGTCGCGCGGTGCGCACCGACGTGGGCGTACCGCTCGACGTGGAGCTGACCCTGCACCAGGTGCGGCACCGCTTCGACACGCTCCTGGTGCCCGGCCTCCCCCTCGCCACGGCGCAGCCGCCGCCGGCCATCGTCGCCGAACTCCCCCGCCTCAGCGCGCTCGCCCGCCGTACCGCGGCCATCTGCACCGGCGCGTTCCTGCTCGCGGCGGCGCGGCTGCTCGACGGCCGCCGGGCCACCACCCACTGGGCGGCCTGCGCGGAACTCGCGGCGCGGTTCCCCGCGGTCCGGGTCCGGCCCGACGCCCTCTACGTGCGGGACGGGCCGCTGTTCACCTCGGCCGGCGTGACCGCGGGCATCGACCTGACGTTGACGCTGGTCGAGGACGACCACGGCCCCGAGCGCGCCCGCACCACCGCGAAGTACCTGGTGGTCTTCCTGCACCGCCCCGGCGGCCAGTCCCAGTTCACCGTGCGGGGCAGCGCCACGGCCGCCCCCGGCAGCGCCCTGCGCCGCGTCCTGGACGCCGTCGCCGCCGACCCGGCCGCCCCGCACACGCTCGCCACGATGGCGGCGCACGCGTCGCTCAGCGAACGGCACCTCACCCGCCTGTTCCGCCGCACGGTCGGGACCACCCCCACCCGGTACGTCGAGCAGGTCCGGGTGGAGGCGGCGAAGACCCTGCTCGAGGCGACCCACGACGGCGTGGACCGCATCGCCCGCGTCTGCGGCTTCGGCTCGGACGACACCATGCGCCGCGCCTTCCTGCGCGGCATCGGCACCACCCCGGCCGAGTACCGCCAGCGCTTCCGCTCGGCACACCCCACCCCTGAGAGACGAGGTACCCCGTGACCCCTTCCTTCTCCCGACGCACCGCCCTCGGCACGGGCCTGGCCGCCGGCGCCGGCGTACTCACCGGGCTGGTGGCCGCCACCCCGGCCGCCGCGCACGACCAACCGGAGGCCGACCTGTCCTTCCCGTCCACCCGGCTGGCCCGCGAGGCGATCCGGCTGATCGAGGACGCGCAGGAGGCCTTCCTGCGCAACCACAGCCTGCGCAGCTTCCTCTTCGCCCGCGAGGCCGCCGCGCGGGCCGGCCGGCGCCCCGGGCGCGACTACGACGAGGAGGTCGTGTTCCTGATCTGCGCCCTGCACGACGTGGGCCTGACCGGGCACGCCAACTCCGACCAGCGCTTCGAGATGGACGGTGCGGACTTCGCCGCCCGGTTCCTCGAGGAACGGGGCGTCACCGACCGCCGGGTCGACACCGTGTGGGACGCGATCGCCATGCACACCACGCGCGGCTTCCGCGACTCACCGGTCTTCCAGCGCCGCCGACCGCCCGAGATCGGCATCGCCCAGACCGGGATCGGCATCGACCTCATGGGCACCGACAGCCCGGTGCCGCCCGCGTACGCCGAGCGCGTCCACCGACGCCACCCCCGCCTCGGCGGTGCCCGGGCCGTCACCGACGCGATCGAGGCGCAGGCGCTGGCGAACCCCCGCAAGGCGCCGGCCGCCACCCTGCCCGGCGAGATCCTGCACCAGCGCCACCCCGAGCTGCCCTACCTGACCTGGGACATGCTCCTGGATGCCAACGCCTGGGGCGACTGACCCACCGGGGCGCGAGACTCGACGGCCCTCGCACGACCCCCTCCCGCACGGCTTCGCCTTCCTCGACGCCCGGGGCCCCTTTACCGCGGTTCTCGGCCCGCGACCCGGTGCGCTCCTCCGGGCGCCGGCTCGGGCGTCGCCCGATCAGCCGGCGGAGTGGGCGTGGCGGGCGGCCCGCTCCGCCAGCCACAGCCACCGGCGCTGCACCTCGCCACCGGTGGCGGCGACCATCGCCAGGGCGTCCCCGCGCACCGCGGCGAGGGCGTCCGCCGTGGCCACGCCGTCGTCGAGCACGGCCGCCGCGTCGCGGAACGCCTCGGCCTCGGCCGCGCCGCCGAAGCGGGGAACGACCTCGTCGCGCCAGAAGTCGGCCCAGGCCAGGTCGGGGTTCCAGGTGAAGCGGGCGTACGCCAGGTAGCTGATCTCGTTGGTGGGGTGGTACGCGGACGCCTCGGCGAAGATCGTCAGCCCGCGCAGCCCGGCGTCGCCGGCCCGGATGCCCATGTCGGCGTACATGTCGGGCACCCAGGAGTGCCGCTGCCGGTTCCACTGGGAGCCGGCGTGGGTGCGCAGCACGTTGGTGGTGTGCGGGAGCTGCTCGACGTGCGCGGCGGTGAGCCGGTGCCGGTTGTCGTACCAGAAGCCCCGGTTGACGCAGTACTGGTAGGCCACGTCGTCGGGCAGCTCGGCCAGCGGCTTCTGCGCCTCCAGGTCGAAGATGTTGTCCCAGTAGACCTCGACCAGGTGCCGCAGCGGTACGCCCGCCGGGCCGGTGCGCCGAGCCGTCTCCAGCAGCGTCGGGTAGACCGAGCGCATCGCCTCGTACGACCAGGAGGTCCGCTCGCCGCCCGTGCGGGCGGCGCAGCGCCGGCAGGCGCAGCTGCCGTAGTCGCCGGTCTCGAAGTTGATGCCCCCGACGGGCAGGGTGTCCAGCAGCCAGTCGACGGCGTCGCGGTGCCAGGCGAGGTTGTCCGGCTGCGAGGGGCAGGCGGCCATCATGTACTCGCTGGCCGGGAAGTGCAGGTCGCCGAAGTCGTCGATGTCGAAGCCCACCTTCTTGGGCAGCTCGGCGGCCAGGTCGGGCCGCTGGCGCAGCCAGGTGGCGAGGTTGTAGCGGTGCCGGCCGTCGAAGTAGATGCCCCCGTAGGCGTTGACGCCGATGCCGGCGATGATGCGTACGCCCCGGGCGTTGGCGTACTCGCACAGCTCGCGGGCCGCCTCGACGCCGCCGTGGGCGTCGCGCAGCAACCCGTAGACCACGATGCCGCCGATCCGCTCGCGGCTGCAGAAGTCGACCAGCCGGCGGTAGTCGGCGCCGAAGGCGTCGGCGCCCTTGGCGTACGGGTTGAGCGCGCCGATCTCCTGCTGGCCGAGCTGGCGCAGGTCCCAGTTGGTGGAGTGGTCCCAGGTCCACAGTGTCCGCAGCGGCAACCCGGGCGAGTCGGTCCGCACGCCAACGGGCAGACCGGCCGGCGTGGCCAGGGTGGTCAGCTCCCGGGCGGCGTAGATCAGGCCGGCGAAGGGGTCACCGGTGAGCCGGATGTCGCCCCGTTCGGGCACCTCGATGCGGTAGCCGCCCTCGGGCAGGGCCGGGTCGACGTCCAGGTCGACCGTCACCGCGTCGGGGCGCTCCCCCCATGCCTGGGTCAGCAGCTGGGCGGCGTACGGCGCGGACGCGGCGCCCCGCACCCGGATTCCGGTGATCTGACGGTACTGCGACATCATGACCTTCCATGGGGTGGCGGGATGGCGGCCAGGTAGTCGGCCACGTCGATGGCCGTCCACACCCCGTGCCGCCAGTAGGGATCCTCTTCGCAGAGGGCGCGGGCGGCGGTGGCGTCGGCGGCCCGCAGGACGAGGACGGAGGCGCCGAGGTCGGCCCGTGCCCCGGCGATCAGGGCGGTGCCGTCGGCGAGCAGGGCCTCGACGCGGGCGAGGTGCTCCTGCCGGTGGGGTTCGCGTCGGACGGCGGCGTCGGCGGCGAACGTGGCGGTGACCAGGAAGGTGGGTTCGAATCTCACACCCCGCCGCCGATCTCGTCGAACAGCCGCTGCATCTCCACCCGGTAGACGGTCTGCGGCCGGCCCGCGCCGGTGCTGACGTGCACGCCGATCTCCTCGGCGTAGCCCGCGGCACGCAGGGAGTTGAGCAGCCGGCGTGCCGAGCGGACCTCCACCCCGTACGCGTCGGCCAGGCCCCGCGCGGTCACCTCGTTCGGGTCCGTCTGGCGCAGCGCCTCCAGCAGCCGGCGGGTGGACAGCGGCCCGAGCCGCAACTGCTCGGAGATGCGTAGCACCCCGGACGCGGTCTCGCGGAGCCGTTGCTTCACCGGGCTCTCGCGGCTGGAGTAGATCTCCCCGTCGGGGAAGACCACGTGGGTGTCGCCGCTGCCCCGGCCGAGTGCCAGTGCCTTGCGGGCGTTGTCCTCGGCGGCGGCGATGGTGGTGCCCGCGCCGAAGCCGAGGGTGTGCTCGACGTCGACGCCGCGCAGAGTGAGCAGCGTCGCGTGCCCGGAGCGCTGCCGGGCGATGGCGCTCTCCACGGTGCCCCGGGTGGTGGTGATGAGCAGCGTACGGTCGTCGATCGTGCTCAGCCGGCCGCGCATCCGCTCGGCATGTTCCAGCAGGGCCTCGCGCAGCCGCAGCCGCTGCCGCTCCACCTGGTACGTGTCGTGCCCGCGGCCGCCCTGCTCGGCCACCTCGATCATCATGACCGCGATCTGGGTGGCCCGGGACTGCCGGATCTCCGCGGCGAGCCAGGCCCGGCGCAGGGCGTCGCGGACCGAGGCGCGGGTGTGCTCGACACGCCAGACCGGCACCCCGCTCTCGCGCAGGTCGCGGTGGACCGCACCGAGGCAGGTCAGGCACGCCTCGACGGCGCCCGAGGCGTACCGCTCGCGGTGGAAGGCGACGATCTCGTCGAGGCCGGAGAAGAGCAGCCCCGAGGAGTCGGCGATGGGCAGGATCTCGGTGGGCGGGGTCAGCTCGATGTCGTGGTAGGTCTCCCGGACGATGTCGGCCTCGATGGTGTCCACGCTGACCGTGGGCAGCCGCCCACCGCTGGCCAGCAGCATCCGCGACAGCGTGCGGTAGAGGTCGATGCCGGCGTGCGGCATGTAGTCGATCTCGGCGCGCAGCCCCCCGGCGGAGGCCGCGAAGGCGTGCGGGATGCGCCCGGTGAACAGCAGCACCTGGCACAGTTCGTCGAGTTCGCGGGCCAGCTCGGGGGCCTGCTCGGGTCGGGTGTAGGCGCGGACCGTGAGGTCCCCGGCCCGCCCCTCCCCGGCGGAGACCTCCTGCACGAGCCGGATCGAGTCCTCCGGTCCGATGATGCCGATCACCTTGTCGCCTCCACGTCGTCGCCGTCCTCGGGTCGGCTGCTCAGCCGGTGTGGACGGTGCCCACGACACCGTCGCTGACCGGCGATGCCAGCAGGACCAGCGTGGACGCGACGTCCTCCGGCCGACCAAGGGCGGCCTCGATCTCCGCGACCCGCTCCCCGTCCGCGCCGTTGGTCCGCGCCTCGGCCAACGACCTGCGCATCAGCGGCGTGTCGATGTCGCCGGGGCAGAGCGCGTGCACACGGATCCCCTGTGGACGGAGCTGTCGGGCCAGGGTGAGCGCCAGGCCGTGCAGCCCTCCCTTGCTCGCGCCGTAGGGTACCGACCCCGATCCGTTCAGCACGCCCGCCTTGGACCCGACGAGCACGAGGACGCCGGACCGGCCGGCGAGGTGTCGTACGGCGTGCTTGGCGACGAGGAACGGCCCGGTCAGGTTGACGGCGAGCACCTGGGACCACAGCTCGGCGGTGACCTCCCGGACGTCCAGACCCTGCCCGCGCATGACGCCCGCCACGTGCAGCACGGCGTCGATGCCGCCGAGGTCGGTGGCGGCGCCGTCGACGGCGGCGGCGACCTCGGCCTCGACGGTCACGTCGACCCGCCGGGCGCAGGCGCTCGCACCGGCGGCGCGCGCCTGCTCGGCGGCGCTGGCCGCGCCGTCGCCGTCGGCGTCCAGCACGGCCACCGCCGCGCCGGCGGCGGCCGCGGCCCGGACGGTGGCGAGGCCGATGCCGGAGGCGCCGCCGACGACGACCACCCGCCGGCCGGCCAGCAGGCCGGCCTGCGGGGTGTCGACGCTCACGGACGGACCGTCCGGCGCACCGCCGCCACCACGTCGGCGGCCTCGGGCACCACGGCGGCCTGGAGGGCGGGGGCGGCGGGCATCGGCACGTCCGGGGCGGCCACCCGGGCGACCGGGGCGCGCAGGTCGGCGAAGCACTCGGCGGCGGCCCGGGCGGCGATCTCCGCGCCGAACCCTCCGGTCAGGTTCGCCTCGTGGGCGACGACCAGGCGGCCCGTGCGCGCCACGGAGGCGGCGACCGTGTCGAAGTCGAGCGGGTTGAGCCAGCGCAGGTCGATCACCTCGGCCTCGATGCCCTCCTCGACCAGCTGGCCCGCCGCGTCGAGCGCGGCACCGACCATCCGGGACCAGGCGACCACGGTGACGTCGCCGCCCGGGCGGACCACGCGGGCGCCGCCGACGGGTTCGACCGGGGCGTCGGTGCGCACGGGCCCGCGCGTCGGGTAGAGCATCCGCGCCTCGGCGACGACCACGGGATCGTCGCTGACCACGGCGGTGCGCAGCATCTGGTACGCGTCGTCGGGGGTGGCCGGCAGCGCGACGCGCAGGCCCGGGGTGTGCGCGAAGTACGCCTCCGGCGAGTGGGAGTGCTGGGCGCAGGCGCCGGGCGAGTAGCCCTGCTGCATCCGGATCACCAGCGGCGCCCTCCACCGGCCGTTGCTGGAGTAGTGGATGGTCGAGATCTGGTTGACGAACTGGTCCATCGCCACGAACGAGAAGTCGGCGTACATGATCTCGGCGATCGGGCGCAGGCCGGTCATCGCCGCGCCGAGGGCCATGCCGAGGAAGCCGGTCTCGGAGATGGGGGTGTCGAAGATGCGGGCGGAGCCGAACCGCTTGTGCAGCCCCTTGGTGGCGCCGAACGGCCCGCCGGGCAGGGCGACGTCCTCGCCGAAGTAGACGGTGTCGTCGCGGCTGTCCAGGGCCCAGGTGAGTGCGGCGTTGACGGCCTGGATGTAGCGCAGGGACTCAGACATGGACGTGCTCCTTGGCGGTCGCCGGGTCCGGGAACGGCACGGCGCGGGCGGCGGTGACGGCGGCCTCGACCTCGGCGGCCACCTCGGCGTCGATGGCGTCGAGCCGGGCGGCGAGCGTGGCGTCAGCGGCCTGCCGGATCCGGGCCAGGGGCTCGCGCGTGCGGGCGGCGGCGATCTCGCCGGCCGGCCGGTAGTGCTGCACGTCGCCGCTGTAGTGGCCGACCAGCCGTTCGGTCATCGCCTCCACGATGGAGGGGCCGGCACCCTCGCGGGCCCGGGTGACGGCCTCGCCGACGGCCTCGGCCACGGCGTCGGGGTCGTTGCCGTCGACGACCCGGCCGGGAATGCCGTAGCCGGCGGCGCGCTCGGCGAGCTGGCGTACGCGGACCATGTCCTCGATGCGGGACATCTCGGAGTAGACGTTGTTCTCCACGACCAGCACCAGCGGCAGGTCCAGCACGGCGGCGAGGTTGATCGCCTCGTGCACGTTGCCCTGATTCATCGCGCCGTCGCCGATGCTGACCAGCGAGACCGCGCCGCTGCCGGTGCGCTGCGCGGTCAGCGCGGCGCCGGCGGCGACCGGCACTCCGGCGCCGACGATGGAGTTCTCCCCCAGGAACCAGCGGCTCGGGTCGGACAGGTACGGCGAGGCGGCCCGGCCGCCGCAGAGCGCGGAGTCGCGCCCCATCATCTCGGCGAAGAGCCCGGTCATGTCGACGCCCCGGGCGACCGCCCAGCCGTGGCCACGGTAGGTGGCGGTCACGTGGTCGCCGTCGCGTAGCGCCCGGCAGGCGCCGACCGGGATCGCCTCCTGGCCGTTGCACAGGTGGATCGAGCCCGGGATCTCGCCGTCGTCCTTGAGGGCGGCCAGCCGCTCCTCGAACCGGCGGATCCGGGCCATGAGCCGATAGTCGTCCGGCAGACCCATCACACCCCCAATAGCAGTTAGAGCCTTATTGCGGCTCGTTCGTTCCGAAGCCTAGACCAGGTCCGTAAGGCTATGGAAGAGTGCACTAGCAAGTTTCTGGCCGTTATTGGTCTCTAATTTGGGGGCAAGTATGGAGATCACCGCCGTCGAGTCGGTGGTGCTGGGCGACGCGCACTTCGTCCAGCTGCACACGTCGGACGGGCTGGTCGGCGTCGGCCAGTCCGCGTGCTGGGGCTACCCCGCCGCGGTGCACGCCGTGGTGGAGGCGTTCCGTCCCCACCTGCTCGGCGCCGACCCCCGCCGCATCGAGCACCACTGGCACCACCTCTACCGGATGGGCCCGTTCCGGGGCTCGGTGCTCTCCGCCGCCGTGGCCGCGGTGGACATCGCCCTGTGGGACCTGCTCGGCAAGCGGCTCGGGGTCCCGGTCTGGCAGTTGCTGGGCGGGCGCGTACGCGAACGGATCCGCCTGCACCTGCTGCTGCCCGGCACCGGCGCCGACGCGCTGGCGGCGCAGGCGGCGGCGGCCGTGGCCGACGGCTTCACCGCGGTCAAGTTCGATCCGCTGCCGGCCGACT
Organism: Micromonospora sp. ZG13; assembly: GCF_059359355.1. Taxonomy (NCBI): domain Bacteria; kingdom Bacillati; phylum Actinomycetota; class Actinomycetes; order Micromonosporales; family Micromonosporaceae; genus Micromonospora; species Micromonospora sp. ZG13. The sequence continues at coordinate 73,484 of NZ_JCADBQ010000019.1, forward strand.
ACGCCGACCTGTCGCTGGCCCGCCTGGTCACCGCCACCGAGGCCACCACGGCGGCGGTACGCGACACCGTCGGCCCCGACGTGGACCTGCTCGTCGAGCTGCACCGCAAGCTCACCCCGTTGCAGGCCGAAGCGGTCGTGCCCGCGCTGGCCCGGCACCTGCCGTTGCTGGTGGAGGACCCGATCCAGATCGACAGCGTCAGCAGCCAGGCCGACGTCGCCCGGCGGGCCCTCGGCGTGCCGATGGCCAACGGCGAACGGCTGCACACCATCTGGGAGTTCAAGGAACTGCTCGCCCAGGGCGGGGCCCAGTACGTCCGCCCCGACCTGGGCCTGGCCGGCGGCATCAGTCACGCCCGCAAGATCGCCGCCCTGGCGGAGGCACACCACGCCGCCGTCGTCAGCCACAACTGCCTCGGCCCGCTGCTGACGATGGCCTCGGTACACCTCGACACCGCGATCCCCAACTTCGTGGTGCAGGAGTACTCCCCCCTCGACGACCAGCTGGCCGAGGGCCCGGCGCGGGCGTGCGTACGGCGCGAGGGCGGCTTCCTGCCGGTGCCCGAGGAGCCCGGGCTCGGCGTGACGCTCGACCTCACCGACGCCGCGCCCCTGGACCTGACGGGCCGGCCCCTGCACCGCATCCCGCTGCGCGCGGACGGCTCCGTCGCCTACGCGGTCTGAGCACACGCGACGGTTGCCCGGCGGCGTGCGCCGCCGGGCAACCGTCGTACGGGCCGTCCCGCTCACGCCGGGGGCGGCCGGCCCGCGTGGTGGAAGACCGGGTACGCCCACAGCGGCTCGCCGTCGGCGTCGGCGATCTCGGCGAACAGGTGCGCCAGCGACCGCGTCCAGCGCGCCTGCACGGCGGATGCCCCGGTGACCCGGCGCGCCCGCGGGTAGCCGTCGCGGGTGCGCAGCACGCAGATCAGCAGCAGCCCGTGCCGGTAGATGTGGTAGTCGTAGACGCCCGCCTCGTCCAGCAACGCCGACATCTCCGGCCAGATCTCGGCGTGCCGGCGCTCGTACTCCCCCTCGGCACCCGGCCGCAGCCGGTAGAGGTGGCACAGCTGCTCCCCCGGCCCCGCAGCCCCGGGATCGGCCGCCGGCGCGACCCCGCCGGGGCGGGCCGGGCCGGGGCCGGCGGGAACGGGGCCGGAGCCGGAGCCGGCCACCGGGCGGATCACTTGCCGGAGCCGGCGAGCGCGCCGGAGACGAGCTGGCGCTGGAAGACCAGGTAGATGATCAGCACCGGCAGCAGGGCGACGATCAGGCCGGCGCTGACCAGCGGCACCGACACGTCGTACTGGCCGCTGAGCAGGCTGACGCCCACCATCAGGGTCTTGCTGTCCGAACCGCCCATGATGACCAGGGGCAGCAGCAGGTCGTTCCACATCCAGACGAAGTTGAAGATGGCCAGCGCCGCGAGTGCCGGCGCGGCGATCGGGGCCAGCAGCCGGAACAGGATGGTGAAGTGGCCCGCGCCGTCGACCCGGGCCGCCTCGATCAGCTCGTCGGGCACCTGTTGGAAGTAGCCGGCGAGCTGGTAGGTGCCCAGGGGCAGCCCGAACGCCGCGTACGCCAGGATCAGCCCCTGGTACTCGCCGGACATGCCCAGGTCCAGCACGGTCTGGTAGAGCGGGTAGATGATCGCCTGACCGGGGATGGTCAGGGTGATGATGATCAGCAGGAAGACCACCTTGCCGCCGCGGAAGCGCAGCTTCGTCACCGCGTACGCGACCAGCAGCGCGGCGAGCACCGACAGCACCAGCCCGCCCACGGTGGTGATCAGCGAGTTGAGCAGCAGCCGGGGCATGTCCATCCGGCGGAACGCCTCGAGGTAGTTGTCGAGGGTGATCCCGCTCGGCAGCCCCAGCGGGTCCTGGGCGAAGCCCGTCTGCGTCTTCAGCGAGCTGACCACCGTGAACAGCAGCGGGTAGACCGCCGCGACCGCGACGACGACCAGCGCGAACGTGAGCAGGTAGCGCCCGGCCCGGGCGAAGTGGCGCTGGTTCATCGCGGCTTCCTGGTCCCCTCTGTGAACATGTGCCGCACGCTGAAGATGGAGAGCACGGCGACGAAGACGAACAGCGCGATGCCGATGGCGGAGCCGTAGCCCCGGTCCAGGAACTGGAAGGTGGTCAGGAAGACCAGGTACTCCGGCAGCATCGTGGCGTCGCCCGGCCCGCCCTGGGTCAACGCGTAGATCAGCGGGAAGAGCCAGATCAGGACGCCAGAGGCGCACAGCACGCTCCAGTACGCCACGGTGGGCCGCAGCATCGGCACCACCACGGAGAGCAGCCGACGCCAGAACCCGGCGCCGTCGAGGTAGGCCGCCTCGAGCGTCTCCTCGGGGATGGTGGCCAGGCCTGCCAGGTAGGTCATCACGCCCAGGCCGAAGAAGCTCCACAGGGCGACCGCGACCAGCGAGAACAGCGCGCTGTACCGGCCGTTGAGCCACTGGATCGCCAGCGGTTCGAGGCCGACCGTACGCAGCAGGGCGTTGAGCGGACCGTCCGGGGCGAGGATCTGCCGGAACATGATGCCGACGACGATCGGGGCGATGGTGTACGGGACGAAGTAGACGGCCCGGAAGAACTTCCAGCCCGGCGAGCGCTGGTGGATCAGCAGCGCCAGCACCAGCGGCAGCACGATCCACACCGGCAGGGTGGCCACCACCAGCAGGGCGTTGCGGAAGCTGGTGAGCACCATCGGGTCGTCGAGCATGCGGGTGTAGTTGTCGGCCCCGGCGAACGAGCTGCCACCGAACCCGCTGGACGACTCGGTGCTGGTGATCACGCCCCGGATCAGGGGCACCACCTTGAACATCACGGCCAGGACCAGCGCGGGCAGCACCAGCACGGCACCCAGCCACCACTCGCGGGCCCGGCCGGGGCGCGGGGGCCGCCGGGCGGATCGGGTCGGCTTGTCGGCGGCCACCGGCTCCGGCACCGGCGCGGTGGAGATCGTCATCTGGCTTCCTTCTCCGGCTGGCGGGGCGGGGCGTGTCCCGCCCCGCCCCGTACGGCTACTTGGCCTGCTTCTTGGTGGGGCTGCGCTCCAGCGCCTGCTGCATCTGCTCGGCCCACTTGTCGACGGTCAGCTGACCGAGGCTCACCTGCTGCCAGCCGCGCGCCAGCGCGTCGGCCTCGGGCCCGGAGAGCATCACCCCGGCGTGCAGGGTCGGCTCGGCGACCAGCTCCTGGATCTTCTGGAAGGCCGGCGAGGAGGGCAGCAGCGCCTTGTCGACGTTCTTGTTCAGCGGCTGGCCCTTGGCGTGCTTCACCCACAGCTCGCCGTTCTCCTTGCCGGCGAGCCAGGTGATGAACTCCAGCCCGGCCTGCTTCTTCTCGCTCCACTTCGTCACGCCGTAGACGGCGCCCTCGATGCCGGAGAACTTCTGCGCCAGCGGGGCGCCCGGGTCGGCGGCCGGCCAGCGGGTCACGCCGAGCTTGTCGTCGCCGAGGGCCTTGCCGAACGCCTCCCAGTTCACCGCGTCGGAGATGATCGTCCCGGCGAATGCGGCGTCGCCGCGCTGGAAGATGTCCGCGCCGTCGGGGAGCATCGTGATCGACGGGGCGTTGCTGTTCGCCCAGCCCTTGGTGGTGATCTCGGCGAGCTTGCCCAGCACCGCGACCAGCTTCGGGTCCTTCCACGACAGGGTGCCGGCCAGCAGGCCGCGGATGTCGTCCTCGCTCAGGTAGCTGCGGGCGATCTCGGGGAAGTCCCAGTAGGCGGGGAAGGTCCCCGACAGTCCGAGGGCCAGGCAGGTCTTGCCGGCCTTCTTCACGGCGTCGCAGGCGGCGCTGAACTCGGTCCAGGTCGCCGGCGGCTTCTCCGGGTCGAGCCCCGCGGCGGTCAGGATGCTCTTGTTGTAGTAGAGGACGTTGCCCTGGTACGAGAAGGGCACGCCGTAACAGGGCTTGGCGGTGTCGAAGCCCTCGCAGGCGCCGCTGTAGGTGACGAGGTCCTTGTTGATCTCGGCCGCCTTGTCGCCCAGCGGCTCGTACGCGCCGCGCCGGTCGAACAGCTCCAGGCCGGCGTTGTTGGCCATCACGTCCGGGCCCGACTGGGAGGTGATGTAGGGGCCCTGCACCTCGGGGTACTTGTCGAAGGGCACCGACTGCATGTCCAGCTTGATGTCCGGGTGGGTGGCCTCGAAGCTGGTCTTGACCTGCTTCCAGTACTCGGTGCCGCCCGGCTCCCAGGTCAGCACCTTGAGGGTGACCGGTCCGGATGAGGCGTCGTCTCCTCCGCAACCGGTCAGCAACGCGGCGGCGGCCATGCCGGCGGCGACGATGCCGGCGGCCAATCTACGTCGAGTCATCGGCAGAAGCTCCTGTCAGCGAGGGGGATGGGGGAACTCGGCGGGGGGCGCCGTCGGCGGCGGCGCTGTCGGCGACGGCGGCGGCGATCTGCACCACGTGCAGCCCGTCGGCGAGGGGGACGACCGGCGTGGGCTCGCTGCCGTCCAGCCGGCGCAGGAAGTGCCGGATCTCGGCGGCGAGCGCGCCACCGCCGTCGGCCGGGGAGAGCAGCCAGTCCGGCGCTTCGGTCCGCTCGGCCTGCACGAGCAGGGCGGGGTGGGCGAGGTCGACATGGCCGATGCCGTCGGTGCCGTACACCTCGACCAGGTCGGCGGTGTGGTTGGGCGTGTCTTCGGGAAGGAGGTAGCTGTTGCGGACCGACGACACGACGCCGTTGGCATGTCGAAGCTCCGCCCACACCAGCACCGGCGTCGCCGATCCCGGGCGGGTCCGGGCCGCCGCGCGCACCTGCACCACCGGTGACTGCGCGTACCACAGCGCCAGGTCGATGTCGTGCACGGCGGTCAGCAGGGCGGGATGCTCCCCGGGGAAGAGCCGGGTCAGGGTGCGGGGGCGGTCCCGGCGGGAGGAGACCGCCAGCACCTGACCCAGCCGGCCGGCGCGCACGGCGTCGTGCAGCGCCCGGTGGGCCGGGCTGTAGCGCAGGAGGTGCCCCGGCTGGCAGAGCACCCCGTACGCCTCGGCGGCGGCGACGATGGCGGCGGCGTCCGCGACGGTCGCGGCCAGCGGCTTCTCGACCAGGACGGGCACCCCGGCGGTGATCAGGTCGACGGCGACGGCGCGGTGGGCGGAGCCGGGCACGCACACGGAGGCGGCGTCCGGCGCGCCCGCGTCGAGCAGTTCGGCGACGGTGGCGAAGGTGCGCGGGACGTCGTGACGGGCGGCGACCCGGTGCCGGGTGGCCGCGTCGGGATCGACCAGCGCGTCGACCCTGATCCCCAGCGCCTGGTAGGCGGCGACGTGCCGCACGCCGAACGCGCCGCCGCCGATCACCGCCACCCGCGGCCCGTGGCTCATGCGTCCACCGCCCCGGCCGGCGCCGGCACGGCGTCGGCGACGCCGGCACGCAGCCGGCCGTCGAGGACCGCCCGCGTGAGCCGCTCCAGTGCGGCCACCCCCGTCACGAGGCACCGCTCGTCGACGTCGAACGCGCCGGAGTGCAGCGGAGCGCCCCCGCGCTCGCCGGTGACGCCCAGCTTGACGTAGAGGCTCGGGCCGAGCGCGCCGAGCAACGCGAAGTCGTCGGTGGTCAGCGGCGGTACGGGCAGGTCGACGACGTCGACGATGCCGGGCAGTTCGGCGTGCGCCAGGGTGACCAGCTCGGCGGCGTTGCGCACCGGGGGCATCTCGTTGGCCCAGGTGAAGCGCACCCCGAGGTCGAGCGCGGCGGCCTGCTGGCGGGTGACGCGTTCGATCACCGTCTTGAGTCGCTCCCGCACGGCCGGGTCGTGGGTGCGCAGGGTCCCGGTCGCCTCGGCGCTGGCGGCGACCTGGCTCTGGCTCGCCCCGCCGGAGATGGTGCCGATGTTGAAGGCGACCAACTCCTCGGGGTTGCGGGCCCGGGCGACGGCGGCGTGCAGGGTGGTGACCATGGCGGTGAGGCCGAGGATGGCGTCGCGCCCCAGCGCCGGGGTCGCGGCGTGCGCGGCCAGCCCGAGCACCTCGACGCGGAACGCGTCCTTCGCGGCCATCGCGGTGCTCCGGTCGACGCCGAGCGAGCCCGCCGGCAGGTCGGGCCAGCAGTGCAGGCCGAGCACGGCGGCGTACCGGCGGTCGCGGAACGCCTCGTGGGCGAGCACCGCGGCGGCGCCGGAGTCCGCGCCGAACGGGATCTCCTCGGCGGGCTGAAACAGCAGGGTCACCGAGCCGCGGGCCGGCGGGTCGGCCGCGAGCCGGGCGGCGACTCCGTAGGCGACGGTCATGTGTACGTCGTGCCCGCAGGCGTGGCAGACGCCGGGGTTGCGGGAGGCGTACGGCTGTTGCTTGGCGTCCTGGACGGGATAGGCGTCCATATCGGCCCGAAGGAGAACTTCGGGTCCGGATGCGGCTCCATCGATCTCCAGGGCCAAGCCGGTCCCGGCGATTCCGGTCCGGATCCGGCCCAGCGGCCGCAGCAACCCTTCGAGAGTAGCGGCCGTCTGCCTTTCGGTGAACCGCAGCTCAGGGTGTTGATGTAGCTGGCGCCGCAGCCGGACCAGTTCATCAACGTTGTCGCCTTCCAGCGTCACGCGGTTCACCCCTTGCTCGCGCCCTAGAATCCGGACCTAATTGAGACAAGAACCTAAGTCAGGGGTGCCGCCGCGTCAATGGCCTGCGGAAATTTGGGTTAGGGTCCGACCATGCGACGCGCCGACGCCCACCTGCACCTGTTCGCCGACGGCTACCCCGGCCGCTACGGCCACTCCCCCGCCGGCGGCGACGAACTGGCCGTCTACCAGGCACTACGCCGCGAGCACGGCATCGAACGGGCCCTGGTGGTCGGCTACGAGGGCGAGCCTCGCTTCGCCGGCAACAACGCCCACGTCGCCCGCCTGGCCGCCGCGCACGACTGGATCGCCGCGGTCGCCTACGTCCCAGCAGGCGGACCGGCGCGGGCGGGCGAGATCGCGCGGCGACTGTCCCGCGACTTCGTCGGCGTCGCCGCGTACCTGCCGGACGAGGCGGCGGCGGAGGCGTTCACCGTCTGGGCGACGCGCGAAGCGCCGGCACTGAACCGCGCCGGGGCGGTGGTCAGCCTCAACGCCACGCCCACGGCGACCGCGGGGCTCGGCCCGGCCCTGGCTGCCCTGGACGGCTGCACGGTGCTGTTCAGCCACCTCGGCCTGCCCGGGGAACGGGCCGGGGTGCCGACCCGCGAGACGGCGGAGGCCGTCCTCACCCCCCTGGCGCGGCTGGCCCGGCTACCCCACGTCGGGGTCAAGGTCTCCGGCCTGTACGCGGTCAGCCGCCCCGCGCACGCCTACCCGCACCACGCGGCCCGACCCTTCGTCGACCTGCTGCTCGACCGCTTCGGCCCACGCCGGCTGTACTGGGGCTCCGACTTCTCCCCCAGCCTCGACCACGTCTCCTTCGCCCAGGCGGCGGACCCGATCGGCCTGGACGGGCTTTCGCCCGGGGACCGCGACGCCGTCCTCGGCGGCAACCTCCTGCGCGCCCTCGACCGCCAGGCCGCCGCGACGGGGCGGCAGCCGTCGGCGTCCACGCCGCAGGCGGGCCGGCTACCCTCGCCGTCGTGACCCACGAGAACGAGATCACCGAGCCGGTCGACCTGTGTCTCGTGGGTGGGCGGCTCAATCCCGCCGCCGTGGGCTGGAGCCGCCGCCCGCTGCACCGGGCGAACCTGCGCGGCTGGGGCCGCAACAAGCGCTGGGAGTACTGGGGAGTCGTCACGCCGACCCACGTCGTCGGCCTGGTCGCCTCGTCGCTGGACTACACGGGGGTGCACAGCCTCTACGTGCTCGACCGCACGACGAAGGTCGAGATCGACAGGGGCGCGGTGGTCCCCCTCGCCCGGGGCACGACCTTCCCGCCGGTCAGCGGGGCGGGCGCCGTACGGGCCCGCGGCGGTGGGCTCTCGATCGACATCGACCAGGCGGCGACCGGCACCAGGATCCGCGCCAGCGCCCCCAACCTGGAGGTCGACCTCGTGGTGCCGCTGCCGGCGGGGCACGAGTCGCTCGGCGTGGTGGTGCCCTGGAGCACCCGCCGGTTCCAGTACACCGTCAAGGACCTCGGCCGACCGGTACGCGGCACGCTGCGGGTCGACGGGGTGCGGCATGCCGTCGCCGAGGCGGACTCCTTCGCCGTCCTCGACCACGGCCGCGGCAAATGGCCGTACGCCGTCCGCTGGAACTGGGCCGCCGGCAGCGGCCCGGGCCGGGCGATCCAGCTCGGCGGCAGGTGGACCGACGGCACCGGCTCGACCGAGAACGGCGTCTTCGTCGACGGCCGGCTGCACAAGATCGGCAACGAGCTGCGCTGGGAGTACGACCGCGCCGACTGGCTGCGGCCGTGGCGGATCGACGGCGAACGGGTGGCGGTGCGGTTCCACCCGTTCCACGAGAAGATCTCCCGGACCAACGTCGGGGTGCTCGCCAACGAGACGCACCAGTGCTTCGGGCACTTCACGGGCTGGGCGGCGGCCGACGACGGCGAGCGGATCGACCTGGACGGCCTGGTCGGCTGGGCCGAGGAGGCACGCAACCGCTGGTAGCGGCACACGCCGACGCCGAGGCGTCGGCCCTGGCGGCGGGTGCCGGGCGGCGATGCCGCCGGTCGCCGGGGCGGCGACGGACGGCCTAGGGTGGGCGGCATGGCAAGCCCCGGCCCCTCCGCCGACGCCTCGGCGACCCGCAACCCGCTGACCCTGCTCACGGTGGACGAACTCCGGCAGCGCACCAGCGTGAAGTGGCGCATGTACCCGCCGGACGTGCTCCCGCTGTGGGTCGCGGAGATGGACGTACCCCTCGCGCCCCCGGTGGCCGACGCCCTGCGCCGCGCGGTCGACCTCGGCGACACCGGTTACGCGTACGGCACGGCGTACGCCGAGGCGCTCGGCGACTTCGCCGCCCGGCGCTGGGGGTGGCACGACTTCCGCGTCGAGCGCACCACGCTCGTGCCCGACGTGATGATGGGCGTCGTCGAGGTGCTGCGGCTCGTCACCGATCCCGGCGACGCGGTCGTGCTCTGCTCCCCCGTCTACCCGCCCTTCTACGCCTTCGCCACCCACGCCGACCGGCAGGTGATCGAGGCCCCGCTCGGGCCCGACCGGCGCATGGACCCCGCCGCCCTCGACGAGGCCTTCCGCCGCGCGCGTTCCCGCGGTCGCCGGCCGGCATTCCTGCTGTGCAACCCGCACAACCCGACCGGCGTCGTGCACCGGCGCGACGAGCTGGAGACCGTCGCCGAGCTGGCCGACCGGCACGGCGTACGGGTGATCTCCGACGAGATCCACGCCCCCCTGGTGCTGCCGGGGACGCACTTCACCCCGTACCTGACGGTGGCCGGCGCCGAGAACGGGTTCGCGCTGACCTCCGCCTCGAAGGCGTGGAACCTCGCCGGGCTCAAGGCCGCGCTCGCGGTCGCCGGGCCACGGGCCGTCGCCGACCTGCGCCGCATGCCGGAGGAGGTCAGCCACGGGCCGAGCCACCTCGGGGTCGTCGCCCACACCGCCGCGTTCCGCGCCGGCGGGCCGTGGCTCGACCTCCTGCTTGACGGTCTCGACGGCAACCGCACGCTGCTCGCGACGCTGCTGGCGAAGCACCTTCCGTCCGTCGCGCACCGCCGCCCCGAGGGCACCTACCTCGCCTGGCTGGACTGCACCGCGCTGGGCATCGCCACGGAGCAGCCGGACGAGCCCGGCGTGGTCAGCGACGTCGCCGGGCCGGCGAGGATGTTCCTCGACCGGGCACGGGTCGCCCTCAGCTCCGGGCACGTCTTCGGCACCGGCGGGGCGGGCTTCGTACGACTGAACTTCGCCACCTCGCCGGCCGTTCTCACCGAGGCCGTCACCCGCATGGGTCAGGCCGTCGAGGCGCACCGGTCGGCCCCCTGACCCGCTCCCCCGGGAAGCTGCCGGTGGCGCGTCGACTCACCGCCAGGATCGTGCTTGTCGTCCCCCGAGGGCGACCTCGGCGCCGGACGGGTAGCCGCTCGTTCAGGCGCCGTCGGGCCCGCCGGACCGGTCGTCCCGCGCCGGCTGGTCGACCAGCCGTTGGTAGCGCCGCACCGCGAGCAGGACCGTCAGCTGACCCAGCGCGCTGACGGCGGCGGCGAACTGGTCGAGGTAGAACACCAGCAGGTTCACCACGCTCAGGGAGGTGAGCAGGCCGGCCTGGGCGATCTCGACGGCCCGACGCGCCACTCCGCGCAGCAGCAGCCCGGCGGCCACGATGAGCGCGGCACCCACGCAGACGTCCAGCAGCGCCCGGACGAGCAGGAGCAGCACCCCGCGGCGGTCCTGGATGTCGACGCGGGCGTACTCGTTGGCGGTGGTGAGCACCCCACCGGTGGTGCCGTCGCGCAGGTCGACGGCCACCGCGACGATCGTGGTGAGGTCGCTGAGGGCGGCGACGCCCAGCAGCCCGAGTGCCACGACCAGCCCGACGCGCAGCCGAACCGGGGTCAGCGAACGCGCCAGCCACGCCCGTACGGCCACCGCCGTCCGGAAGAACCACCCCGACCGGTGCTCGTACGGCGGCAGCGTCCCGGGCCGGCTCAGCTCCAGCAGCGCGACGGCCAGCGGCCGCAGATGGTCGCCGTCCGGACCCGCGGCGGCCATGCCGAGCCGTCGCCGCAGCTGCGCCCGGTCGCGGTTGCCGAGCCTGCCGTCGACCGCCTCGCCGAGCAGCTCCAGCGCGGCGTGCAGTTGCGCCCGCCTGCCCTCGACGCGCGTGCTGCGGGCGCGCACGTACAGCCACACCGAGATGAGGAAGGCCGCGTAGGCGATGGGCGCGGCGGCGGGGAAGAAGTAGTCGTTGTCGGCGGTGATGAACTTGCCGACCTCGTCGATGAAGAGCCCCGCACCGACCCCGGCCAGCAGCGCCGCCCAGAGCAGCGCCGCCCGGTCGACCACGAGCAGCGGGACGAGCGAGGCGACGAACAACGACAGGCCGCCCCACAGGGCGTGCGAGATGTGCAACGTGCCGCCGCCGACCTGCGGATAGCCGGTCAGCGCCAGGAACGCGCGGGTGCCGAGGACCGCACCGCCGAAGCCGATCAGCATCACCAGCATGTACCGGTCGGCGTCCAGCCGCGCCACCGGTCGCCGGGACTGCCGACGGCGACGCTGCCGGTGCGACGGGAAGCTCATGGGGACAGCAAACACCGGGCGACCACGTGCCGGCGGCGCCTCCGCCGAACGCGGGCTCCGGGCGATCGACCACCGGCGACGCCTGCGCCGGGGTGCGGGCGCCGGACGGCCGGCTGCCGGCGGCGCCGGCGCCCCATCCGGACTCCCGGCGACCGTTGTAACAGTTCTTATATATCTCCGGTACAGTGCCGGGGTGGCAGACGGTGATGGACAGCCCGACAACCCCGATCTCCTCGACAGTCACTGGCGTCCGCTGTGGCAGATGTTGCACGCGATGGATCAGGACATCGCGCAGTTGTACGACCAGGCCGGCATCACCGGGCTGCGCAACCGTTTCGTGGGCCCCCTGATCCAGTTGGGCCGGCACGGGTCGATGACGATCCAGGAGTTGGCGACCGCCGTCGAGGTGACCCACTCGGCGATGAGCCAGACGGCCGCCGCGATGCGCGCCGCCGGTTTCGTGGACAGCGCGGAGGGCAGCGACGGCCGGACCCGGCGCATCCGGCTCAGTGCACGAGGACGCGAACTCCTGCCACTTCTCCAGGCGGAGTGGAGGGCGACCGAGGCGACGGTGCGGGATCTGGAGGCGGAGATCCCGTACCCGCTCACCCAGGTCGTCAAGGACATCAACGCCGCTCTGGCCAGGCGCTCCTTCCGGCAGCGGCTCGACGACAACCTGACCCGGGCCCTCAAGGAAGACCCCTGATGAGTCTCCTCGGCGCACTGGTCGACATCCGCCCGCTGCGGGGGCACCCCACCTTCCGCCGTCTGTGGCTGGGCACCACCGCGTCCGGCTTCGGCAGCCAACTGGGCGGCTTCGCCGCCACCTTCTACGTCTGGGACCGCACCCACGACCCCCTGATGGTCGGGCTCCTCGGGCTGTTCACCGCCGTCCCGCTCATCGCGGTCGCGCTGCTCGGCAGCGCCTTCGTCGACCACGTCGACCGGCGACGGCTGGCCATGACCACCACCTGCGGCCTGATCGTGACCAGTCTGCTCATGACCGGGATCGCCCTGTGGCCCGGCGACGGGGTGTGGGCCATGTTCGGCCTGGTCGCCGTCGCATCGAGCCTCTCCGCGCTGGGCGGGCCCGCCCGGCGGTCCTTCATCCCGCAACTGCTGCCCCCCGAGCGTCTCGCGGCGGGACTGGCCCTCAACCACCTGTCCTTCCAGGTCGCGGTGCTGCTCGGCCCGGCGGTCGCGGGAGTCCTCACCGCACGGTGGGGCACCACCGTCTGCTTCGCCGTCGACGCCGTCACGTTCGTCGCCGCGCTGATCGGGCTTGCGGGGCTGCCCGAGTCGAACGTACCCACGGGGGCCGGGCGAGCCGGCGCCGCCGCGGTCCGGGAAGGCATCGGCTTCGCCGTGCGCACCCCGGCCGTACGGGGCGCCTTCCTCGTGGACCTGGCCGCGACGGTGCTGGCCATGCCGGTGGCCCTGTTCCCGGTCATCAACCAGGAGAGGTTCGGCGGATCCCCGCAGATCCTCGGACTGCTCACCTCGGCGCTCGCCGTCGGCGGCGTACTCGCCTCGGCGCTGTCGGGGCTGATCACCCGACGCAACCGCCCCGGCCTCGTGCTCCTGGCCTGCGCCGCCGCCTGGGGCGCGTCGCTGGCCGGAGTCGGCCTGATCAGCCAACTCCCCGTCGTGCTCGCCCTGATCGCCCTCGCCGGCGCCGCGGACACCTGGTCCGTCGTGTCACGTGGCACCATCGTGCAGTCGTCGACGCCGGAAACCCACCGCGGACGAATCGCCTCCCTCGAACACATCGTCGGCGCCGCCGGGCCACACCTCGGTGGCCTCCGTGCGGGACTGGTCGCGACGGGGGCGTCCGGCGGCACCGCTCTGCTCGTGGGCGGGCTCACCTGCCTCGCCGGAGTGGGGCTGGTCTCCGCGCTCGTTCCCCAACTCCGCCGCTTCACGATCACCCGGCAGGCTCCAGCCCGACCCGAGGCCCACGTGTGAAGCCGCGCGGAACGGCGTCGGGGTCGCCGCCCCGGCCTCAGCGCCCGGCGCCAACCGGCCTCAGCGCCGGGCGCCGCCCGGTCGGTCCCGGCCGGTCCCGGAGGCCCGGTGACCGATGCGCGGAGCCCGTACCACCGTGGCGTTGCCCGCTCCCGAGCGGAAGTTGCGCGCCGCGCCGGCAACCATCTCGTCGGGGTCGCGGCCGAGCGCCTGCCGGATGTGCGGCGGAACCAGCTCCGACGTCGCCATCGCCATCCGCACCTGTACCGAACGGTCGTCGACCAGGCGTCGCAGATCCGCCTCGTCCAGCTCGACCGCGAGCACCAGCGCGACCCGGACGTCCACCACGGGATCCTGGGCGAGTGCGCTGCGCTGGGCGGTGGTGGTCCGCGGGTTGCGGGCGAGCCCCTTGCGTACGCGCGCGGTGCGATCGGCCATCAGCACGGTGATCACGTCGGGGTCGTGGGTGTGGGTGGCGAGTCTCTCCCGTACCTCGGGTGAGACGTCGTCGGCCAGCCGCGCGGCCAGCTCTGGCTCCAGTTCGCGCGTCTCCGCGAGGAGACCGCGAAGCTCCTTGTCGGGAGCCTCCGCCATCACCCGGCGAATCGACTCGTTGCAGGCCGGGTTACCGGCGACCGCCCAGCGGACCCACCGGTCGGCGTCCTTCACGAGGAGCATGAGGTTGCCGATCGAGGTCGAGGGGTTCCTCGCCACCGCCTCCCGGACATGACGGTCACGGTCCCGGGTCAGCGGTCGCAGTGCCTGCGCGGGCGCGTCGGTGCGGCTCGCCACCGCCTTGCGGACCACGGCCGACGGATCGGACGCCAGGTCGATGAGGGTCATCTGTGGCGTCGCGGGGTCCTGCGCGACGACGAGCCGCGCGTCGACGCTGCCACCCGCCGCATCGTCCCCGGCGGTACCTGACCCACTGTGACGGTCGGTTCCGCCGGTGTCCTGCTGTCTGCCCATGGGCGGAATCATGTCACGGGCCGACAGGGTCACCGCGTCACGCGCAGGGCTTCCGCCCACAGACATCGATCACCTTGCCGGTGAGCAGGAAGACCGCCTTCTGTCGCTGGGCCGCGGCCTGGGCGCGCGGGAACTCGTGCGAGTCGTCGCCGTACTCCGGGCCGGCCGGGGCGAGGTTCGTCGGCGGTGGCGCGTACGCCGCGCCGCTGTTCCAGACCACCATCGCCGAGCCGGCGTACGGGTACCTGCGGATCGGCGTGATCCCCCAGTACGGCCGCACGTCCGGTGACCAGCCGTCGGCGAGCGCGGGGGTGTGCAGGCGGGCGCCGATGGTGCGCGCCTGGACCTCCGCCGCGACCGTGGAGACCTGCTGGTCGCCGAAGGCCACGTGCATCAGCACCTGGTGCGCCGGGGTGCCCGGCAACGGCCGGTCGGTCATGTGCTGGGCGTACCCGTTGGCCTCCGAGCGGTCCCACAACATCTGCAACAGCGCGAGGATCAGCTGCTGGTCGACCTTGTCCGGGTAGTGGCCGTCCATGATCGTCTGGAACGGGGTGAAGGCCACGCTGCGTTGCAGCAGCGTGGAGTAGTTCATTCCCGGCACGCCGAGCACCGACCGGGTCCAGTCCTGGGCGATGGCGGTGAGCGCGCCGCCGTTGATGCCGCCCTGGCTATTGCCGTCGTAGTGCAGCCCGCCGGCCACGTCGATCAGCGGCCGTCCGGTGGCGTCCCGGAACGCCGGGTGGGCGGCGAACCCGCCCGGGTGGATCATCGTCCGGCCCAGGAAGAGGAAGTTCAGGTAGCTCTGCTGCAACCGGTCGACCACCGCGGGGAAGGCACTGAGGTCGGTGAAGGCGCCGGCCACGTAGGGGACGTCGGCGGCGGCCATGCCGATCCAGCTGGTCGCGCAGAAGGTGAAGTCGTACGTGTGCGACATCGTCCTGACGTTGCCGGCGTTGATCTCTGTCGGCCTGCCGAGCAGGCCGTGGCCGTAGAGCGAGAGGTGCGCCGGCCTCGCGGCGGACGCGCTGCGCGGGATGTTGCAGACGAAGTCGGCCGCCACCGTCGTGCCGGACGGTGTGGGCAGGGCGTTCGGCGTCGGTGGCGTCCCACCGCCGCCGGCCGGCCCGTAGTGCAGCCGGGAGCCGGGCCCGCCGTCACCGGTCAGGTAGGACGGTACGCCGATGGTGCCGGTCACCTGCCGGGCGATCAGCGGCTCCTGCTCCGGCGGGTAGTCGGTCACCTGGGTGACGGTGAACGAGGGTGCGGCGCGGCGCAGGGAGGCGAACGCGCCGTCGCGGATCGCCAGCATCCGCCCGGTCAGACCGTGCCGGCTGGCCACGGTGAAGTCCCAGGCCAGGTAGAGGCTGTGCCGCTTGACGCCGGCCCGGCCCAGGTCGGCGAGGATCCGCTTCATCTGCGGGGCGCGACGGTCCCTGCGGTCGAGGCCGGCGCCGGTCACGTACGCCGTGAATCCCTCCGGTGCCGGGATCAGCGCACCGGTGCCGTCGCGCAGGCCGCGCAGGCCGACGACGTAGCGGGTGCCCTCGGTCAGCGCCACCGCCGGCCGGATGATCAGCACCTGCCGCTCCGGCTGGCCGGCCGCGTGCGCGTCCAGCTCGGCCCAGTACGGCGTGCGCCTGCCGGTGCGTGCGTCGAGCAGCACGATCGGCGCGTCCGGCGCCAGCGAGCGACCGATGTCGGTGACCGGCGCGATGCCGCTCGCTGCGGCGTCGAGGCCGGGCACCCGCACCAGTATCGGCGAGCCGGGACTGAACCCGTCCTGCCGGTTCCACTCCGTCGGGTCGATCGCGGTCCCCTGCGCGTTGGCGGGCATGGCGGAGGCCGCGAACCGCACCCGCTTGCCGGTCGGGCTGCTCCGGTCCGGCACGGTGAAGTAGTCGTTCGGGAACGGCAGCAGGCAGGCCGTCGGGTCGATCGGGTCGCAGTCCTGGGGTCCGGCCGGTGCGGGAGACGCGGGTGGCGCCGCGGCGGCGGCCGCGCCGAGCAGGACGGCGCCTGCGGTCACCAGCACGGACACGGCGAGACGGAGCCGTCTGGGTGTGGTCACGCGCATCTCCTTCGACACCGGACCGTGGTCCGATGCAGGGGCCGACGACGGTGGGTGGAGCGTGCTGTCCTTCCTACGCTCGTGAACGGGTCTCGGCAAGAGGGCTGCTACTCCCCGGACCTGGCAGCGAGGCCGGACAGGTACGCGTGCACCTCGTACCGCGCCCAGGCGTCCTCCACGCCGCGCCGGTGCTCCCGCCGTGCGCCAACCGTGGGAGCCTGGAGATCCCGCCGGGTGTCCGGTCTCAGGACCTGGTGATCGCCGGTTTGGCGTACGCCGGTAGCCGTGGTGGCGGCGGTGGCGGCGCGAAGACGTCTACAGCGCGAGCATCGCCGCCGCGACCTCACCGGCGGCCGCGTCGGGGATCGCGGTCGCGGCCTGTTCGAGCACGAGCAACCGCGCGCCGGGGATCTCGCGCGCGAGCGCCTCGCCGTTGCCGACCGGGAAGAACGGGTCGCGACGACCGTGCACCACGAGCACCGGTATCGCGAGTTCGGGCAGGCGCTCGCGCCAGCGCGGCTTGCAGTCCAGCTTGGCGAACACCAGGCCCATCTGGTTGGCCATCTGGACCGCGGGCTCCCTGCCCGGCGTACGGTCGAAGATGCGCTCGGCCTTCGCGCGCGCCGCGGCGGGGTCGTCGCCGAGGATCCCTGCGCCGACGGCGGCGAATTCCGCGACGGCAGCGCGGTCGGACCAGTCGGGCATCGGGAGCGCGAACCGCCGGCCCATCGTCGCCGCGTCGTGGTCGGGCAGGTCGTCGTCGACCGGGCCCGGTGCGACGGGCCGCGTCCCGGCGAGGGCGAGTGCCGAGAACGCCTCCGGGTGGTCGAGCGCGGCGACCTGGGCGACCATGCCGCCGACGCCGATGCCCGCCAGGTGCGCCGGCCGGCCGTCGAGTCCGCGGGCGAGCGCGGCGGCGTCGGCGGCGAGGTCGCGCAGCGTGTACGCCGGCGCCTCGGGGTCGATCGTCGTCGACGCGCCGGAGTCGCGCAGGTCGTAGCGCACGACGTGACGTCCGCCGCGAGCGAGCGTCTCGCAGAGCGCGTCGGGCCAGGAGAGCATGGTCGGGCCGCCCACGAGCAGCACGAGGGGCGCCGCCGCATCGCCGAAGTGCTCGACCCCGAGCGTCACGCCGTCGGGCGTACGGAACGAGCGGACCGTCGTTGGCATCGTCGACCTCCAGGACAGTTGCGTGCCGCGGCACATCCTGAGGATCCCCCGGTTTGCCGGAGGGTTGTTACCTGGTGCCGGTGGGCTCAGGCTGAACGATAGTGGTCTCGGTCTGTCGGGGCTGGTGGGCTCCATCAGAGCATGATCTTGACCTGAGCCGCATTCAGCTGTTCGGGGCGTGCCAGGCCCGCGCGGGACCAGGTCCAGGCCCGAGGTGGACGGCAGCCGACGCTTACCATCCTTGATTGTGATCTCGACCGTGTGGCGGCTGCTCACCCGCCAGATCGATACCAACCTGGCGCAGGACGACGCCGTGCTGCGCGAGGCGTGCACGCAGGCGCGGTACGGCTCCGACATCGAACCGGCCCGCAAGGCCCTGGCCGCCACCCGAGGTGACTACGACCGTCGGGCACGCTACGTCCGCGTGCTGGCCGAATCGACCGCTGGCGGGCTGGGATCCAGAGTCGACCCTACGACCGGCCGGGTCGACACCGCGGCCGCCTGGACCGACCGCTGGGCAGCGCGCACGCCCACCAATCCGGACGCTCAACTCGTACGCGCCCGGTCACTGATGGCACGAGCCTGGGAGGTGCGCGGCGGGGACTGGGCCGCCAGCGTCCGTCGAGAGCAGTGGGCCGAATTCAACCGCCTGCTGGAGCTGGCCCGGCAGGTGAACGACCTGGCAACGCGGCTCGCACCCGAGGATCCCACTCCGTGGGTGAACCGGCTGGACCTCATGATCGGCCAGAGCACGCCACCGGGGGACGTCGAAGAGACGTGGCGTGAGCTGACCCGGCGCGACCCCTGGCATCGGGAGGGGCACGTACTCAAGCTGACGTACCACTGCAGGAAGTGGAGCGGCTCGCACGAGGCGATGTTCGGCTTCGCCCGGTCGGTCGCCGCCGCGGCGCCCGCGGGCTCGCCGCTGCATGTACTGCCGGTACAGGCCGCCGCCGAGTGGGCACTGTGGGAACAGGAGCGCGCATCCCAGGACAGCACGGGCGACGACATCAGCCAGCGGTGGCGGCAGGACCCGGCCATGCAGTCCGACCTCGACAACGCGCTGTCCCGCTGGTTCCACCAACCGGCCACCCGCCACGCCGACTGGCTCAACGACGCCAACATTCTGGCGTACGGGCTGGCACGCACCGGCCGCGACGCCGACGCCGCGCCGGTCTTCGCATCGATCGGCCGGTACATGACCAGCGTTCCATGGTCCTGGTGGGACCGCGTACGCGGCGACACAGCCTTCATGCAAGCCCGCCGCCGCGCCCGCCGCGCTGCCTGACCGCCAGCGACACCTCGTGGCTACCCCGCTGACGCGTCAGTCCTGTGAGCGCCAGCACAACGCCGACATTCAATGGCGTCGACGGCGTGGCAGCCGACCGATCGGGCAGCAGCACTCCATCGGCTGGGTCCGGCCGTCTCCGACGCGCGGTCAGCGGCAGAAGATCGCATCGTCAGCGGAGGGGATGATTGTGGGAAGAGATGGCGCAGGGACCGAGATGACCTCGTCACCAAAGACGGCGGCGGCCACCCGGAACCGCAACGCCGTTACCGGGCGACCGTACCGCCGGGCGCGGTCGGCGGCTCGATCACCTACGACGGCGACCACCGCCTCCTCGGGCTGGACCTGGAGCGGGGTGAGCGGCCGACGGACATGCTCAGATCGCCGGTCGAGCTGACCGGCGGGCAGGCCGTCGCGGTGCGCGGCGTCACGACGCGCTCCGGGGCAGCGGCGGTGAGCGTCGTCCCCAGCGCGCTGCAGGTTTCGTTCGGGATGGGCAGCGACCTGCTGGAGGACGTGCACCTGGTCGCCGGAGCGCATCCGGAGCCGTACCGCCGCGAGCCGGTCCGCTACGACGTGGCCTCCTCTGCCGGCGCCGACGCGGCCACGGTCACCGCGCTGGTCCGACAGCTGCTGCCGGACGCGCGGCCGGCCGACCCGTCGGAGCTGGCCGCAGCGGAGGCGGACCTCGGCGTCGCGCTGCCCGATGACGTCCGGGCGCTCTTCCTCGCCGCGGCCGAGGGCACCCTGGTCCTGCAGCCCGCCGACGGGAAGCGTTTCTACGGCTTGCGGATCGTGCCGCTGGCCGACGCCGCCGCCCGCGCCTATCTGGAACCGCAGGCCCGGTACCTGTCCTGGAAGTACGGTGCGACCGAGGTCGTCGCGCCCGATCCGCACAGCCGGATGCAGCAGTTGGCGGCCTCGCCGGCGTGGTTCGTGGTCGGAGAGGACGGTGGCGGCAACCTGTACGTCGTCGACCTCGCCCCCGGGCCGCAGGGGACGTTCGGCCAGGTGCTGTTCGTGGACCACGAGATGTCGGCTGGTGCCCGCTGGCTGGCGCCCTCGCTGACCGAGCTGCTCACCGAGCGGCCCGCCACCCTGGCGAAGTCGGGTCCAGAAGGCGGGCTGCTGGTGCGGGTCGGATCGCACAGCGGCAAGACGCTCGCCGATGTCCAGCCGACGACCGAGGTGCTGTACATCAGAGCCGGAGCCGTGCCCTCCGACCTGTCCGCGCTGGCCGGCCACCGGCTGCGCACCCTGCTCACCGAATCCGCCGTCGTCGCCAATCTTCCCGCCGTCACCGAACTGCCCGCGCTGGAATACCTGCAGCTCGACGTCGCGGGCTGGCAGCAGCTGCTGCGCGCCGGGCAGGTCCCGTCGACCCTGCTGGCCGCCGGTCTGAGTGGCCGTGCCGGCTGGACGGACACGGTCGAAGTGGTCAACGGTCTGCTGGCGGCCTGGAAACAGGAGCCGATCCAGGTGATCGACGTTCCGGTGCAGCTCTGATCGCCGGTCCGGGTCAGGCGAAGACCAGCCGGACGTAGCCAGCAACGATCGCGACGGCGGCGACCCGATGCGCGACGCCAGGCACTACTCGGCGTTGCCCATCTGCCGGACGACTCGCCTGGTGACAGTCGCGCTGGCCCCACAGTTCGCTGCTACTGAGGGAGCCCTTCCGCACGTCGAGGACGGGGCCGGTGGGCCACTACCATGCGAGCGTGACTCACGTTGCTCGGGCCCGCAGGCCGTACCCGCTGCTCGTCGCCGCGGCGGTCCTGTTGGCGCTCGGCGCGGCCACGGCCTGGGGGGTCGGTCACACGCTGGGGCTGAGCCACACCCCCGCCGCCGTGCCGCGCGAGGACGCCGTCGCCGCGCCGGTGCGGGCGCCCGCACCGGTCCCGCCGTTGGCGTCCCTCATCGTGCCCGACGAGCCGCGCGTCAGGAAGGCCGCGGCCGCCGTGGCCGACGCGGTCGTCTCCCGCGGCCTGCCCCGGCCGGTGCTCACCCCCGCCGCGCCGCGCCCGGCCAGGGCCGCGACGGCCGCGCCGGGCACCGGCGCGGCCGTCGCGGCCCCGGACCTGTCGGCGGTGACCACGCTGCGGGCGCGCGTGCTGGCCACCCTCGGCGGGGCGCCCGAGTCGTACCGGCTCGACGTGCATGGCGCCGAGCTGGCCGTCCAGGGCGGCGACGTCGCGGGCGTGGCGGCCGGGATGTACCGGCTGGCCGACCGGATCCGCTCCGGTGCCGAGGCGCTCCCCGCGGCGGACGCGGGTCGGGTGGTCATTCCCCGGCTCGGCCTGCGGCTGACCGACGCGGGCTCGGTGGGGCGCGAGCCCGACCCGGCCGCCTTCGCCGCCGGCGACGACTATGGCCTGAACACCGACGTGGTCGGGTCGGCGGTGTTGCCTGACGCGCCGTGGGTGGACGCCGACGCGGTGGCCCGCATCGACGCGCAGTTCCGGCAGTTCGTCGACCACTCGGTGGCGCAGGGATTCAACGGGATCGTCGTGCCCGGCTTCCTGGAGTACGTCACGTTCGCGAAGGTCGGCGACGGGCGCGCGGTCTACCCGCCCGGCGACCCGCACGTCGACCGCGCGCGGGCGATGGTCGCGGCGTTCGGCCCCGTCTTCCGGTACGCCGAGGACATGGGCGTGCGGGTCTTCCTGCTGACCGACATGCTCGCGGTGTCGCCCCCGCTGGAGGCGTACCTGACGCGGACCGTCGGCGGCCTCGACGTGGCCGACCCTCGGCTGTGGGCGGTCTACCAGGCCGGTCTGGCCGAGCTGTTCGAGAGCATGCCCTTCATCGACGGCCTGATGGTCCGAGTCGGCGAGGGCGGCGAGGTGTACGCCGGGACCGGCTGGGACTACTCGTCAAGGCTCGCGGTCACCACGGAAACGTCCGTGCGCGCGATGCTGCGGGCGCTGCTGGACACCGCGGGCCCGGCCGGCAAGGAGATCATCTTCCGCACCTGGACGGTGGGCGTCGGCGCCGTCGGCGACCTGCACACCAACCCGGAGTCGTACGCGCAGGTGCTCGGCGGGCTCGACGACCCGCACCTGATCGTGTCCACCAAGTACACCCTTGGCGACTTCTACAGCCACCTGCCGCTGAACACCACCCTGCTGAGCGGCGGGCACCGCCGCATCGTGGAGTTCCAGGCCCGGCGCGAGTTCGAGGCGTTCGGCTCGCTGCCCAACGACCTCGGCCCGCTGCACCGCCAGGCGCTGCGCGCGTTCCTCGCCGCCAACCCGAACGTCGAGGGCGTGTGGAACTGGACCCAGGACGGCGGGCCGCTGCGCGCCGGGCCCATGTCGCTGTACCTGCGCGCCGGCTTCTGGCAGCTCTACGACCTCAACACGTACGCCGTCGGCCGGCTGGCCTGGGACCCGCACTCCGACCCGGCGCAGGTCACGGCGGACTGGGCGTACCGCACGTTCTCCGGCGACCCGGCCACCGTCGCCGCGATCGGGCAGGCCATGGCGCTGTCCCGGCCGGCGGTCACCAAGGGCCTCTACATCGGCCCGTACGCCGACCGGTCGGTGCGGGCGCTCGGGCTGGAACCACCGCCCATGATGTGGATCTTCGAGTGGGACATCCCGACCGGCGACTCCGCCGCGCTGGACAGCATCTACGCGGTGACCGGCGGCCGCGTCGACGAGGCGATCGAGGAGGGCACGCAGGCCGTCGCGCTGGCCCGGCGCATGCGCGACCTGGTCGCCGCGACCGACCCGGCGACGTGGCGCGACGCCGAACTGCGCGGGCGCTTCACCACGACGCTCGACTACCAGGTCGACCTGTTCGAGACGCTGGGCGCGTACCGGGCCATGGTGCTGCGGCACGCGCAGTGGCTGGACACCGGCTCCCCGGCCGCCCGCCACGACTGGCGGCTGGCCGCGGCGGCGTACCACGACGCACGCGACGCGCACCGCCAGCGCTACGGCGCCGACCTGGACCTGCCCGCGTACAACTTCACCGCCGCCGACCTCGGGGCGCGGCGCGCCGACCGGGACCCGGCGATGGCCTGGGCGGCCCGGGCGTTGCTCGGGGCGATCCTGCTCGTGGTGCTGCTCGGCCTGCGCGGGCGCGGGTTCGGCGCGGCCGCCGCGCGCGGGTTGCTGCTCGGCGCGCTCCGGCCGTGGCGGGTCGCCGCGCTGCCGACGCCCGGGGCGCGGGCGGACCGGGTGTTGGTGTGGCTGGTCCCGGCCGTGGTGCTGGTGGCGAGCCGGCTCGTGCTGACCTGGTTCGCCGCGCCGGCGCACCTGCTGGTCACCCTCGGTGGGTGGGCGCTGTTCGCCCTCGTCGTACGCCTCGTCGTCGGCCGGCGGGACCCGTTCCACCTGTGGGCCGTGGTCGGCGGCGTCGCGCTGCTGCGCAGCGTGCTGTTGCTGGCCGCGCTCGCCGGGCGCGGACCGGGCGGGTACTGGTTCGCCTTCTGGACCGCGCCGGGTCTGCGCGCGGCGTACGTCACCGTCGCGTTCGCGGCGTTCTGCTGGCTGTTCGTGGCCGCGGCCGTGGTCCTGCGGGACCGGTACGGCCTGCGCTGCCGAAGCGCCATCGGGCTGACGCTCACCGCCGCGGGCGTGCCCCTCGGCGTCTTGTCCGCCCTGGTCTCGGTGGTGGGCCTGGAACGCGCGCTGACGGTGTGGAACGACCACCTCGCGCTGCTGCCCTGGGGCCTGTCCCGCATCCTCGGCATCACCGTCCACCTGGGCATCCCCGCCCAACTCCCCGCGTACACCGCCGCCGCCGGAGCCGCCCTCGCCGCCGCCGGCCTGCTCCTGGCACTCGGCTGCGGCCGGCAGTCCACCTGACCGCCCCACTTTGACCCCGCCCCGACGTCGTAGAGCCCTGTCCGATGAGGCGAGGGTGAGCACGAGCGGCTGTCGACCTGCCCTGACGGTGGCCGGCCGGCGGGGGGCTCCCGCCGGCCGGCCTTCGGCATCACCGGCCGTAGACCTCGAACTCGTAGAGCGAGAACCCGTACGAGGTGGCCCGCTCGACCCCGTACACCCGCACGTAGCGGGCGGCGACCGGGGCGAAGGTGGCGTTGTCGACGCCGCCGTTGCCGGTGGTGGTGGCGAACACCGGCGTCCAGGAGCTGCCGTCGCCGGACACCTCGATCCGGTACGACGTGCCGTACGCGGACTCCCAGCGCAGCACCGCCCGGCTGACGGTGCGGGCCGCCCCGAGGTCGACCCGGAGCCACTGGTTGTCGTTGTAGCTGCTGGCCCAGCGACTGCTCAGGCTGCCGTCGACCGCCTTGCCCGGGGTGTGGCTGGTGAGGAACTGGGTGCTCGACGCGGTGGCCGGGCGCCCCTGGGCCAGGTTGGTGACGTCGTCGCCCCGGCGGGCCGGGAACGAGACGACCTGCTGGTAGGTGGGGCGGTTCTGCCAGGCGATCACCGGGTGGGTGATGCCGCCGAGCCCGGAGTGGGCGATCGAGTCGGCGCACCACTGGTCGCCGGCGGAGCAGGACTTGTCGCCCGGGTAGACGGTGCTGGCCGGCACGGCCACCGCCTGTCCGAGCGCGCCGAGCAGCGCCGTCCGGCACGCGGCCAGGGCGCCGCCGCCGCAGTACGCCCGCCCGAGGCCGCCGGCCACCGGGTCGCCGAGCACGGTGCGTAGGTCCTTGTCGACGTAGCCCCACCAGCCGTACTGGAACGCCGAGCCCTTGTGCGCCTGACCCTGCAACGCCCAGCTCGCGGCGCCGTCGCGCCCGCCGTTCTGGCCACCCGACGGCGCCTCGTTGACCTCGATGGCGTCCACCAGCGCGGCGTAGAGGTCCGGCCCGAGGCCGGGGCGGAACTGCGCCGAGGCGAGCAGCGGCCACCACGCGTCGAAGATCCGGATGGCGTCGGCGTGCTGGTAGACCTTGGAGCCGGGCGTGGTCTCCACCCGCCGGGCGCCGGCCTGCTGCCAGGTCCGCAGCTTGCCGATCACGTCGGCCAGCGCCGGGTCGGTGACCGGCGCGCTGTCGAGCACCCGCAGCAGGTCGCCGAGGACCTGCTGGCCGCGCAGGTCGGTCACCGCCGCGTCCGCCATGATCTTGACGACGTCGGCGCGGCCGAGCTTGCGCTGGGCGATCGCCGCGCGCACCGGACCGTCGAGCAGCTGACCCCGGTGTACGGAGCCGAAGCTGAAGTTGCCGTCCGCCGCCCCGAAGTCCCGCGCCTGCTTGTTGTTCCAGCTCACGTAGTAGTCCTGGTTGACCGACTGCGGGTGGGTCGAGGGCGGGGCGTAGGTGGCGTCGTTGGTGTCCGGGTTCCAGCCGACCCACTCGTACGCCGGTTCGGCCTTCGCCGGCAGGTTCGGGTCGAGGGTGGCCGGGCGGACCGGGTTCGAGCCGGAGTTGTAGTACGCCGCCTCGGTGGAGTTGACGTAGAACCAGTTGAAGGCGTACCCGACGCTCGCGGCGGACGCCTGGAACGCCGCCGCGCTGCCCATCGCCGACGGGTCGTTGTATGCCTGGAAGCCGATCGCCGAGTCGGCCTCGTGCCGGTAGGTGGAGCGCAGCTTGGTGAACGCGGTCGGCTGCCCGTTCACCAGCCCCCGGTAGGCGACCAGCCCGTACTTGGTGCGCAGCGCGCGCAGCGTGTAGGACCCGGCCGGGGTGGAGTCGGCCAGCGTCGGCGACCAGGAGTTGCGCTGCTCCAGCGTCTCCATGGCGAGGCACTGTCCGTGGTAGAGGTAGCGGTTGGTGCGCAGCGTCGGAGCGCTGCCGTCGGTGGTGCACAGCGGCACCGCGTACGTGTCGGTGAGGTCCTGGGAAGCCGACGTCGCGCTCCAGGCGTAGTCCTGGCCGCGGCCGAGCAGCACGTAGAGGTTCAGCCCGGCGAACGCGGCGCCGCGCGCGCTGATGCCCGGGCCCTGCAACTCCTGGAGCATCAGCAGTTGCGGGGCGAAGTAGCCGGTCTGCGGGCCGAACACGGCGACCGGGTTGCCGGTGGTGGTGTGCCGTCCGGAGACCACGACCGCGTTGGACATGCCGTGTGCGCGCAGGTTGGCCAGGCCGCCGATCAGCTCCTGGGTGGCGGTGCTGGCGCCGGTGCGCGCGGCGGCCCCGCCGGTCTGGTCGTAGGCGAGCGGCTCGGCGACCACCGTGCCGGCGTCGGGGAGCACCGCGCTGGTCGCACCGGGCGGCGTCGCGCCGTACGGGAAGCTCTGCCCGTCGTGCAGGGTGAGCACGGTCTCCGGATCGTTCTGCGACCGGAACGCCGCCCACACCCGGTCGCCCTCGGTGGCGCCGTACTTGGCCCGGGCGGCCACCCGGACCAGCGCGGACTGGATCTCGCTGCCGCCGCCCCCGCCGAAGAGGCCGCCGATCACGCCGGCGGTGGCGATCAGATCGGTCGTGGTGAAGTGCTTCGGTTTGCCGGCGCCGGCGAGCACGTACTCGCCGGGGTAGTTGTCGTCGGCGATCGACTTGTCGATGTAGGCGTTGATGCCGGCGATGTAGTCGACCACATCGGTGTAGAGCTGCTGGCCCCGGGCGCCCTTGGTACGCAGCGCGTCCACCTGGGCCTGGAGGTCCGCCTCGGTGTAGGGCGAGTTGGCCCAGACGCTCTGCTCCAGCTCCCGGTTGCCGGGGGCGCCGCCGGCGAACGAGGTGACCTTGCCGCGGCCGACGTGCCGCAGCAGATCCATCACCCAGAGCCGGTCCTGGGCCCCGGCGTAGCCGGCGCCGAACATGGTGCCGGCGCGGGTGGTGCCGGTGACGTGCGGGACGCCGGTGGCCTTGTCCCGCACGATGGTGACGTCGGCGCGCGGCGAGACGGTGCTCTCGACCTGCGCGGCGGGGACGCCGAAGGAGGCGTCGTTGAAGAAGTGGGCGATCTGCTCGTCGGTCAGCCCGGCGTAGTTGTAGACCAGGTTCGCGTACTCGTCGAGCTGGTCGCTGGAGTGCGCGGGGCGGGTGCCGAGCGCCTGGTGGGCCAGGATGGCGGCCAGCGTGGCGTTGCCGTTCTGCCCTGGGGGCAGGATGTCGGCGCACTGGCCGAGGCAGTAGTCGTTGGCGGCGAACGTGCTGGCGGCCAGCGCCGGTGACGGCGGGGTGACGGTCAGTACGCTCGCGGTCAGGGCCGCGGCGGTGAGCGCCGCGAGCCGGGCGCGGAGTGGGGGACGGGGCATGAGAGTTCCTCCGGGGACGCGGAGTCGGGCCTTCGGTACGCCCGGCTGCCGTGCCGACATCTCGCCCTCCGCGCCCGGGCGTTCCACCCAGAGGTGAGAGTGACTCATATCTATCTCCGGGCAATGATCTGCGGCCGACCGCCGCCCGGGATAGCAGTCGTTCACCAACCGCCAATGCCGACGTTTCGCTCCGCCGGCGTCGCTTCCCGGACGTGACAGTGGGGGCGGCGACGCCGTCGCCCCCACCGCGCCTCCTCGCTGGCGCGCCGTCAGTACTTGTGGAACGACTGGCGCACCACACCCGTCCACTGCACCGGTGTGCCGTCGTCGTACACCTGCGCGGCGGCGAGGATCCGATCCCACGTCCCGTCGGCCATCCAGCGGCGCAGCCGTTCGTGGCAGGTCTTCCACGGCCCGAAGCGTTCCGGCAGGTCACGCCATGGCGCACCCGTGCGCAGCTTCCACAAGATCCCGTTGATGACCTGTCGGTGATCCCGCCACCGCCCCCGCGAACCACCCGGCTCGGGAAGCAGCGGCGCGATCACCGCCCACGCCTCGTCGGTGAGTTCACCACGACGTACCACCGGCGCATCGTCAACGATCAACCACTACGAGATCGACAGGACACGTCCTAGCCGCGCTCCATCAGCTGGGTCTGCTGCACCGATAGGTGACATCTGAGATGGCTTGCCCTGACGGCGGGCTGGAAGGATGTTGCTGTGCCCAAGCCCTACCCCCGGGAGTTCCGCGACGATGTCGTGCGGGTGGCCCGTGACCGCGAGCCAGGCGTAACGGTCGAGCAGATCGCGAAGGACTTCGGGGTGCACCCGATGACGTTGTTCAAGTGGCTGCGCCAAGCCGACATCGACACCGGCGCCACGCCCGGGACGGCCGGCAGCGAGTCCGTCGAGCTGCGCGAGGCGCGCAAGCGGATCAGGTTGTTGGAACAGGAGAACGAGGTCCTGCGCCGGGCCGCTGCCTACTTGTCGCAGGCGCACCTGCCGGGAAAAGGCTCTACCCGCTCGTGAGCGAGCTGGCCGCCGACGGGATCCCCGTGGCGGTGACGTGCCGGGTATTGAACATCGCTCGTCAGCCCTACTACCGGTGGCTGGCCCGACCCGTCACCAGCGCCGAGCAGGTGGCGGCGTATCGGGCCAACGCGTTGTTCGACGCCCACCGTGATGATCCGGAGTTCGGCTACCGATTCCTGGTCGACGAGGCCCGCGATGCGGGACAGCCGATGGCCGACCGCACCGCGTGGCGGATCTGCTCCGGTAACGGCTGGTGGAGCACGTTCGGCAAGCGCAAGCGTCGCGGCAAGGGCGGCAAGCCAGGCCCACCGGTGCACGACGATCTCGTGCGCCGGGACTTCACCGCCGACGGCCCGAACCGACTGTGGCTGGCCGACATCACCGAGCACCACACCGCCGAGGGCAAGCTCTACCTGTGCGCGATCAAGGACGTCTGGTCCCACCGCATCGTCGGCTACTCCATCGACTCGCGGATGAAGTCCCGCCTGGCCGTCGCCGCGCTGGACAACGCCGCCGCCAGACGCGGTGACCTGGCCGGCTGCATCCTGCACACCGACCGCGGATCCCAATTCCGGTCCAGGAAGTTCGTCCGGGCCCTCAACCGTCACCACATGGTCGGATCGATGGGCCGCGTCGGCGCCGCCGGCGACAACGCCGCCATGGAGTCCTTCTTCGGACTCCTGCAGAACAACGTCCTAAACCGCCGATCGTGGACCACCCGCGAGCAACTACGGATCGCGATCGTGACCTGGATCGAACGGACCTACCACCGCCGCCGACGCCAGCGGTCACTGTCCCGGTTGACCCCTGTTGAATTCGAGACCATCATGCACCCACCGGCCAATCAGGCCGCGTGACTACACCTGTCACCTGCCGGTGCAGCAGACCCAGCAGCGGAAACGGCTCTCGACGTCTCACACCACTTCCTCGCCTTCCGTCACCCTCTTGCGGACTGGATGCGGACCGTGCGAGAGCCGCCGGTTCCGCAATAGGTGCACTCCGGATCTCTGCCGTCTGAGGGCCACTGGTAAACGACCTCATCGCCGGTCTCTCGCGCCAAGCGTTCAGCGAGAATCCGGCCGTTGGCACGCCAACGCGCCTGATCTTCGTCGGTCGAGGGCTCCGGTTTGTCGCTCGGTCCACGCCATGCGGCGTGTTGGTGTTGGTCTTGCCAGCTCGCCCAGGCCTGCAGGTCGGCAGCCAGCTCGGCGGAGATCTGTAGGTGCTCGGGGCCAACGGAGGCACACACCTCTCTCGGCGGCCGGCCATGCACCGGGGGCAGCGTGACCCGGGTCCAGACCGGGAAGGCGCCGTAGTCGGTGTCGATGTCGAGCCGGCGCACCCCATCGGGCTGGCCGTGAGGGCAGTGGCGTGAATGAAGCCGGAACTCCTTCATGGGCTTTGACTCAACACGCTGGCAGGGCTGAACGCCAGACGGCACAAGGGCCTTCAGATTAGAAGGAGATCGTGGATGGCTGGTCAGGTGATGGCGCTCCTGGTCAGCCCGTCCGTCGTTGTCGGGCAACGTCGGCGTCAGTGGGCGGCCTTGGCTGTACGAAGGGCTGTACAGCCAAGGCGGCCCCTCATGATCTGCAATCGTTGCTGTCCACCGCTGCTAGCCCGTGTTTCATATGTCCCGGAGGTACTGGTTGATGGCCGCGATGGTCAGGGTGGCCTCGTAGCGCACGGCTAG